>JACSRM010000282.1 GCA_014879745.1 Burkholderiaceae bacterium | reverse complement strand
GATCAGCCGGTCGTCCTCGCCACGCAGGATGCGCGAGATCGCCGCGCGGCTGTGCTCGACGAGCGCCTCGGCCGCCGGCGGCACCGGCAGCCACTCCTGCAGCAGCGCCGGCGTGACGAGCGGGCGCACCGCGCCGATGCGCGTGTCGTCGATGCGGGTCGTATCGTGGGTCGAGGGTGGCGCGGTGGCCGGAACGTGGGGCGTCATGGTGTGATTTTCGCCCGGTCGCCTGTCGCAGTTCATCGGCAGCTTCGCAGAGAATTTCAACGTCGAATCGAGCATCTCGATTCTCGGACAGTGCGATTGACGATGATTGGCCGGCTGGCGAGCATTCGAGGAGAAGACATGGCATTCGATCCCAACGGAGCTACGTCGTCGGTTGCGATGTACTGGGACTTCGAGAACCTGCATGCCGGTCTCGTCGAAGCGAAGTACGGCGAGAACGCCTATTCCAAGCAGGACACGCGGTTCAAACCGCAGGAGCCGCTGATCGATGTTCAGGCGCTGGTCGAGCTTGCCGCATCGTTCGGGCCGGTAGCGGTGAACCGCGCCTATGGCAACTGGCAGTACTTCGGTCGCTATCGGGATGCGCTGCTCCAGAGTGCAGTCGAGCTGATCCAGCTCTTCCCACCCGGCCCGTCTGCAAAGAACGGAGCCGACATCAAGTTGTGCCTGGATGCGACAGAGGACATCGGCCGCTTCGGCCACATTGGCACCGTGATCATCCTCGGTGGCGACAGCGACTTCATGCCGGTCGCCCAGAAGATCAAGGCTGCGGGCCGGATGCTGATCGGTGTCGGCAATCGCAAGAACACCAACAAGCATTGGGCAAAGAGTTGCCATGAGTTTCGCTACTACGACAGCCTGGTTCCTCTGGAGCCGACCGCTGAAACCGAAAAGCGAACGGACGCACGGGACGAAACACAGACTCCGGCCCAGGCTGCAGAGGATGCCGCTGACTTGCTCCGACGCGCGGTTCGACTCCTGTCCGAATCCAAGGGCGAGCCGTGGGTGAACAAGGCAAACGTCTTGCCGATGATCAAACGGCTCGACCCGACGTTCGACTTCAAGGAGCATGGGTTTGCGAGCTTCTCGGAGATGTTCAAGGCGCTTGATTCGGTCGTTGAATTCAGGAAGGGCGAAGCGGACCATCAACTCAGGCTGCGGTAGAAGGCGCACGATCTCACGCAGGAGGCGCGCGTACTCCTCGAGCATGGCGCACTCCCGGCCATGTCCGGGTTGCCGGACAATACGAACCCGCATGCTTCGCTACGCCACGATTCCCGTCACCCCCTTCCAGCAGAACTGCTCGATCGTCTGGTGCGACCGGACGATGGAAGGCGCCGTCATCGACCCCGGCGGCGATCTGCCGGAGATCCGCGCCGAAGTCGCTCGCCTCGGCGTCAGGCTCGTGCAGATCCTGCTCACCCACGCGCATATCGACCATGCGGGCGGCGCCGGGACGCTCGCGCGCGAGCTGGCGCTGCCGATCGTCGGCCCGCACCCGGGCGACCAGTTCTGGATCGACGGCCTGCGCGAGCAGGCCAGGCAGTTCGGCTTCGCACCCGCCGAGCCGTTTGCACCGACGCGCTGGCTGCACGACGGCGACACGGTGCAGGTCGGCGAAAGCGTGCTTTCGGTGCGCCATTGCCCCGGCCACACGCCGGGTCACGTCGTCTTCCACAGCGCCGAAGCGAAGCGCGCCTTCGTCGGCGACGTGCTGTTCGCCGGCAGCATCGGCCGTACCGACTTCCCCGGCGGCGACTACGAGACGCTGATCGCGAGCATCACCGAACGCCTGTGGCCGATGGGCGACGATACCGTCTTCGTTCCCGGCCACGGGCCGGAGAGCACGTTCGGCCAAGAGCGGTGCAGCAACCCGTTCGTCGGCGGTACTTGACGCGCCGTCGGCAGAGGCATCGCCCGGAGGCGGCGATTCATTCCGCGAAGTTCACGCCATCGATCGCGGTCAGCCGGGCGATGCGCCGCGGCGGGCGACCCAGTTGCACGACCGTATCCGCGGTGAAGTCGCCGCTCGCGAGTCCGAGCGAGCCGAACCCGAACTGCTGCAGGGCCGCGAGCAGTCGCTCGAGGTTGTCCGCATCCGGCCGCACCCGGAAGTCGATGTCGCCGGTGTAGCGCGGGTGTCCGTGCGCGGCGAGCGCATAGCCGCCGACGACGAGGTAGTCAACGCCCCGTGCGTCGAGCAACGCGGCAAACTCTTTGAAGTCGCGGTTCAGCATCTGGGGATCGGGCCGCCGCCTGCGTGCGCAAGACCTCGACGGCGGCGATGCGTTCGGCCATGGTGCGCGAGCGCCAGAACGCGAGGTCGAGCGCTTGTTGCCGGCGCGGCGGGACGCGTGCGATGTGGCTGTCCATTCCGCGATTGTGGGGTAGCGTGCGCCGCCAGCGCATAGCCGGCGCCGACGCGTTTCCGATCCGATGTGTCCTCGGCAGCGCGCCAGCCGGCGCGGTCCGAACCCTCGAACTGCAGAGGAAGACCCCCTAAATCGCGGGATTGACGGAAGGCGGGGGAGACTCAAGTGGCCCGGGCGCAGTCCGGACCGTCGCGGACCAGGCCCTGCAGTTGCGCGGCTGCCGATCCACCCGCCAGGGCCTTCGAGGAGACCCTTGCGATGAAGAAGACCATCACTTCGCGCGCAGCGATGCTCTGCGCGGGCGCGCTGCTCGCTGCCGCAGGTACGGCGCAGGCCGCGGCTGCAGGACCGCGACCTCGACGGCGACAGCGTCGTCGACGCGTTCTACGACACCGATCTCGACATCACCTGGCTGCGCAATGCCGGTGCCCTTCTCCCCATCGGGCCGGACGGCTGGGACGAGGCGGTCGCCTCGGCCGACGGCTTCACCTTCGCCGGCTACGACGACTGGCGGTTGCCGACGACACTCCAGCCCGACCCCAGTTGCGACGGCCAGTCAGGGGGCGATAGCTATGGCTACAACTGCACTGGCAGCGAGATGGGCCACCTCTGGTACGTCGAGCTCGGAAACACCGCTGGCGCGATGACCAACACCGGCGACTTCCAGAATCTGGTGCCCTACTACTACTGGTCCGGTACAGAGTACGCGCCGGGCCCGGGCAACGCGTGGGGCTTCGGCACCTACGATGGCTCCCAGGGCTTCTACTACAAGTACAGCAATGCCTTCCTCGCCATGGCCGTCCGCCCTGGCGATGTGCCCGTGATTCCGGAGCCGCAGACCTATGCGTTGATGCTCGCCGGCCTCGCTGCACTGGCGCTGGCGCGGCGGCGTCCGAACTGATGCTTCGGCGCAAGGCCGCCGGCGGTGCCTCCGGCGCGCGCGGCCTTGCATGCGTGCGGCGCCTTTGGCAAAATTTGGCAATCGAGTTCGCTGCTTGCCGATCCCCGCCATGACGACGATGAATATCTCGCTGCCCGATGCGCTCAAGGCGTATGTCGACGCCCAGGTGCGTGAGGGCGACTACGGGACGAGCAGCGAGTACCTGCGCGAGTTGATCCGCCGCGACCAGGATCGCAACCGCATGCGCGCGCTGATGCTCGAAGGTCTGCGCTCGGCGCCCGCGGGGCCGGCTGACGTAGCCTACTTCGACGCGTTGCGGCGGCATGTCGCGGGCCGCAGGCACAAGGCGGCGAGCGTGCCGCGCGCGTGACCGTCAAGCCCGTTCTGCGCGTCGCGCGCGCCGACCTCGACGTTCTCGAGGCGATCGACCACTACCTCGAGGAGGCGCCGCACGCGGTCGAAGCCTTCGTCGATGCCCTCGACGAGACCTATGGCCGCATTGCTCGCGATCCCGGCCTCGGATCGCCGCGCTACGCGCATGAGCTCGACCTTCCCGGTCTGCGTCATTGGCGTTGCCGCAAGTTCCCCTACCTGGTGTTCTATCGAGAAGCCGACGACTGCATCCTGATCCTGCGCGTGCTGCATGGGCTGCGCGACATTCCGCAGCGCATGCGGGACGCAGACTGAGCGACAACTCGCCTAGCACAGGGCCACCGCCGCGAGGTGGCTATGATCCGCCGCCCCATGGCCAACACGCTGAACCCCGCCCAACTCGCCGCCGTGCACCACCTCGCCGGCCCCTGCCTCGTGCTGGCCGGCGCCGGATCGGGCAAGACGCGCGTCATCGTGCACAAGATCGCCCGGCTGCTGCAGGCGGACTACGCGCCGGGGCAGATCGCGGCGATCACGTTCACGAACAAGGCGGCGCAGGAGATGCGCGAGCGCGCGAAGGCGATCGTCGGCGCGCGTGCGGCGTCTAGCCTCGTCGTCAGCACCTTCCATGCGCTCGGGGTGCGCATCCTGCGCGCCGACGGCGAGCGCATCGGGCTGAAACCACGGTTTTCGATCCTCGACAGCGACGATGTGCTCGGCGTGCTGAAGGACGCCGGCGGCACGACCGACAACGCGCTCGCGCGGCGCTGGCAGTGGGCGATCAGCCGCTGGAAGAACCAGGGTCTCGCGAGCGACGATGTCGAGCCGGCGGGCGACGACGAGCGCGTCGCGAAGCAGGTGATGCAGCGCTACGAGGAGCGCCTCGCCGCGTATCAGGCGGTCGATTTCGACGACCTGATCGGCCTGCCGGTGAAGCTGCTGCAAACCGATGGCGAGGCGCGCGCGAAGTGGCGGGATACGCTGCGCTACCTGCTGGTGGACGAGGTGCAGGACACCAATGCGACGCAGTACGAACTCCTGACGCTGCTGACGGACCCGCAAGAGCCGCGCTTCACGGCGGTCGGCGACGACGACCAGAGCATCTACGGCTGGCGCGGCGCGACGATAGAAAACCTCGCCCGCCTGGCGCAGGACTATCCGGCGCTGAAGGTGATCGCGCTCGAGCAGAACTACCGCTCGACCGGCGCGATCCTGCGCGCGGCCAACGCCGTGATTGCGAACAACCCGAAGCTCTACGAGAAAAAGCTGTGGAGCGAGTTCGGCGCCGGCGAGCCGGTCGCGGTCGTCGAATGCGACGGCGAGGAGCACGAGGCCGAGCGCGCCGTCGCCCGCGTCCAGGCGCTGCGCGCGAGCGGCGGAGCCGTCGCTGGCGCGACGGGCGGCGGCGACGTGAAGTGGAGCGACTTCGCGATCCTCTACCGCGCGAATCACCAGGCGCGCGCGTTCGAGCAGAAACTGCGCGCGGCGCAGATTCCGTACAAGGTCTCGGGCGGGCAGAGTTTCTTCGACCGCGCCGAAATCCGCGACCTGTGCGCCTGGCTGCGCCTCGTCGTCAACCCGGACGACGACACCGCCTTCCTGCGTGCGGTGACGAGCCCGAAGCGCGGCATCGGCCACCAGACGCTCACCAGCCTCGGCGAGTTCGCCGGGCGCTGGAAGACGAGCCTGTTCGAGGCGCTCTTCGCACCGAGCCTGGGCGCGGCGCTGCCGCGCAAGGCGATCGGTTCGCTGCACGAGTTCGGCCGCTTCGTGAACGAGTTCGAATACAAGGCCCGCCACACGCGCGGCGCGCAGGATGCGCGCGAGCTTTTGCTGCAGTGGCTCGCCGATATCGGCTACGAGCAGCACCTGCGCGACGGCGAGGACAGCGACAAGCTCGCCGCCGCGCGCTGGACGAACGTACTCGACTTCGTCGACTGGATGGCGCGCCGCTGCGGCGGCGAATTGACCGAGGTCGGCGGGCGCTTCGAATCCGAGGCGAAAAGCCTGCTCGAGATCGCGCAGACGATCAGCGTCATCGCCAGCCTCGCCGAACGCGGCGACGAGCGCGACGTGCTGACGCTGTCCACCCTGCATGCCGCGAAGGGGCTCGAATGGGCGCACGTCGTGCTCGCCGGCGTCAACGAAGGCCTGCTGCCGTTCGCCGGCCGCGAGGCCGGACCGCAGGCGGCCGAGGCCGGCGCGGCCAAGGCGGGCGGGGCGCTCACGCCCGAGCAGCTGCAGGAAGAGCGCCGCCTGATGTACGTCGGCATCACCCGCGCGCGCCGCACGCTGGCGGTGAGCACCCTGCGGCGGCGCAAGCGCGGGCGCGAGACGGTGGCCGGCATTCCGAGCCGCTTCATCGCCGAGATGAAGCTCGACGAAGTCACGAGCAAGGTCGATCCGCGCGAGCGGCTGAAGGCGCTGCGCGCGGCATCCGCGCAGCGGATCGAACAGGCCGCGCGCGAAGCCGCGAACGATGCCGCGCGCAGCGGCTGAGCCAGATCAAGTTTCCGAACGGCGCGCCGAAAAGCGTGCACAGCGCCTGCGCGCGCGGGGTGCGACCGCGCCGACGGCGCGGGAAGCCGGGAACCGTTCAGTGAACCAGAGCCAATCCGATCCGCCAGCCCCGCCGCCCGCGCGCCCCGCGCCGCGGCCGGCGCGCTTGTGGACCGCGGCGGCTGCGATGCTGGCGGCGGTCTTTGCCGCCGAGGTGCTGGTGCAGGTCGTGCTGAAGCCGTGGACGCGGGCGATCGCGGGCGAACGCGCGATCTTGTTCGACGCCATGTTGCTCGTCGCGCTGCTCGCCGTTCCGCTCGTCGTGCTGCTGCGCGCCGCACGCCGCGGCGACGATGGCGAGGCCGGCGCCGCGCCGGCCGCGGCCGCGCTGAAGCCCTATCGCCAGCAGCGGCTGCGCGCGGCGCTCTATGGCACGCTGATCGTGATCGGCCTGGCGTCCGGCTGGCAGGTCTGGCAGGCGCAGCAGACCGAAGCGGCGCGCCAGGTCGACGCCGAGCTCATCGCGCTGGCCGGCCACCAGCGGATGCAGAGCCAGCGTCTCGGGCGCCTGGCGGCGCTCGCCGCGCTTGCGCCGCGCAATGCCGGGCCGCACCTGGCAGAGCTCGAACAGTCGCAGGCCGCGATGGAGGCGGTGGCCCGCAGGATGACCGAGCTGATCGAGCGCCAGCGCCACACGGATGTCGCGCCGTCGGACGAGGTGAGCCAGCTGCTCGGCCTGGTCAGCGTGCAGCAGCAGTCGCTGTGGGAGAACGCCGGCTTCGTCGCCAAGGTCGCGCCGGAGATGATGCCGCCGATCGCGCTCGGCCTGCAGGCCGAGGCCGAGTTCTTCCTGCGCGACATGGATTCGCTCGCCGCCGCGCTGCAGCGCGAGGCCGACGAACGCAGCCGGAACGCCCAGGCGTCGAATCACGAATGGGCGCTGCTGATGCTCGCGCTGCTCGCCTGCCTCGCGCTCGCGGTCTTCGAGCCGCTGGTGCGGACGCTGCGCCGCCAGCACGAGAAGCTCGTCGCCCAGGCGGCCGAGACGCGCTATCTCGCGCTCGCCGCGCAGCGCACCGGCAACGGCGTCGTCTTCACCGACCGCGAGCACCGCATCGTCTGGGTCAACGAAGGCTTCACGCGGCTCGCGGGCTACGCGCCGCACGAGGTGCTCGGGCGCATGCCGGGCGAGGTGCTCGGCTCGCCGCGCGCGCCGGCCGAAGCGCTGGAGCGCCTGCGGCGCGCGATCGCCGCGCGCGAGCCGATCAACCTGCCGCTTTGCAACCGGCACAAGGACGGCAGCGACTACTGGATCGAGCTCGACGCCCAGCCGCTGCAGGACGAGCACGGCGAACCGAGCGGCTACGTCGAAGTGCTCTCCGACATCACCGGCCAGGTGCTGCAGCGCGAACATATGGCGACGCTGATCGAGGCGATGCCGGTCGGCATGGTCGTGCACGACGTCGAGGGCGTGATCGGCGAATGCAACGAGGCCGCCTGCCGCATCCTCGGCCTGCACCGCGAGCAGCTGCTCGGCCGAAGCCTGCGGGATAGACGCTGGCGCTCGGTGCACGAGGACGGAACGCCGTTTCGGGCCGCGACGCATCCGGTGCTGCAAAGCGTGCGCAGCGGCGAGCCGGTCGGCGGCGTCGTGATGGGTATCGCCGGCGCCGAGGGCGGCATGCGCTGGATCTCGGTCGATACCCAGCCGCTGCGGGGACGCGACGGCGGCATCGAAAGCGTCATCAGCTGCTTCGTCGACCTGACCGAGAAGCGCGCGCAGGAGGTGCGGCTCGGGCTGATGGTCGAGGGCGCGGCGCTCGGCACCTGGGAGCTGCAGGTCGCGACCGGGACGGCGCGCTTCAATGCGCAGTGGATGCGCATGCTCGGCTACGAGCCGCAGCAGATCGAGCAAAGCCTGGACGGCTGGCGCCGCCTGGTCCACCCCGACGATCTGCCGGCGACGCAGGATCTGCTCGACGCCCACCTTCGCGACCCGTCGGTGACCTTCCGCACCGAGCTGCGCATGCTTCACGCGCGCGGTCACTGGGCCTGGGTGCTGACGGCCGGCGCGGTCGTCGAGCGCGACAGCGCCGGCCTGCCGCGCCTGATGTCGGGCGTGCACCTCGATGTCGACCGCGCCAAGCGCGCCGAGGCGGCGACGCGCGACGCACGCGAGCGCGCCGAGCGGGCGCTGTCGGAGCTGCGCGCCTACCAGGCCGCGCTCGACAAGCATGCGATCGTCTCCGTCACCGACCCGCAGGGGACGATCACGCACGTCAACGAACGCTTCTGCCAGGTCAGCCAGTACCGGAGCGACGAGCTGGTCGGCCGCACGCACCGCCTCGTCAACGCCGGCATCCACCCGGCCGCGTTCTGGGCCGACATGTGGGCGAGCGTGAACGCCGGGCGCAGCTGGAATGCCGAGGTCTGCAGCCGCGCGCGCGACGGCACGCTGTACTGGGCCGATACGACGATCGTGCCGGTGCAGGACGCGCAGTCGCACATCATCGAGCATGTCGCGATCCGCACCGACATCACGCAGCGCAAGCAGCTCGAGGAGCAGTTGCGCAGCGCGGCCCTCACCGACGGCCTGACGCTGCTGCCGAACCGGGTCTCGATCCTCGGCAAGCTGCACGATGCGGTGCTGCGCGCGCGCCGCCTGCACGACTACCACTTTGCCGTGCTGTTCATGGATTTCGACCGCTTCAAGCTCGTCAACGACAGCCTCGGGCACGACGTCGGCGACGAACTGCTGCGCCAGATCGCGCTGCGCCTGCGGCTCGCACTGCGCGAAGGCGACGGCATCGCGCGCGATGCCGACAACGCGCACACCGCGGCGCGCATCGGCGGTGACGAATTCGTGATCCTGCTCGACGCCATCCGCAGCGTCGAGGACGCCGAGCTCGTCGCCCGCCGGCTGCTGCTCGTGCTGTCGCAGCCCTACCAGATCGGCGAGCACGAGGTGCATTCGAGCGTCAGCATCGGCGTCGTCGCGAGCGATACCAACCGCGGCGACGCCGACGCGCTGCTGCGCGACGCCGACACCGCGATGTACGAGGCCAAGCGCGCCGGGCGCGGGCGCTACGTGCTGTTCGACGCCACGATGCACGAGCGCGTCGCGCGCAGCGTCGAGCTCGAGAACGACCTGCGCCGCGCGCTGCACAACGACGAATTCTTCGTCGTCTACCAGCCGATCGTCGACCTCGCCAGCGGCGCACTGCGCGGCGTCGAGGCGCTCGCCCGCTGGCGGCACCCGGAGCGCGGCAGCGTGCCGCCGCTCGAATTTATCCCGGCGGCCGAGGAGACCGGGCTCATCAGCGCGCTCGGCGCGCGCGTGCTGGGCAGCGCCTGCGACCAGTTCATGCTCTGGCGCGATACGCTCGGCGACGCGGCGCCGCAAAGCGTCGCCGTCAACCTGTCGCGCGCCCAGCTGTGCGAAAGCGACCTCGTCGAGCGCGTGCAGCACGAGCTGCTGCGCAGCGGCATGGCGCCGCACTGCCTGCGCCTGGAGGTGACCGAGAGCCTCGCGATGCAGGATGCCGGCGCGCTCGGCGTGCTGCGCAGGCTGCGCGAACTCGGCGTCAGCCTCGCGCTGGACGATTTCGGCACCGGCTATTCGTCGCTCGCCTGCCTGCACGAGATTCCGGTCGATACGGTCAAGATCGACCGCTCCTTCGTCAGCCAGCTGGCGCAGGACGACCACCGCCGCGTCCTGATCCAGGCGACCGTGCTCGTCGCCCGCGCGCTGGGCATCCGCACCGTCGCCGAAGGCGTCGAGACGGCCGAGCAGGCGCAACTGCTCGAAGACCTCGGCTGCTCGATGGCGCAGGGCTTTTTGTTCGGCAAGCCGATGACGGCGCACGAGTTCGCCGCCTGGCGCTGCCCGCTGCTCGAGGCGCCGAGCTGGGCCTGAGCGAGCGGCCCCGGCGGGACGGCCGGGCGGCCGGACGCGGCGAGCGAGAATCGCGCATGTCTGCCCGTCTGTATCCGCTGCTGCCCGTCCTCGCCGTGCTCGGCGCGCTGCTCGCGATCGCCGGCAACATGCTGCCGGCACCGATGCTCGTCTATATCTTCAAGCCGGCGACGACGCTGCTCGTCATCGCCTGGGCCTGGCCGCGTGGCGCCGACACGCCGGCCGTGCGGCGCTGGATCCTGATCGGCCTTGGCTGGTCGCTGGCCGGCGACGTCTTCCTGATGTGGCCGCAGCAGGGCTTCCTGCCCGGGCTCGTCTCGTTCCTGCTCGCGCACCTCGCGTTCATCGTCGCCTTCACGCGCCGCGTGCCGCTCGTCGCGCGCTCGCAGCCGTTCGCGCTTTATGCGCTCGTCGCCGCCGTGCTGCTCGCGCAGCTCTGGCCCGGCGTGCCGGCGGGCTTGCGCTGGCCGGTGCTCGCCTACGTCGCGTGCCTCGCGGCGATGGCGGCGCAGGCGGGCGTCGTCTGGCTCGTCGCGCGTGGCAGCCCGGGCGAGGCGCTCGCCCGCAACGCGGCGCTCGGCGGCATTCTCTTCATGACGTCGGACGCGCTGCTCGCGTTCAACAAGTTCAACGCGCCGATTGCGCTTTCGGCGCTGCTGATTCTTGCGACCTACTGGACCGCGCTCGGCCTGATCGCGGCGTCGCTGCGCGCGCCGCCGGTGCGCAGTGGGTGATCAGTAAACGCCCTGGATCAGCATCGCATCGGCGACCTTGACGAAGCCGGCGATGTTGGCACCGGCGACGTAATCGATCGTGCCGTCGGCGCGCCGGCCGTGGCGCACGCAGTTCTCGTGGATGTCCATCATGATCTCGTGCAGCTTGGCGTCGACGTCGCCCGCGCTCCACGACAGGCGCTGCGCGTTCTGCGACATCTCGAGCCCGGAGACGGCGACGCCGCCGGCGTTGCTCGCCTTGCCCGGCGCGTAGAGCCGGCCGGCGTCCTGGAACGCGTCCATCGCCTCCGGCGTGCACGGCATGTTGGCGCCTTCGGCGACGCAGACGACGCCATTGGCGACGAGGGTCTGGGCGTCGCCCAGGTCGAGTTCGTTCTCGGTCGCGCACGGCAGCGCGATGTCGGTCGGCACGTGCCACGGCCGCTTGCCGGCCTCGAAGCTCAGGCCGAAGCGCGCCGCGAAATCCGACAGCCGGCCGCGCTTGACGTTCTTCCACTCCATCAGCGCCTGCAGCTTCTCGGTGTCGAAGCCGTCGCGCGCGACGAGCGTGCCGCCGGAGTCGGAGAAGGTGATGACGCGCGCACCGATGTCGATCGCCTTCTCGGCGGCGTACTGGGCGACGTTGCCCGAGCCCGAGATCGACACCCGCATGCCTTCGAAGCCCTTGTCCTCGCGGCGCAGCATCTGCTGCGCGAAGTAGACCGTGCCGTAGCCGGTGCCTTCGGGGCGAATGAGGCTGCCGCCGAAGGCGATGTGCTTGCCGGTGAAGACGCAGCTCGTGTCGTTCGACAGCTTCTTCATCGCGCCGGCCATGAAGCCGACCTCGCGCGCGCCGACGCCGATGTCGCCGGCCGGGACGTCGATCTGCGAGCCGAGGTGGCGGTACAGCTCGCTCATCAGCGCCTGGCAAAAGCGCATCACCTCGGGGTCGCTCTTGCCCTTGGGGTCGAAGTCCGAGCCGCCCTTGCCGCCGCCCATCGGCAGCGTCGTCAGCGAGTTCTTCAGCGTCTGCTCGAAGGCGAGGAACTTCAGGATCGACAGGTTGACCGTCGGGTGAAACCGCATGCCGCCCTTGAACGGCCCGATCGCCGAGCTGTGCTGGACGCGAAACGCCCGGTTGACGTGCGTGCGGCCGCCGTCGTCGACCCAGGCGACGCGAAACTGGATCACGCGCTCGGGCTCGACGAGGCGTTCGAGCAGCGCGTAGTCGCCGTACTGCGGATTGGCCTTGACGAACGGCCACAGGCTGACCATCACCTCGCGCACTGCCTGCAGGAACTCGGGTTGGTCCGGGTCGCGGCGCGCCACGGCGTCGAGGAAGTCTTCCGCGCGATCGAAGGTCAAGGCGTTCTCCAGCTGTCAGCGGCCCACGTGGCCGAGCGGCCGGGTCCAGATGCACCATCGCAGTGCGACCGGACATTGTAGGGGCGCGTGTCGCGTGCCAATTCGAGCGGACGGGCAAGGTCCGCTGGCGCTGCCAGCGGCGGCGCACTGCGGCTTCCCGCCCTACATGCCCTTGAACAGCCCGGCGTAGCTGCGGCTGACTTCGAGCTTTTGCGGGTGGCCCTTGACGGCGACGAGCTGGCGGCCGCGCAGGTCGCGGCTGACGCCGGCGATCGCCTTCGTGTTGACGAGCGTCGAGCGGTGGATCTGCCAGAACAGGTTCATGTCCAGCTCCTCGACCAGCTCCTTGATCGGCTTGCGGATCAAGGCCTCGAGCGTCGCCGTCTGGACCCGGGTGTACTTCTCGTCGCTGATGAAGAAGAGCACCTCCTCGACCGGAATCATCTGGATATTCTGGCCGACCGTCGCCTGGATCCACTTCAGCCGGTTCGACGCCGCGCCCGGGTCGAGCTTCGCGGCGAGCGTGTTCAGCAATTGCTGCAGCGCGGCAGGCGAGGGTTCGGCCGGCGCCGCGCCGTCGGCCGCGCGCTGGGCGAGGCGCTTCTTGATGCGTTCCACGCTGACCGCGAGGCGTTCGCGCTCGGCGGGCTTGAGGACGTAGTCGACGACGCCCTGCTCGAACGCCTCGACGGCGTACTGGTCGTAGGCGGTGATGAAGACGATCTCGCAGCCGCGCCAGCCGTCGTCGGCCGGCAGTTGCGCGATCTGGCGCGCCGCGTCCACCCCCGTCATGCCCGGCATGCGGATGTCGAGGAAGACGAGGTCGGGGTGCAGCTTCGCGGCGAGTTCGACCGCCTCGACGCCGTTCTTCGCCTCGCCGGCGATCTCCAGCTCGGGCCAGACTTCGGCGAGCCGCGTTCGCAACTGCTCGCGCATCAGGCGTTCGTCGTCGGCGATCAGCGCGGTGGTCATCGAATCTTCTCGTCAGAGGTCAATCGTGTCAGCCGCCGCGTCGCGCGAGCGCGCCGCCTGCGCCGCGGCGGCCTTGCGGCGCTGCGCGCGCCGCCACAGCCAGACGAGGAGCAGCAGCGGCAGGAGCAGCGGCGCCATGCTGATCGCGCCGACGCCGAGCGCGAGGCCGACGAGCAGCAGCAAGGCGCCGGCAAGCAGCAAGAGCGGCAGCAGCACGCCCAGCAGCAGCGCGACCGGGATCACGATCACCGCGGCGACGATCGCAAGCAGGCCGCCAAGCCCGGCGCCCAGGTCGGGCAACGGCGGCAGCTCGCCGAAGCTCAGCTCGCGGTCGTTGATGACGACGTGCAGGCCGTCGGGCGCGAGGCCGTGCAGCGCGAAGGCCAGCAGCGCGAGCATCACCACGCCGAGCAGCGCGACGGCGGCGATCGCCAGCAGCAGGGCTCTCATGCGGTTGCTTCGGTGGTTCGGGCCTTGGAGCGATACGGCACGGTGATCGAGACCCGCGTGCCGCCGCCCGGATTCTCCGCCACCTCGACGCGGGCGCGCTCGCCGTAGAGCAGGTGCAGCCGTTCGCGGATGTTCGAAAGCCCGAGCCCGGTGCCGGCCGTCGCCGCCTTGCCGAAGCCCAGGCCGGTATCGGCGACACTGACAACGAGGTCGCCGTGCACGATCTCGGCGGTGACGGCGAGCGTGCCGCCTTCGGCCTTCGGCTCGAGCCCGTGCTTGATCGCGTTCTCGACGAGCGACTGCAGCATCATCGGCGGAAACTCGGCCGACAGCAGCCCGTCGCTGACACGGATCTCGGTCTGCAGCCGCTCCTCCATCCGCACCTTCAGGATCTCGAGGTAGGGCCGGATCACGGCGAGTTCGCGGCCGAGGTTGGTGTCGGCCTCGCGCAGCGTCGGCATGCTCGCGCGCAGCAGCGCGATCAGGTTCTTCTGCATCTTGCTCGCGCGCGCCGCGTCGGTCTCGATCAGGTGGTCGATCGACGCCAGCGTGTTGAACAGGAAGTGCGGCTCGACCTGCGCCTGCATCGCCGCCATTCGCGCCTCGACGACCTGGCGCTTGAGCGATTCGGCCTCCGCCGTCTCGGTCGCCTGCGCCGCCTTCACCTCGGCCTGCAGCCGGCCCTTGTACGTGATCTTCAGGATCATCGAGGCGATGATGAAGGCGAAGGCCAGCGGCGGCAGCGGCTCGCCGAGTTCGACCCGGTGGATGCGCGTGCGTGGCAGATCGAGCATGTCTTGCTTCGCCGCGGCAGCATCGGCGGCGGCTTCCCGGGCGTCGGCGACGGCCTCCTCGATCGCCTGACGCGCCTCTTCGACCGCCTCGCGAACCTCGCTGGATTTGACGTCGGCCGGCAGGTCGATCGAGATCGACGGCAGGTTGCGATGGCGCGACAGCGCCTCGCTCGCGGCGCTCGCCGCAGCGCTTGCGGCGCCAGCCGCTGCCGCGTTGGCCGCGTTACTTGCCGCATCGGCCGCCGCCGCGCTCACCGAGGCGGCGGCCGCGACGGCGCTGGCCGCCTTCTCGCCTGCCGGACGGATGCGGATACCGCTGCCGTCGATCGTGACGTCGTAGTGCACCGGCTTGTCCGTGGCGACGACGGGCTTGGGCGGCTTGGGCGGACGCGGCGGCAGGACTTCGACGGTTTCCGAGACCCGCCAGGTGAACGGCGGCACGTTCTGCAGGACGCCCGCGATGATCATCAGCAGGATCGACAGCACGATGAAGCGCTTCCAGCTGATGCCGACCAGCCAGTTCGCATAGGCGTGAAACGTGCGCACCGCCCAGCCGGCGAAGCGCTGGGCGTGGCTCGGCGGCGGGTTGGTGCGCAAAGTGGAAGAGGTGGAGTCCATGGCTGGCGCGAGATGATCGGTTTACGCCACTCTAGCGATGGCGCAACGGCGCGCCCAGCGCGAAGCGATGCTCTGCGCGGGCGGCGCGACAGGCCGCAATTGCCGCCGACAAACGGGCCAGCGCCAAGCCGGCGTCACGGCGCCCGGCCCTGCACCTGCACCAGCAGCCGCACCCGGTCGGCGACCAGCGGCAGGAGGTAGACGATGCCGAAATCGCTGCGCTGCAACTCGCCCTCGAAGTCACCGCCGCAGACCTGGCGCGCGGCCTGCATTTCGCAACCGAAGCGCAGCGCGCGCAGGACGAGTGGGCGGCTCGTGCCGCGCAGGGTCAATGTGCCGCCCACCTCGACGAGCCGGTCGCCGTCGAAGCGGAAACTCTCGGCGTTGAAGACGGCCTGCGGAAAGTCAGCACTCGCCAACAGATCGGCCCTGCGAATGCGCGCATCGAAGACGCGCAGACCGGTGCTGACACCGGCGGTGTCGATCGCGATGCGTGCGCTCCCGCTGTGCGCGTCGCGGTCGAGCGTGACCTGGCCCGCGATCGGGCCGAAGCGTCCGCGCGCGGTCGAGGTGCCGAAATGCAGCACTTCGAACTGCACGAAGCTGTGCTCGGGCTCGAGGGTGTAGACGATAGGTGCGGCACTCGCCGCGCGGCCGGCAGGCAGCGCGCCGAGCGCCGCGGCGCCGATGCAGCAGAGGGCGGCCAGCGGCCTCATTGCTTGATCGCCTCGATCTGGACGAAGAGCGGGATGCGCTCCGGAACGCCGGTCGCGATGCCGAAATCGGCGGGCGCGATCGTCGCCTCGAAGTCGCCGCCGCAGACCTCGCGCAGCAGCAGCAGGTTCGGATAGCAGTTGAAGCGCAGCGCCTTCAGCGTGATTGCGGCGGTCCTGCCGCGCAGCGTCAGGCTGCCGCTTGCCTGCGTCGGCAGGCCGCTGTCGTCGAAGCCGAACTGCGCGGCGCGAAAGACGGCCTGCCGGTGCGCCTCGCAGTCGAGCAACCCGGCGCTGCACAGCCTGGCATCGAGCGCGCCGACGCCGGTGCTGACCGAGCGCGTGTCGATCCGGACCTCGACGCTCGCGCTGCGGCCGAGGCGGTCGAACTCGGCCTCGCCCTGCGTGCGGTCGAAACGCCCGCGCTGGGTCGACAAGCCGCCAGGCGCCGGCCATTCGAAGTAGACGAAGGTGTGGGTCGGATCGATCGTGTACGGCGCGGCGAGCGCGTCTGCGGCGGCCAGCGCCGATGCCGTGGCGAAGGCCGCGGTCCGCAGCGCGGTCGCCACGCCGCGGGCGGCCCGCCTCATGGCGCGGCGACGCCGGCCAGCAGCAGGCGAAAGCGCACCTGCACTTCGTTCGCGACGAGCGAGGTGTCGCCCCATTCGCCGTCGCCGATCCGAAAATCGAGCCGCGCGAGCGTGAAGCTGCCGCTCGCCGCCGTCGCGCCGTCCGCCGCGGCGAGCGTGACGGGGACGACGATCGCGCGCGTCACGTCCTTGATCGTGAGTTTGCCGCCGACCTCGAAGTGTCCGCCGCCGAGCGGCCTGACCGCGTCGGAGACGAAGCTCGCGCGCGGTTTGCGCCGGCTGTCGAACCAGCCCGGCTGCGCAAGTTCGGTCTGCGCTTCGGCGCTGGCCAGCGTGACGCTCGCCATATCGATGCCGATCCGGATCCGTGCCGCCTCGGGATGATGGGGGTCGAAGGCGATGTCGGCATCGAAGCTGCGGAAGTAGCCGCTGACCGGCACCCCCATCTGCCGGCTCGTGAAGGCGATCTCGCTGCCGGCCGGCAGCAGGCGTTGCTGCGCCAGCGCGCCGGGCGCGGCGGCGCACACGGCAAGTGCGGCGACGAGGCTGCGCAGCAAAGCGTTCATCGCTGTCCGCCGCCGAGGCCCATGCGGGCCAGCAGCCCGTCCCGATCCACCGCCTGGTGCTTGATCGCCGCCGCCACGTGGATGGCGACGAGCGCGGCCAGCAGGTAGGCGAGCGTGGCGTGCAGCGGCTTCAGCGCGGCCGCCAACGCCTTGTCCGGCGCGACGAAGTCGGGCAGCGCGAGGACGCCGAACCAGACCACCGGGAAGCCGCTCGCCGAGCTGTAGGCCCAGCCGGCGATCGGTACGGCAAGGAACAGCAGGTACATCGCCCAGTGCGTCGCATGCGCCGCGCGCTGCTGCCAGCGCGCCATCGGCACATCCGGCGGCGGGCGGTGCGTGAGGCGCCAGGCAAGTCGCAGCAGCGACAGCGCGAGGATCGTGA
>JACSRM010000308.1 GCA_014879745.1 Burkholderiaceae bacterium | reverse complement strand
GGCGAGCGGCGTCTGCGCGAAGAGCTTGCGGATCTCGTCGAACGCGCCGACGTAGCTCGCCGGGTTCGATCGCGTCGTCTTGCCGATCGGGCTCTGGTCGACGAACACCGCGTCGGTCAGCCAGTCGGCGCCGAGCAGCGCGTCGTGCGCGCCGGGCGATTCGGTGGCCTTGCCGAAGTGGCGCGCGAGCGCGGGGTAGAGCAGATCCTGCATCAGCGTCGACTTGCCCGACCCCGAGACGCCGGTGACGCATACCAGACGCTGCAGCGGGAATTCGACGGTGAGGTTCTTCAGGTTGTGCTCGCGCGCGCCCTGCACGATCAGCCGCGGCGTGCCGGCGTCGACCGCGCGGCGCAAGCCGATGTCGACCTGTTTCCTCGCGCCGAGGTAGTCGCCGGTCAGCGTAGCCGCGCTGCGCGCGGCGTCGGGCGTGCCGTCGAAGACGATGCGCCCGCCGCGCTCGCCGGGGCCGGGGCCCATGTCGATCAGGCGGTCGGCGGCGAGCATCACGGCCGGGTCGTGCTCGACGACGACGAGCGTGTTGCCGGCGTCACGCAGGCGCTGCATCGCCTCGACGATGCGGCCCATGTCGCGCGGATGCAGGCCGATCGAAGGCTCGTCGAGGACGAACATCGTGTTGACGAGCGAGGTGCCGAGCGCCGTCGTCAGGTTGATGCGCTGCACCTCGCCGCCCGACAGCGTGCGGCTCTGGCGGTCTAGCGTGAGGTAGCCGATGCCCACGTCGCAGAGGTACTTCAGGCGGGTACGGATCTCGTCCAGCAGCAGCTTCAGCGCGCTGTTTGCGGCGTCCGGCGCGCCGCCGCTCGGCGCGGCTGCGAACAGGCCGTCGAAGAACGACCGCAGCCGGTCGATCGGCAGCAGCATCAGGTCGTGCAGGCTCAACCCGGGCAGCGATTCGAGCTGCTCGCGCGACCACGGCACGCCGGGCGGCATCTGGCGCTGCGCGGGAGGCATCGCCGCATCCGCGTCGGCCTTGCTGCCGAGCCGCCACAGCAGTGCTTCCTGTTTCAGCCGCGCGCCGCCGCACGCCGGGCACGGCGTGTAGCTGCGGTACTTCGACAACAGCACGCGGATGTGCATCTTGTACGCCTTGCTCTCGAGGTAGCCGAAGAAGCGGCGGATGCCGTACCACTGCTTGTTCCAGTTGCCCTTCCAGTTCGGCGAGCCTTCGATCACCCAGTCGCGCTGCGCCGCGGTGAGCTGCGCCCACGGCGTGTCGCGCGGGATACCGGCCTCGCCGGCGTAGTGCAGCAGGTCGGCCTGGATCTCCTTCCACGCCGGCGTCTGGATCGTCTTGACGACGCCGTTGCGCAGCGTCTTCCTCTCGTCCGGAATGACGAGCCCCCAGTCGACGCCGATCACGCGGCCGAAGCCGCGGCAGGTCTCGCACGCGCCGACGGCGGAGTTGAACGAGAACAGCGACGGCTGCGGATCGGCGTAGCGCAGGTCGCTCTCGGGGCAGTGCAGTCCGGTCGAGTAGCGCCACAGATGCGGCTCGGCGTCGTCGCCGTCAGTGGATGCATAGACGTTCACGCGCCCGCTGCCGCGTTTCAACGCGACCTCGATCGCCTCGACGACGCGCGCCTTCTCGACGCCGGCGATGCGGAATCGATCGGCGACGACATCGAGCAGCTTCCTCGGCCCGGTCGGCGACGCCACTTCGCGTTCGGTCTGGACGCGCGTGAAGCCGCTGAGGCTCAGCCACTGCGCCACCTCGTCGGCGCTCGTGCCCGCCGGCAGCTCGACTGGAAAGGTGACCGCGAGCCTCGGGTTGCCCGCGGTGGCGGTGCGCTGCATCAAGTCGGCGTAGATCGTCTCCGGGCTGTCGTGGCGCACCGCATGCGCCGTCTCGCGGTCGAACACCTGCGCCGCGCGCGCGTAGAGCAACTTCAGGTGATCGTTGAGCTCGGTCATCGTGCCGACCGTCGAGCGCGAGCTGCGCACCGGATTGGTCTGGTCGATCGCGATCGCCGGCGGCACGCCATCGACCCGATCGACCGCCGGCCGGTCCATGCGGTCGAGGAACTGGCGCGCATACGCGCTGAAGGTCTCGACGTAGCGCCGCTGCCCCTCGGCGTACAGCGTGTCGAAGACGAGGCTCGACTTGCCCGACCCGCTCGGCCCGGTGACGACCGTCATCTCGCCGGTACGGATGTCGACGTCGAGGTTCTTCAGGTTGTGCTGGCGCGCGCCGCGGATGCGGATGAGGCCGGTGGACATGAACTGCGAGCGGGTCCGGGCGAGGGAAAGCGGAGCATTCTAGGTGCCGCGGGTCCGTCCGGTTCCGACTTGACCCCGCTCGTGACGTGTGCCAGCCATCGCTCTCGAGGCGATGATTCGCCGCGCCGGGGGCGAATCGCAGTCCCACTACGGCGCAGCGGCTAACATGGCCTCGTCATGCTCCATCGAATCGGGGACTGCTGATTTGGGCCAGACCGAGCGCCTGTACAAGCTCGAGTGCCAGCTCGACGACGGCGGCCCGCTCGCGCCGCTCGAAGACCGCCTGCACAGGATGCTCAGCAGTGGAGCGAGCGCTGACGCGAAGATCTCGCGCCGCGTCGGCGTCGTCAACATGGCGACGCGCCAACTTCACCTGCCGCACTTCGTGGCCGACGGTAGCTACCGGTTGCGGCTGCCCTACGCCAACCGGCGCAAGTTGATGTTGGGCTCCTGTGGCATGAGCCGGAGGTGCGGGCAATCGCTCCCGATGTTCCGGAAGAGGGTGCGAAAGAAGTTGCGCGCGGTGTTGGCCAGGCTCACGCCATGAGCCTCGGATCACGGACGATTGCGGAATGAGAAGCTACTGGCACTATTGGGGCAAGGCTACGCGGTCCGAGAGCACTCCGGCCTTGCTGCATCTGTTGCCGTACCACTGTCTGGACGTCGCGGCCGTCGGCTCGGCCTATCTGGCCGGCGCTCCCAAGCTTCGCTCTTGGCTTGCTGCTGAGTTTGGCATTGCCTCCGAAGACGATCTCGTGGCTTGGCTGGCGTTCTGGCTCTGCCTGCACGACCTGGGCAAGTATTCCGAGGCGTTTCAAGGCCAGCGCGCCGACCTGTTCGCGCGCCTGCGCGGGCGCGCACCCCGTCTGCCATACAACGAGCGCCATGACACGCTCGGCTCGGTGGCATGGCGCGAGCTGCTCGAACAGCCGGCAGTCGACGAAGGCTGGATGGGGCCGCGAACCGAAGACCTTCTGCAGGGCCTGGATGCGTGGGTTCGCGCCGTCACCGGGCACCACGGCCAGCCACCCAAGTCCGACCGGATCTACTTCGGCCACCACTTCGATGTGGCCCACGACAGCGTGTCCATCGTTGACTTCGTACAAGACACCAAGGCGCTGCTGCTGCGTGGCAGGCAACCCTTGCTGCGAACGACGCTCGAAGCCGACGACTTCTGTGAAGCGAGTCAGCGCCTGTCGTGGTGGATCGCCGGCCTTGCGGTGCTGGCCGATTGGATCGGATCGAACACCGACTACTACCGCTACCACGACCAGCCGCCCGCCAACGGCCAGCTCGACCACTACTGGCAATACGCCCGGCGACAGGCGGTCATCGCCTTGGCCGCTACCGGTGTCTTGCCCGGCAAGCCCCCGGTACATGCGCCGCTGACGACCCTGTTCCCGGCGATCACCCACCCGTCGCCGTTGCAGGCATGGGCCAGCGACACGCCTATCGCACCCGAACCCAGCCTGGTCATGCTCGAAGACGTCACCGGCGCCGGCAAGACCGAGGCCGCGGTGTTGCTGGCACATCGCTTCATGGCGGCGGGCATGGCCGAAGGCTTCTTCATCGGCCTGCCCACCATGGCCACTGCCAACGCGATGTACGGCCGCATTGCCGAGGTGTTCCAGCGCCTGTTCGGAGATGAAGCCAGCCTTGCGCTGGCGCACGGCCAGCGCAGTCTCGTCGAGACTTTCGCCACCACGGTCTTGCGGGCGGGGCCCGTCGAGCGCGACCGGACGCAGCACGACGAGACCGCCAGCGCGCGCTGCACAGCCTGGCTGGCCGATCACAACAAGCGCGCGCTGATGGCAGCGGCCGGCGTCGGCACCATCGACCAGGCGATGCTCGGCGTCCTGCACAGCAAACACCAGTCGCTGCGGTTGCTGGGCCTGTTCCGCAAGGTGCTGATCATCGACGAAGTGCACGCCTGCGACAGTTACATGCAGCGCGTGCTGGAATCGTTGCTCGAGTTCCACGCCTTTTCGGGCGGCAGTGCGATCCTGCTGTCGGCGACATTGCCTCAGGCGATGAAGCAGGCGCTGCTCGCGGCCTACGTGCGCGGGCGCGGGTTCGCCCGCGGCGATCGCTCGCCGCCCCAACCCGCACTTTCCGCTCGAGACTTCCCGCTGGCGACAACCTGGCACGCTGCAATGGCGATGCATGTGCGCGAGCAACCGCTGGCCTCGCGCACGCAGGTCTGCCGCAACCTTGCCTTGCGCTACCTGCCCGACCGGCAGGGCGTCGACGAGACGATCGAAGCGGCGCTGGCTACCGGCCGCTGCGTTTGCTGGATCCGCAATACCGTGGCCGATGCGGCGGCGGCCTTCGAGGCTTGGCGCGCGCGCATCGAAGATGATCGCCTCTCGCTGTTCCACGCCCGCTTCGCGCTCGCCGACCGGCTGGCCATCGAGACAAGCATCCTGCAGCGCTTCGGCAAAGACAGTACCGCCGAACAACGGCGCGGGCAACTGGTCATTGCCACTCAAGTCGTCGAGCAAAGTCTGGACGCCGACTGGGACGTGATCGTCTCCGACCTGGCACCGATCGACCGGCTGATCCAGCGTGCCGGCCGCCTGCAACGCCACGCGCGCGATTCCGACGGCAACCGCCTGCGAGACGACGGTGCCGCCGATCGCCGCGGCGAACCCTGCCTGTGGGTTCACGCCCCCGCATGGACCGAGAGGCCGCCCGCCAACTGGTACAAGGCCGCATTCCCCAATGGCGCCGCCGTCTACCCGAACCACGCCCACCTTTGGCTGACGGCCCGCGCGCTGCAGGCCGGCCGCCTGCGCATGCCCGAGGACGCGCGCGACTGGATCGAATCGGTGTTCGGCGAGGGGTCGAACGCGCCTGCCCAACTCGCCGCCAACGCCACTCAGGCCGAAGGCAACAATCTCGCCGCGCGCTCGCAGGGCTGCGCCAACGTCGTCAAGCTGAGTGGCGGCTATGCACGTGGCGACGTGGTCGACTGGTGGAGCGAGGCCCGGACGCCTTCGCGCTTGGGAGAGGCCAGCACCACCGTCGTGCTGGCGCGCTGGGACGGCGACTTGCTTCGGCCATGGGTGGCGCATGACAAGCCCGCCGCAGCCTGGGCGTATAGCAGCGTACGTGTGCCTGAGCGATTGATCTCGACACGATGCGCCGGCAGTTCGCCCGCGCGCGAAGCAGCGCTGGTCGAAGCCGAGACGCTGATGCCGGGCGCCGGCAAGTGGTCGGTGCTGCTGCCGCTCGAGCAGGGCAGCGACAACCTATGGCGCGGACGGGCCCTGACGGCCGAGCGCAAACACCGACCTGCCAGTGGCTGCGATTGGACATACTCGGCGTCGGGCGGTTTGATGCCCGCGAAGGACGACGAACAGGAGGGCGGCGAGTGAACCTGCTGACCGAACCGTGGATGCCCGTGCGCCGGCGCGACGGCGGCCGCGAATGGGTGGCGCCGCCGCAACTGGCGCGGCCCGACATCCTGGCCTTCGACGCCGATCGTGCCGACTTCAATGGCGCGCTCGCCCAATTCGCGATCGGTCTGCTGCAGACGACGACGCCTATCGAGCGGCACCCCGAATGGCGCGCGCTGCTCGCCGCACCGCCGGACGAGCAGACGCTGGCACAGTGGTTCGAACCAGTGCGCGCCGCATTCGAGTTCGATGGCGACGGGGCTCGGTTCATGCAGGACTTCAGGTTGGCGGCGGATGAGGGAACTACCGTCGACATCGGGACGCTGTTGATTGACGCGCCCGGTGAACAGACGCTGAAAAACAATGCTGATCACTTCGTCAAACGTGATGGCGTAACAAGAACCTGTCCGAGATGCGCGGCCACCGCGCTGTTCACCTTGCAGCTCAATGCACCTGCTGGTGGGGCCGGACACCGAACGGGGCTACGTGGAGGCGGTCCACTGACAACTCTGCTGCTGGCGTCCGATGGCAGCAGCCTCTGGGCCCATCTGTGGGTTAACGTGATCGAGCGTGATCGATTTCTCGCCGACACCGCGACGAAGCACACGGCGCCCGAGGCCACTTTTCCGTGGCTCGCACCGATCTCGGCCATTCAAAAGGACGGGGGCGAAACTTCGCCGGCACGAGTCCATCCGGCGCATGTCTTCTGGGCAATGCCGCGACGCATCCGCCTGAACGCGAGTCAGGCCCCGTCTGGCCCGTGCGACATTTGTGGCGGTGCCTCCAGTTCGGTGATCCGCGCGTATCGAACTCGAAACCACGGGCTCAACTACAAGGGCGCATGGAATCACCCTCTGTCGCCCTACTACGAGACGAAGGAGGGATGGCTGCCGATCCATCCGCAACCTGGGGGTCTGGGGTACCGGCACTGGCTGCCCTTGTTGGTCGACCATTCCAACGAGCGCAAGAAGCAGCGCAGAGCCCGTGTCGTCGAGCACTTCCTGACCTACCGAACACGCACGGTACCCGGTGCGCTACGCCTATGGGCCTTCGGCTTCGACATGGACAACATGAAGGCCCGTTGCTGGTACGAGGCCACGCTGCCGCTGTATGGACTTGGCGACTGCGACGCCAGCACGCAACGTCGTATCGAAGCCGAGGTGACCCGGTGGCTGAAGGGGGCCGAACTGGCGGGGGGACTGTTGCGCGGGGCGGTCAAGGATGCGTGGTTCAAGGAGGCGCCTTCCAAGGCCGACTACAGCGCAATCGACGCAGCATTCTGGAGCCGAACGGAGCCGCGCTTCTACGCGCAGATCGAGCGCTTGATCGAGAACATGCGATGCGGCCGCGATTTCGACGGCAATGTGGTCAACCTCGGCTGGCTAAGACACCTGCAGGCCGTGGCCACAAGGCTGTTCGACCACGAATTCGTCGGCACCGGCCCTGTCGAGCAGGAGCAGCCGCGCCGCATCGCCGAGGCCTACCAGCAGTTGCAGCGTGGCCTGCACGGGCCGAAGCTGCGCGAAATGCTCGGCCTGCGCAGCGACCAGGAGCCAGGTGCCCAACCCAAACCGAAGCGCTCTGCCAAGCCGATGAAGGAGGCGCCATGAAACTGAGCAAGGACGAGGGCCCCGGCCGCGTACTGCACGCATGGTGGCGGGAAGTCGCCCAGGAGCGCGACAAAGGTTCGGCGCGTGCCGCCCGCGCCATCCTGCGCCGCGCGAACGACATCACCGCCGTCACGCTGACGCAGCCTTACCAGCAGTTGTTCCGGCGCCTGCGCGATGCCGGCTGGGACGATCGATTCGCGGTCAGCAACGACGCATTGGCGGCCGTGGTCGGGCTGTTGGTTCACATCGAAACCGAAGCCGCGCAGACCAGTCTCGCCGAAGCCATGAGCCAGTGCCCCGCCGGCTCGACCAAGCCGTACGTGAGCGAGGCGCGCTTCAGGCGCCTGCTCGAAGCCCCCGACATCGACGCGCTGTTCGTTGGCCTGCGCCGTGCGCTGCCGCTGATGAGCGCGGGCGCACCAGTGCTCGTACTTGCCGAAGACCTGCTGTCTTGGGCCCGGCCCGAACGGCGCGACGAAGTCAAGAAGCGCTGGGCCTACCGCTACGCCTGGCCGCAAGCCACCGCTCATTGATCGCAACCTGAACGGAGAAAGTCCGATGCGCCGCTTCCTGCAACTTCACCTCCTGACCAACTATCCGCCGGCCAATCTGAATCGCGACGACACCGGCCGGCCGAAGACGGCGCTGATGGGCGACGCACAGCGCCTGCGCGTGTCGTCGCAAAGCCTGAAGCGCGCGTGGCGAACATCCGAGGTGTTCAAGAGCGCTCTGACGCAAGGCGCGGCAGAGCCGACGCTGCCGGTCGTGGTGTTGTGGGAGGACGTGCCGCACGCGAACCTCGGCACCCGCACCAAGGAAGTCGGCGTGCAGGTCTACAAGGCATTCGCTGCGCGTGGCATTGCTGACAAGGACGCGAAAGCGTGGGCGTCAAGCATCGCGCAGCAGTTCGGCAAGCTGCAGAAGGAGAAGAAGGACGCGCCGTTGAACGAGCTGCGCATCGAACAGTTGTGCCATCTGGGACCGGAGGAACGCGCAGCCGTCGATGCGCTGGTCGACGCCTGCGCCTCGCGCAAGTCCGGGCCGTCGGAAGGAGAACTCGCGCTTCTGCGTGCGCCGCACCGCGCCGTGGACATCGCGATGTTCGGCCGCATGCTCGCCGATAGCCCGAGCCACAACGTAGAAGCCGCCGTGCAGGTCGCCCACGCCGTCACGGTGCACAAGGCCGCCGTCGAGGACGACTACTTCAGCGCCGTCGATGACTTGAACCGCGACGACAAGGGCGCCGGGCACATCGGCGAGCGCGGCTTTGGCGCGGGGCTCTTCTACCAGTATGTCTGCGTCAACCGCGAACTGCTGGCCAAGAATCTTGGCGACGCCAACGCAACGCTGGTCGGGCAGGCCCTCGAGGCCCTGGTGCATTCGATCACCATGGTCTCGCCCACCGGCATGCAGAACAGCCACGGCTCGCGTGCCTTCGCCAGCTATGTGCTCGCCGAGAAGGGAGACGAGCAACCCCGCTCGCTGGTGCAGTCTTTCCTCGAGCCGGTGAAGCCGCGCGAGGGCGAAGGCGGCATGCTGGCGCTGGCCGTTGCCGCGCTCGAGCGGCGTTGCATCAATTTCGACAAGGTCTACGGCGCATGCGCCGGCCAGCGCCAACGCATGAACGCGGAAGACCCCGAGCGCAGCGTACAGGGCGACGATCCGCTTGGTCCAGTCGGCAGTCTGGCGGACATGGTCGCGTTCGCGCAGGCGGATTGAATCGCATGGACTATCTCGTCTTCCAGTTGCGGGCGCCGCTCGCGGCGTGGGGCGAGACGGCGGTGGGCGAATACCGCGGCAGCGCGGACCATCCCGGCGAATCGTCCCTGCTCGGGCTGCTGGCCGCGGCCCTGGGCGTGGAGCGCGACGACGAGGCCGCACTGCAGTCCCTTCAGCTTGGCTACCTGTTCGCGGTTGGCCTACAGTCAGCCGGCACGCTGCTGCGCGACTACCACACCGCGCAGGTGCCGAGCAGCAGCACGCTGAAGGGTCGGCCGCACGCCACGCGCGCCGACGAACTTGCGGTGCCGCGGCACGAACTGAACACCATCCTCTCCACGCGCGACCATCGGCAGGATGCTGCCTGCCTGGTGGCCGTACAGGCGCGTGAGGACGCGCCTCATGGCCTGAGCGAGCTGGCCGGCGCGCTGCGTACCCCGCGCTTCGTGCTCTACCTTGGCCGCAAGGCCTGCCCGCTGGCCACTCCGCTGTGGCCGCAGGTTGTCGCTGCCGATTCGGCTCTGAGCGTTTTCGCGACTTACCGGGCTTTGCTGCAAGCACGCATCACGCCGCACGACGACCGCTGGGGCCGCCCGGCCGTCGAGCTGCCACTGCCCGTGCGCAGCCTGAGCTGGAGCGACGGCATCGAAGCCGGCATCGCGGCGCAGCTCAGCGCGCCGCGCAAGGACCGCGTGATCCGCCGCAGCCGCTGGCAGTTCGGCGACCGTTTGGAGCACCGCGCGATACTGGCCGAGGAGCCATGAGCATGCACTTCAGTCTCATCCGACCTCATCCGCAGCACGAGCGCGAGGCTGCATACGAGCGCGCGCGAGGCGCCTACGAGGACCACCAATGGCTGTGGCATCGCTTCTTTCCAGCCTCGCGTGGTACGCCGCGCGACTTCCTGTTCCGGCGGCTCCACGCAGGGGCCGCAGCGTGCTTTCACGTCGTCTCGGCACGCGCCCCTTGCCAGGATGTGCCCGGCTGGCAAGTGCAGACCAAACACTACGAGCCGCGGTTGAACGACGGTGAGCGGCTTCGCTTCGAACTGCGCGCCAATCCCGTCGTTAGCCGGCCAGGCGAACCCCTACTCGACGCCGGCGAACTGCCAAGGCAACGGACCACCGGCATGAGGGTCGGTACTGCAAAGCACAAGGTCGTCCGCCACGACGTCGTGATGGATGCGAAGAAGCGACTGCTCGGCGAGCGCGGCATCGGCCGCTGGGGGGATTGGCGCGACCAAGACAAACCGCTGCTCTACGAGTTGGCAAGAGAAGCCTGCAGCCAGTGGTTAATCAAGCAGGGCCGGAAGCGGGGCTTCGAAGTCAACCCGGATGAATTGCATGTCGACGCCTACACCCAGCATCGAGGCAAGGACGGACGGTTACGCTTCAGCAGCGTCGACTTCGCTGGCGAACTCACCGTCGTCGACGCAGCGTCACTTGTCGACGCCCTGATGCGCGGCATCGGCCCCGCCAAAGCCTTCGGCTGCGGCTTGCTGCTGGTGCGCCGCGTCGGGTAAGCTCGAGCGAGTAGCCGAAAGAGCGCCGCCATGCACACCTTCACCGTAGAAGACTTCACGCGTCAGCCGCAGCGGGTCCTGGCCGAAGCCAGGCAGGGGGAAGTGACGGTCGTCACCGCAAGCGGCAAGGCAGTGATGTTGGCGTTGCCGCTCGAGCAAGGCGCACCGATCCAGTCCACGCTGGTCGAGCTGGCTGCCCAGCTCTATGACAACGAGTTGATCACCCTCGAGCGGGCCGCGCGAATTGCCGGCCTGTCGTACAGCGAGACGATCGACGAGTTCGGCCGCCGCGGCATCGCAACCATCCGCCTCACCCCCGAAGAGCTGGAGCGGGAACTTGCCGCCTTCGGACCCTGAGCGGCCGCAGCCTGCGGGCAGGCGTCGCGTCGTTGTCAGCGACGCCGGCCCGCTGATCTCGCTGGGTCGACTGGATCTGTTGCCGCTGCTCGGCGAACTCTTTGCCGAGGCACAGGTTCCCGACATCGTGATGGAAGAATGCCTTGCGCGTCCGGACAACCTGGATGCGCAGCGCATCCGGCAGGCACAGACGGCCGGCTTGCTGCTGGTCTGCCACGCACCGCCGACGCTGCTGGCGGGCCTGCAGCCCGGGGAGTCGGCGGCCATCACGCGCGCACTCGAGATCGGCGCGGCGCTGCTGATGGACGAGCGCGCCGGGCGGGCGCATGCGCTGACGCTTGGCCTGACGGTCACCGGCACCGTCGGTGTGCTCGTCCGCGCGCGCCGGGGCGGGCTGATCGGGCCGCTCGCGCCATTGTTGGCCGCACTGCGCGCCAGCGGCCAGCGGCTGAGCGATGCGCTGGCGCGGCAGGCACTCTTCGAAGTCGGCGAGGCCGCGGATTGAGCGGTCTGCTGCCGCCGCTGAAACCGATCCCGATCAAGGACCGGTTGTCGGTGGTGTTCATCGAGCGCGGCGAGATCGATGTGCTCGACGGCGCCTTCGTGGTCGTGGACGCGACCGGCATCCGTACCCACATCCCGGTGGGCGGCGTGGCCTGCATCATGCTGGAGCCGGGCACGCGCGTGTCGCACCGCGCCGCGGCGCTCGCGGCGCGCGTCGGCACGCTGCTGGTTTGGGTCGGCGAGGCCGGCGTGCGGCTCTATTCGGCGGGGCAGCCCGGCGGCGCGCGGTCCGACCGGCTGCTCTACCAGGCGCGGCTCGCGCTCGACGACGATCTGAGGCTGAAGGTGGTGCGCAAGATGTACGCGATGCGCTTCGGCGAAGAGCCGCCGTCGCGGCGCAGCGTGGAGCAGTTGCGCGGTATCGAGGGCGCTCGCGTGCGCCGCAGCTACCAGTTGCTGGCGCAGCAGTTCGGCGTGAAATGGAGCGGGCGCGACTACGACGCCGACAACTGGGACAAGGCCGACGTGGCCAACCGCTGTCTGTCCGCGGCCACGGCCTGCTTGTACGGCGTCGCCGAAGCGGCAGTGCTGGCCGCGGGCTATGCGCCAGCGGTGGGGTTCATCCATACCGGCAAGCCGCTGTCCTTCGTCTACGACGTGGCCGACATCTACAAGTTCGAGACGGTCGTGCCGGTGGCTTTCAAGGTGGCGGCAACCAATCCGGGCAATGCCGAGCGCGCGGTGCGGCTGGGCTGCCGCGATATCTTCAGGCAGAGCAAACTGCTCGACCGCATCATCCCGGACATCGAGAGCATGCTCGCCGCCGGCGAGATCAAGCCGCCCGAGGCCCCGGCCGATGCCGTGGCGCCGGCGCTGCCCAACCCCGAAAGCCTGGGCGATGCTGGTCATCGTGCTTGAGAACGCGCCGCCGCGGTTGCGGGGGCGCCTCGCGGTGTGGCTGCTGGAGGTACGCGCGGGCGTGTACGTGGGCAGCTATTCGCGGCGGGTGCGCGAGCACATCTGGTCGCAGGTGGAAGAAGGCCTCGAAGACGGCAATGCGGTGATGGTGTGGCGCAGCACGGCCGAGGCCGGCTACGAGTTCTGCACGCTGGGCGCCAACCGGCGCATGCCGGCCGACTACGACGGCGTGCAACTGGTCAGCTTCCATCCGGAAGTGGTGGAGAAGGCTCCTTAATAATTCGCTCGCGACGGCGCCGGAACGACGGTGGAATCTGCCGGCGCCGAAACATCGTTGAAAATCAACGAGATGAAGAAAGTGTGTTCCCCACGCACGTGGGGATGAACCGCAAGATGCGTCAGTTCGCGAAGACCTACCATCGTGTTCCCCACGCACGTGGGGATGAACCGATCGGCCGTGCGGTCGAAGGCAAATCTGTCTAGTGTTCCCCACGCACGTGGGGATGAACCGTACGGCCGCAAGGCTGGCGCCTGAGTCCTAAGGTGTTCCCCACGCACGTGGGGATGAACCGTGCATACGCATGTCGTGCTCGAATTTCAGGCCGTGTTCCCCACGCACGTGGGGATGAACCGGGTGAGGCGCTGAACGAGGCGGGCCAGCGTCAGTGTTCCCCACGCACGTGGGGATGAACCGAGGTCCATGTTCAGACGCCTCCGACGGTGGTGGTGTTCCCCACGCACGTGGGGATGAACCGCCCATCTCGCGCGGCAGATCGGCGAGAGACCAGTGTTCCCCACGCACGTGGGGATGAACCGATGTCGGCGACGCCGGGCAGCAGCATCAGCGGGTGTTCCCCACGCACGTGGGGATGAACCGACGGTTGCGCAACATCTCATCATGGCGCTCATGTGTTCCCCACGCACGTGGGGATGAACCGCAACGCCCACATCAACGCATTCTGGTCGTTGTGTGTTCCCCACGCACGTGGGGATGAACCGACGCGCTGTGGTGCCTGCGCGCGCTGCCAGAGGTGTTCCCCACGCACGTGGGGATGAACCGCGCACCGGGCAAACCGGGGCGCCGACTGTTGCGTGTTCCCCACGCACGTGGGGATGAACCGACCATGTATCTGAGCGGCCCGATGAGCGGCTAGTGTTCCCCACGCACGTGGGGATGAACCGACCTACGCGGATACAGCCAATGTCACTTCTTCGTGTTCCCCACGCACGTGGGGATGAACCGGCGATGGGCTATCGGTTCCTGCGGCCGAGCGAGTGTTCCCCACGCACGTGGGGATGAACCGCCGACTGGCGTGCTGATGATCGACCACGTTCTGTGTTCCCCACGCACGTGGGGATGAACCGCAAGACGAAAGTCTCGTCCGCCACGTGCCCCGGTGTTCCCCACGCACGTGGGGATGAACCGACCTATCAGGAATTCTTGCCCGCGTTCGCTCGGTGTTCCCCACGCACGTGGGGATGAACCGGTGTATGAGCGCGGCGCGTACAGCCTCACGCGGTGTTCCCCACGCACGTGGGGATGAACCGCCGATATGAAATACGAGCAGCTGAGCATTAGCGTGTTCCCCACGCACGTGGGGATGAACCGTTTCAGCGAAAACGGCGGGCGCGTGATCCATGGTGTTCCCCACGCACGTGGGGATGAACCGGGAGGCGCCGCGAGCCATGCGCGACATGCCGCGTGTTCCCCACGCACGTGGGGATGAACCGCGGCTCGGTGTGTTGTCGGGTACGTAGGGGGGGTGTTCCCCACGCACGTGGGGATGAACCGCCTGTGCGGTCAATTCCGCCGGTCCTGTGGGTGTGTTCCCCACGCACGTGGGGATGAACCGTCGCAAACGAATTCGAGCGCGGCTCGACCGTAGTGTTCCCCACGCACGTGGGGATGAACCGATACTGCCGAATCCGGCCGACCATCGAGAGAGGTGTTCCCCACGCACGTGGGGATGAACCGGCCGACCCGGGAGGGCACGGCGATGCCGCGCCCTCCCGGGTCGGCGGGGCTTCGCCCCATAGGTCTAGAGGTGCGCGGCCGAATTCATTGTGCGAATCCAGCGCATTCGAATCCCAGCACACGACCAAACGTGAACGGTTCTCGACTGCAGATGGCCGCGCACTAGCTCGCCAGACCGCTCCCGGTCCCAAAGAGCGACCGCATCGACCTCACGCATCACCGAGCCGATGAACGCGATGCGCATCCGGTGGTTCAACCGGGGCGTGACAGGATTGCTCGTCGCGATGGGCTACGGCGGATCGCGTCAGGATGCCGGCCGCGCGATCGGCCGCTCGGGCGACGGCGGCATCGACGGCATCATCAAGGAGGATCGGCTCGGCCTCGACGTCATCTACCTCCAGGCCAAGCGCTGGGAAGGCACCGTCGGGCGCCCCGAGGTGCACAAGTTCGCCGGCAAGATCACGACCAAGATGATCCTGATCGACGGCGCCCAGCTCGCGAGCCTGATGGTCGACTACAACGTCGGCGTCACGCGCACCGGGCTCTACGAGCTCAAGCGCATCGACGCCGACTACTTCGAAGGCGGGTGAGGCGAGGCGCGCGGCCTTGCAGGCGCAGGCGTCGATCGTTCGCGACGAGGAAGCGCTGCTGCGCCTTCTGCTTCATCCTGATGCGGATGTCGGGATCGATGCTGGATTCGGACCGGCACAACTTGATCAACGCCACGGCTCGGGAAGGATGAAGAGGTGCGCCTCCCGCTGTTTGCGATGTGTTCGCGCGTCGGCCAATCCTTCCCCGGGGGATCGTCACGCGAACAGCGCTGCAATCTGCGCCATGGGCAGAAACAGCCTGAGCGGCGTTTGCTGGAATGGCTGGAAGTCGAAGTGCCGATAGAAGCCTTCGGCTTGCTCGTCCTTCGCATCGACGATCACCGCCATGGCCGCGATCTGCTGTGCGGCCTGCAGGCTGCGGCGCAGGGCGTCGACGAGAAGAAGTTCTCCGACCCCCTCGCCGGCGGCCGAGCGGTCAACTGCGAGCCTTCCGAGCAGCGTGACCGGCAGTTGCCCGTAACGCGGAAGCCGCTTCATCAGGTCCGGCGGCAGTTCGCCGACAGGAATGATGGATGACGACAGGGTATAGAAGCCGAGTACTTTCGGGCTGCCCGGCTGGGTGAGGACGAATGGCGCGGCGACGCGCTTGTCGGCGTCCTGCCGTGCCTGCTCACGCAGATAGCGATCCAGATGCTCGTTGCCGCAGTCGAAGGACTTGCGGTCGTGCGCCTTCCCAAGCGGGCGAATGTTCTCCGGGGAAAGTGCGAGCGCCAATCACAGCCCCGTCTTGCGACGGTAACTCCGGACCGCCTTCTCCAGGCGCGCGCCCGGCTCGGCAGGCGTCAGCAAGGCGCTGACAAAGGCGACCTGTTCCTCGCGGGACAGTCGGATGACCTCATGCTCCCGCACGATCTTCGCAGCCGCTTCCTGCGTGCTGTCGATGACGAGTTCGCTCAAGGTGCGTCCGGTAAGCGCTGCGGCGCGTTGGAAGAAATCCTTCTGGTCACTCGAGACGCGCGCCTCCAAGCGTGCATTGCGCGGCTTGTCGCGGGTTACAGACGTGTTCAGCATCGGTTTCCTCGCCGGGGTCGAATCAGATGTTGCGGACACAGCGTACGCCATTCGTCCGTACATGTCAAGATCGATCGGTAGCCGCACCTCGCGCACGCCCGATCAGGTGCGCGCGATCGTCAATCGTTCGCGACGAGAAAGCGCTCGACGAGCGCCAGCTGATCGGGCACGTTCAGCGCCGGTGCGTGGCCGCAGCCGGGGATCGTGACGACGACGGCGCGCGGGCCGCGCTGGCGCATCGCGTCGGCGGTCTCGGCGAGCAGCAGGTCGCTCGCTTCGCCGCGCAGGCACAGCACCGGGATGTCGAGGCTGTCCCATTCGGGCCAGCGGTCGTAGTCGTTCGGGTGGACGATGAACTGCTGCACCATCGCCGGGTCGTAGTGCGGCGTGACGCGGCCGTCGGGCAGGCGGCGGGTCGACGTTTCTGTGAGGCGCCGCCACTGCGCGTCGGTCAGGAAGCCGTAGGGCTTGTAGACGGTGCGGAAGTACGCCTCGAGCTCGCTCACCGTCGCGAACGCCGGCGGGTTGCCGGCGTAGGCGCGGATGCGCTCGATCGCGGCGGCGGCAAGCTGCGGCCCGTTGTCGTTGAGGATCAGGCGCGTGATGCGCCCGCGCAATGTCGTCGCCGCCGCGACGAGGCCGATCGCGCCACCCATCGACGTGCCGAGCCACTGCACGCGGTCGATGCCGAGTTGGTTCAGCAGCGAGTGCGCGAGCCGCACGTAGAACCCGAGGCAGTATTCGGCCGCCGGGTCGGGGCTCCATTCGCTCAGGCCGCGGCCGATGGTGTCGGGGCAGATGACGCGAAAGCGCGTCGACAAATGCGCCGCGACCTCGTCCATGTCGCGCCCGGTGCGCGCCAGGCCGTGCCACGCGATGACTGTCTGCGCGTGTTCGGCGCCCCACTCGGTGTAGTGGATCTCGCGGCCTTCGCAGCGCAGGTAGTGCGACGCGGGGCCGGTCATGGCGCGCCCTTCGCCTTTACCGCGCGGCCGGCGCGCAAGCGGCCAACGACGCCGGCCGGGAAGTGGTAGACCGACAGCACGAAGAGGATGCCGAGCCACAGCAGCCAACGGTCGGGCGAGAACAGCACGCCCAGCACCGGCACGCCGTCGAGCACGCCGCCGCCGGTCGAGACGAGCTTCATCAGGTCCTGCAGATAGCTCTGCGCGAACATGAAGAGCACGCTGCCGACGATCGCGCCGTAGATCGTCCCCATGCCGCCGATGACGACGATCAGCAGCACGTCGAGCATGACCTCGAACGACAGCGTGATGTCGGGCCCGACGTAGCGCACCCACAGCGCGAGCAGGACGCCCGCGATCGTCGCGAACAGCGCCGACAGCACGTTCGACAGCGTGCGGTAGACGACGGTGCGGTAGCCGATCGCCTCGGCGCGGAAGTCGTTCTCGCGGATCGCCTGCAGC
>JACSRM010000360.1 GCA_014879745.1 Burkholderiaceae bacterium | reverse complement strand
GCTCGCACCGCGAAAGGGCAGCGACAGCAGGTCGCGAAGCTGCGCGCGCGGTTCATCGTGGGCGCGTTCCAGGCGCGCCGTCAACTGCTCGGTGGCGCGGACACGCCAGGCCTGCAGCACGGCACGCAACAGGTCCTCGCGGTCCCTGAAATGCCAGTAGAAGCTGCCGCGCGTGACCTGCAGCGACTTGGCCAGCACATCCACCCGCACGTGGTCGATGCCCTCGTCCACCAGCACTTCGGTGGCCGCTTCGATCCAGCGTTCAGGCGTCAGCGCGGTACGCGCGCGATCGGTCTCGGTGCTCATGATGCGCAGCATCGTTCCGTGCAGCGTTGTATGGGAACTAGGGCAAACACCAAGGTTACCTAGGGAAAGTTCTTCTATGATCGCTGAACGAACACATACACATGTGTACGGAAAACGATGAAGACAGGCATCGCCGGCGACTTTTTCGACGACCCGCGGCAACTGGCGCCGCCGCGTGCGCTGCGCCTGATGCGCGATGACGGCAGCTTCGTGCTGCGCTCGCCCGAGCCGCTCGGGCCCTATGCACGCTGCATCGGCGAATGGCTCGAGCAGTGGGCCGCGCAGACGCCGGATGCACCCGCGTTCAGCGAGCGCGCGGCCGATGGCGGCTGGCGCCGGCTCAACTGGCGCGAGGCGCGAGAGCAGATCGGCCGCATCGGACAGGGCCTGCTGGATCTGAAACTGCAGCCGCAGGCGCCGATCGCGGTGCTGTCGGACAACGCGATCGACCACCTGCTGCTGATGCTCGCTGCGATGCACGTCGGCCGCGCGGTCTGTACCGTCTCCAGCGCCTACTGCCGGCTCACACGGGACTACACGAAGATCCGCGGCATCCTCGCTGCGCTGCGCCCGGCGCTCGTCTATGCATCGGAGGCCAAGGCCTACGGTGCCGCGATCGCGAGCGCCGACGTGCAGGCGATCACGGTGTTCAGCCAGGGTGCCGAGGACTTCCCCGGCGCGCTGTCGTTCGACAGCCTGCTGCGTACCGCCGAAGGCCCGGCGGTGCGCAAGGCGTTCGACGCCATCACGCCCGACACCCACGCCAAGTACCTGCTGACCTCGGGCTCGACCGGGCGCCCGAAGGTCGTCATCAACACCCACCGCATGCTGTGCGCCAACCAGCAGATGATTGCCCAGGTCTGGCGCTTTCTCGACCACGAGAAGCCGGTGCTCGTCGACTGGCTGCCCTGGAGCCACACCTTCGGCGGCAATCACAACCTGAACATGGTCTTGCGCAACGGCGGCCACCTCGTCATCGACGAAGGCCGGCCGGCGCCGGGGTTGATCGAGAAGTCGGTTCGCAACCTGACCGAAATCCAGCCGACGATCTACTTCAACGTGCCCCGCGGGCTGGACCTGCTACTGCCGCTGCTCGAGGCTGACGACGCCCTCGCGCGCCGCTTCTTCGAGCGTCTGCGCGCGGTCTTTTATGCCGGCGCAGCGCTGCCGCAGGCCACCTGGGAGCGCCTGCAGGCGCTGGCGCGCCGCATCCGCGGGCAGGAGGTCTGGCTGACCACGTCCTGGGGCTCGACCGAGACGTCGCCTGCGGTCACCAGCGCGCACTGGCGGCTGGACAAGGCTGGCGTGATCGGCTTGCCGCTGCCGGGCACCGAACTCGAGTTCGTCCCCGTTGCGGGCGATCCGGGGGGCAAGCTCGAAATTCGCGTGCGCGGCGTCAATGTCTTCCCCGGCTACCGCGACGCGCCGGATCTGACGGCGCAGGCGTTCGATGCCGAAGGCTACTACGGCATCGGCGACGCCGGCTACCTCGCCGACGACGCGCACCCGGAGCAGGGCGTGGTCTTCAACGGACGCATCGCCGAGGACTTCAAGCTCAGCACCGGCACCTGGGTCAGCGTCGGCACGCTGCGCGTGCGTCTGCTATCGGCGCTCGCACCGTACGCGCAGGATGCCGTCATCACTGGGCACGACCGCGACGAAGTGGGCGCGCTCGTCTTCCCGTCGGCGGCGGCGCTGCCGCCGCAAGCGCTCGCCGATCATGTCAGCGCGGCGCTGCGGGCGCTTCGAAGCGAGGGCGGGGGAACGTCGCAGGTGCCTGCCCGCGCCCTGGTGCTCGACGAGCCGCCGAGCGCCGATGCCGGTGAGATCACCGACAAGGGCTACATCAATCAGGGCGCCGTGCTCGCCCGGCGTGTGCAACAGGTCGAGCAGCTCTACGCCGGCGGCACCGGCGTCATCCGCCCATGACGAAAGCCCACGTCGCAACGGGTACGGCGCTGCAGCGTCGCGGCACAGCGTGCGTCGCGATGAACGGCGCCCGACCGGCGCACGGTGCGTACACGGCGATTCCGGCGCCGCCGGTCGCCGGCAGGTAAGGAGAAGGCAAGTGGAGATTCCGGTCCGAGACAGTTGCGCCACGACGCGCGCCAACGGCGGCGCCGAGGTGCGGATTGCTCAGCGTGCCGCGCACGGAGCGGTTCGATGAAGCGGCGCACGATTCTTTCGATGGAGCAGGCGCTCTCGCTGCCGTACGCGACGCTGCGCTTCGCGCAGCTCGGCTGGCGCGTGATCCGCATCGAGGCGACCGGCGGCAAGGGTCTGCCGGGCGACCCGAACCGCTATATCGGCTCTCGCGTCGCCGACGACGACCGGCGCAGCTATTTCATCGCGCCCAACGTCGGCAAGGAGGCGATCGCGGTCAACCTGAAGGACGAGCGCGGCCATGCGCTGCTGAAGACGCTGATCGACAAGCTCGACGTCGACGTCTTCTGCTGCAACACCGTGCCGTCGCGCTACGCGTCGCTCGGCATCGCGCCCGAGCAGTTGCGCGCCGCGCGGCCACAGCTGATCTGGGCCGGCATCTCGGCGATGGGGCCGGCCTTCCCCGAGGCGCCCGGCTACGACCCGGTGATCCAGGCGATGGCCGGCTACATGGAAGTCACCGGCGAGCGCGACGGCCCGCCGATGCTGAACGGCATTCCGATCATCGACCTCAAGGCCGGCGACGAGCTGTACGCGAACGTGATGCGCGCGCTGCTCGAACGCTACGAAACGGGGCAGGGGCAGGTGATCGACGTCTCGATGCTGCAGGCCGCGGCGTCGTGGCTGATCACGGTGCTGCCGCTGATCGACTTCGGCTGCCGCGACGACGAGATCACGCGCGCCGGCAACGAGCACCGCAAGTTCATCCCGACCAACGTCTATCCGGCGCGCGACGGCTTCGTCTATCTCGCGATCGGCAGCGACGTGCAGTGGCGGCGTCTCTGCGCGATCCCGAAGTTCGCGCCGGTCGCCAACGAAGTGCGCCAGACCAACGAGGGCCGCCACGCCGAGCGCGAGGCGATCCACCGCGACATGGCGGCTGTCACCGCGCAGTATCCGGCCGACGTGCTGCTCGCCGACCTCGCGGCGGCGACGATTCCCGCGACGCGCATCCACGATATCCGCCAGGTGCGCGAACTGCCGCAGCTCGCCGCCAAGCTCACCCGCACGCGGCTTCCCGACGGCCGGGTCGTCCATATGCCGCCGCTCGCGGTCGACCAGCAGGGCGCGAAGACCGAACTCGGCTTCGCGCCCAAGTACGGCGAGCACACGCAAAGCGTTCTGACCGAGGCGGGGCTTGCGACGGGCGAGATCGATGTTTTGCGCGCAGCGGGCGTGATCGCCTGAGCGCGGGACAAGGCGCTTTTGGCGGGCAGAACCCGGCCTACAGGCGGGCCTCGGGCGAAGGAGACGGCGGCGATGCGGATTGCGATTCTGGGCGGAGGGCACGGTTGCTACGCGGCCGCGGCCGACCTGTCGGAGCAGGGCCATGAAGTCAGGCTGTGGCGGCGCGACGCGGCGGCGCTCGCGCCGCTGCTTGCAAAGCCATCGCTCACGCTGCGTGACCACCGCGGTAGCCGCGACGTGCCGCTCGCGCTCGCGACGGCCGAGATCGGCGCGGCGGCGCGCGGCGCCGAACTGATCCTGGTGCCGACGCCGGCGTTTGCGCAGCAAGACATCGCGCGTGCCCTGGCGCCGCATCTCGACGACGGCCAGGTCGTCTTCCTGCCGCCCGGAACCTTCGGCAGCGTCGTGATGGCGCGCGCCGCGCACGAAGCCGGCAGCCGCGCCGAGGTTGCCTGGGCCGAGACCGGAACGCTGCCCTACCTCGCGCGCAAGCACGGGCCGACGGAGGTCGCGATCACGACCCGCGCGACGCGGCTGCCGACCGGCGTCTTTCCGGCCGCTCAGAGCGAGAAAGCGCGCGCCGTGATCGCGCGCGCCTACCCGGCTATCGAGCCGGTGGAAGACGCGCTCTCGGGCGCGTTGATGAACGCCGGGCCGATCATCCATCCGCCGCTGATGGTGATGAACGCCGCGCCGCTCGAGCACTTCGAGCGCTGGGATATCCACAACGAGGGGACTCAAGCGTCGGTGCGGCGCGTCACCGACGCGCTGGACGCCGAACGCATCGCGCTGCGCGAGGCGCTCGGCTACGCGGCGCCGCACTTTCCGCTGTCGGATCATTATCTGAACGACCGCTGGATGTACGGCAACGCGCACGACAAGCTGGTCGACAGCGGCGACTGGCGCGAGCACATCGACCTCGCGACGCACCGCTACGTTCGCGAGGACACCGCGTACGGCCTCGCGTTCCTGGTCTCGGTCGCCGACTGGGTGGGCGTGCCGTGCCCGGTCGCGCGCGGCCTGCTCGCGATCATCGGCGCGATCGTCGGCGAAGACCTGAAAGAGGGGCCGCGCACGCTCGCCGCGCTCGGGCTCGCGAAACTCGATCGCGCGGCGATGCGCAGGCTGCTCGAACGTGGGTTCGACGCATGAGACATCCGGTGTCAACCTCCCTCGCCAGAAGCGAGCTTGAGTGCCGCGTTGTGAAGCGCGGGGTCATAGGGTTTGCGGTCGGTCCAGGCGCGCCAGATCACACCCAACCAAGCGCGGGCGAGGATGCGTGTGGCGTGCTGGTGATTGCAGCCACGGGCCCGTGCGCCGGCATAGATGCTGTGAGCCCAGACGTTGGCATGACGCGAGTTGTCAGCCAGGCAAGTGATGGCGTGGCGCAGGCGGTGATTGCAGGCCCAGCGAAAGCTCACGCTGCGCGTCTTGCCGGACTGATACGTCACGGGGACCGCGCCGGCCTCGGCGACGAGCCGATCGAGTGTGGGGAAGCGTTCGCGCACGTCGCCCAGCTCGGCCAGGATCTGCGCGGCACACACACGCCCGGCACGCGGGAAGGACATGATGATCTGCCCGTCGGGCAGCGACTCGACGAAGCTCTCGATGCGCCGCGTCAGCGCCGCTATCTGAGCGACCAGAGGGACGAGCACGGCCACCAGCGAGCGCACGACCTGGGCCATCGATTCGGCGGTCAGGGGGGCCGCCAAGCCCTGCGCAGCGGCGCGCAGGCGCGCCAGCAGCTCGGCCGGGCTGCGACGCCCGCTGTAGTGCTGGGCGCGGCAAAAGCGCAGCAACCGAGCTTGGTTCAGCCGGGCGGCCGATGCGGGCGAGGGGTAGCGCTTCAGGAACGCCAGTCCGATGGGCGAGGTGATGTCGGCGAAGATGACTGCCGCGCCGGGCCAGAAGGCACCGAGCGTGCTGTGCAGCTGATTGCCCAGGGCCACACGAGTGGCCACCAGATCGTCACGCGAGCGCACCAGGGTACGCAGCGCACGGATCGAATCGGACTGCGGCGACAGCGCCGTCCAGCGATGCCCATCGGTGCGCAGCAAGTCGGCCAGCAAATAGGCGTCCGAGGCGTCGCACTTGCCGCCGTGGCTGCGATAGCGCGGTCGGCTGGCCTTGACCGCGTTGGGGTGGATCGGGAAGACCTGATGGCCGGCCTCGACCAGCGCATCGACGATCAAGCCCGAGGGGCGCTCGATGGCGATGCGCACGCTCGCGCCGAAGCGCGCCAGACGCTGCATCAGCGCAGCCAGACCCTCGCGGTCGTGGGCGACCTCGAAGCGCTCGCGCACCGTGCCCGAGGCGTCGATGACGCACACCGCGTGGGTACGCACGGCCCAGTCCAGGCCGGCAAACACGTTGCTGGAAGTCTCGGTACTCATGGACAAACTCCTCGAAGTTGCGCTATGACTGTCCGTGTCGGAAGGCGCGGCGGGAAGCTCATCAATTGGCGCTCCAGCTGGGAAGGCTTGGCGCTACATCCTGTGGCCCGTCGTGGCCTTCCGGCACCCCGTGGGCTGCGGGTCTCATACGGGCCTTCGAAAGGCAAGCCGCGAAGGCAGTCACCACGGGGGCACGGAAGTCGGTCGATACCCTTGATCGTTCTCCTGCGGCAAGTCAATACAAGGCCATGCGGCCACAGCAGCGTTGAACACGGGTTGACCACCGCGGCGCTCGGTCGGTACGTCGCAAGCGCCGCCCGACCGCCGCCGTGGACAACCCTGCACCGTAGGGCTGGCGCGGCCTTCAACAGGCGGGAGGTTGCCTGATGAGCCGCGAAAGAGGGGCCCCGCGCAGCGGGGATCGAAGCGAGCGAATGCGTCGTGGCACCGACGATCAGGCGCGACGAATCGTTTGGCCGGGAGGAGGTGCCGCATGAGCGACGCCGCAGGCGAGACGATCGCCGCGCTCGGCGCCGGGCGCATGGGCCGCGGTATCGCGACGGCCTTCGCCTACGCCGGCCACGAGGTCTGGCTGATCGACGCGAAGCCGCGTTCGCTGGAAGCCTCCGAGGCGCTGCGGCGCGACGCGCTCGCCGAGATCGACGCCTCGCTCGCGGCGATGGCGCGGTGGGGTGCGTTCGACGACGCGCTGCGGCCCGAAATTCTCGGTCGCGTGCATTTCGCCGCGCGCGACGCCGGCGGTGCGGCGCTGGCGCGCGCCGATGTCGTCTTCGAGGGCGTGCCCGAAGTGCTCGATGCCAAGCGCGAGGCCTTCGCCTTCGCCGCGCCGCACCTGCGGGCGGACGCACTGCTGGCGTCCACCACCTCGTCGTTCCTCGTCACCCAGCTCGCCGCCTTCGCGCCGCGGCCGGAGCATTTTCTGAACGCCCACTGGCTCAACCCGGCGCACGTCATCCCGCTCGTCGAGTTGAGCGCCCACCCCGGCACCGCGCCCGAGGCGAGCCGCGCGCTCGCGGCGCTGCTCGAGCGCATCGGCAAGGTGCCGGTGATGTGCGCCGCGGCGCCGGGCTATATCGTGCCGCGCCTGCAGTCGCTGCTGATGAACGAGGCGGCGCGGATGATCGAGCAGGGCGTCGCGAGTCCCGAGGAAATCGACCGTGCGACGCGCTACGGGCTGGGCTTTCGCTTCGCCAATATGGGCGTCGTCGAGTTCATCGACTTCGGCGGCAACGACATCCTGTACTACGCGAGCCGCTACCTCGCCCAGGCGCTGGACGACCCGCGCTACGCGTCGCCCGCGATCGTCGACCGCCACATGCGCGAGGGCCGCAACGGCCTGCGCGATGGCAAGGGCTTTCACGACTTTACCGGCGTCGACGTCACGGGTTACCGTGCCCAGGCGCTCGAACGCATGCTCGGCATGCTTGCTCACTTCGGCATGTTGCGCGAGCCCGCCCGTGGCGAGCCGGGCAACGCGCCGTCGTCTCACCCGTCCCCAAGCCCATCCACCCAGGAGGAATCATGAAGCATCCGATCCTTGCCGCCATCGCCGTCGCCGGCGCGCTCGCGGTGTCCACCGCCAGCGCCGAGATCACGGTCGGCGTTTCGCTCGGCACGACCGGCCCGGGCGCCTCACTCGGCATTCCGTACAAGAACGCGTTCTCGCTGATGCCCAAGACGCTCGGCGGCGAGCCGGTCAAATACATCATCCTCGACGACGAATCCAAGCCCGACAACGCGGCGAAGAATGCGCGCAAGTTCGTCGCCGAGGACAAGGTCGACGCGATGATGGGCTCCAACGGCGTGCCGTCGGCGGTTGCGATGGCGCAGGTCGCGGCCGAGACGAAGACGCCGCTGATCGCGCTGACGCCGACGCCGCCGCTGCCGCCCGATCCGGCGCACTGGACCTTCACGATCCCGCAGTCGACCGAGCTGATGATGAGCGCGGTCGCCGAGGACATGAAGAAGCGCGGCATCAAGACGGTCGGCTACATCGGCTTCTCCGACACCTGGGGCGACCTGATGTACAACGCAATGATGGCGCTCGCGCCGAAGTACGGCTTCAAGGTCGTCACCAACGAGCGCTACGGGCGCGCCGACACGAGCGTCGCCGGCCAGGTGTTGAAGATCATGGCGGCGGCGCCCGACGCGGTTGTCGTCGGCGGCTCGGGGTCGCCGGCGGCAACGCCGCAGATCGCGCTCGTCGAGCGCGGCTTCAAGGGGCCGATCTACCACAACCACGGCACCGTCAACCTCGCCTTCATCCAGACCGCGAAGAAGGACGCCGAGGGCGTGATCGCGCCGACCGGCGCGCTGATCGTCGCCGAGGAATTGCCGGCCGATGCGCCGACGAAGGCCGTATCGCTCGACTTCGTCAAGCGCTACGAGGCCGCGTTCGGGCCCGGCAGCCGCAATGCATTTGCCGGCTACAGCTACGACGGCATGCTCGTGCTCGACGCCGCGGCGAAGGTCGCGCTGCAAAAGGCCAAGCCGGGAACGCCCGAGTTTCGCGCCGCGCTGCGCGACGCGCTCGAGCATGTCAGCAACGTCGTCGGCACGCACGGTGTCTACAACATGACGCCCGGCAACCACAACGGCCTGGACGAGCGTGCGCGGGTGCTGGTGCAGGTCGAGAACGGCCAGTGGCGCTTGTACAAGAAGTGACGAGCGCTCCGGCTGCGGCCGCGGCGCGGCCGCAGCCGGCTTTCGCGGCGCCTTGCGCCGCCCCCCACCGATGCGCGCGCGGCGCGCCTTGGCAGCCCTTCCCGTAGTGTGAACAGGCCCTAGCACATGACCGGCGATATCGCGCTCTGGTTGGTCCAGGACGGCGTCATCAACGGCGCGATCTATGTCTTGATGGCGCTTGCGCTGCTGCTGGTGTTCGCCGTCACGCGAATCATCTTCGTGCCGCAGGGCGAGTTCGTGGCGCTGGCCGGGCTGACGCTCGGCACGCTGCAGCTCGGGCAGATTCCGGGGACGATCTACCTGCTGCTTGGCGGCGGCCTGCTCGTCACGCTGCTCGAGGCGCGAAGCGCGCTGCGCGACAGGGAACCGGCGCGATTGCTGCGCGTCGCGGCGGTCTACCTGCTCGTCCCGGCCGCGATCGCCGCGCTCGCCGCCTGGGCCGCGCCGCGCAAGTTCGACATGCTGATCCAGATGGCGCTCACGCTCGCGCTCGTCGTCCCGCTCGGGCCGATGCTCTACCGCGTCGCGTACCGGCCGCTCGCCGGGGCGTCGATCCTCGTCCTCTTCATCGCGTCGATGGCGGTGCACTATGCCTTGAGCGGCCTCGCGCTCGCCTTCTTCGGCGGCGAGGGCCTGCGCGCGAGCCCGATCTCGGATGCGCGGTTCGACCTCGGCGTGCTGCAGGTCAGCGCCCAGAGCATCTGGGTCGTCGGCGCGAGCCTCGCCTGCATGCTCGTGCTGTGGCTGTTCTTCGAGCATACGCTGTACGGCAAGGCGCTGCGCGCGACGGCGATCAACCGCGTCGGCGCGCGCATCGTCGGCATCCCGACCGAGTTCGCCGGCCAGCTCGCCTTCACCGTCGCCGCCGCGATGGGCGCGCTGTCGGGCATCCTCGTCGCACCGCTGGCGACGATCTATTACGACACCGGGTTGATGCTCGGCTTGAAGGGCTTCGTCGGCGCGATCCTCGGCGGCCTGGGCAGCTATCCGCTCGCCGCGCTCGGCGCGCTGTTCGTCGGCCTGCTCGAATCGTTCTCGTCGTTCTGGGCCAGCAACCTGAAGGAGACGATCGTCTTCACCTTCATCATTCCGGTGCTGCTGTGGCTGTCGCTCGTTTCGCGCCATCCGGTCGTCGAGGACGAAGAAGAATGAGCACGGCGCAACATCACCGATCGGTGTTCACGGCCGCGGCGGCGCGTGCCACGGTAGGGCCGGTGCGATGAGGCGCGCGCAAGTCATCCTGGCGCTCGTCGTCGCGTTGCTCGTCCTCGCGCCGTTCGTGCTGCCGGCGTATCACGTCACGCTGCTCAACTACATCGGCCTGGCGGCGCTCGTCGCGCTCGGGCTGGTCGTGATGACCGGCGTCGGCGGCATCGTCTCGTTCGGCCAGCAGGCCTTCGTCGGCATCGCCGCCTACACGACCGCAGCGTTGACGACGATGGCGGGCTGGTCGCCGTGGGCGGGCCTTGCTGCAAGCCTCGTGCTCGTCGCGCTGTCCGCGCTGTTGATCGGTGCGGTCACGCTGCGCCTGTCCGGCCACTATCTGTCGATCGCGACGATCGCCTGGGGCATCGCGATCTACCACCTGTTCGGCAACCTGCCGCTGCTCGGCCAGTTCAGCGGCATCGACAACCTGCCGCCGGCGGCGGTCGCCGGCTTCGAGTTCAATACCGGCCGCCGCTCGTACTTCCTGATCTGGTGCGTGCTGATCGCGACGCTCGTCGCCGCGCGCAACCTGCTCGACTCGCGCCCCGGCCGCGCGATCCGCGCGTTGCGCTTTCGCGGCGTGATGGCCGAGAGCTGCGGCGTCGATACCTCGGCGCTCAAGCTCGTCGTCTTCGTCTACGCCGCGCTGCTGGCGGCCTTGTCGGGCTGGCTGACGGCGCACTTCCTGCGCTTCGTCAGTCCGCACGCATTCGGTGTCAACGCCGGCATCGACTACCTCTTCATGGCGATCGTCGGCGGCGCAAGCGAGGTCTGGGGCGCGGTCGTCGGCTCGGCGGTGATGACGATCCTGAAGGAGTGGCTGTCCGACCTGCTGCCGGTCCTGTTCGGCCACAGCGGCAACTACGAGACGATCGTCTTCGGCGTGCTGATGCTCGTCTTGCTGCAGTACGCGCGCGGTGGGTTGATGCCCGTCATCAGCCGCCTCTTGCCCGACGCGCCGGCCGGGCCGGTGGCGCACGCCCCGGCGCTCGAACGCCGCGCGCGCGCAGCGGCGGGTACGCCGCTGCTCGAGGTGAGCGGGCTGACCAAGACCTTCGGCGGCCTCACCGCGGTCAACGATATCGGCTTCTCGCTGCGCGCCGGCGAGATCCTCGGCCTGATCGGCCCGAACGGCGCCGGCAAAAGCACGACCTTCAACCTCGTCAGCGGCTCGCTCGCCGCGAATGGCGGCAGCGTGAAGCTGGCCGGCGAACGCATCGATGGCAAGCCGTCGCGTGCGATCGCGCGCCGCGGCCTGGCGCGCAGTTTCCAGCACGTGAACCTCGTCTCGAACATGACGGTGCTCGAGAACGTCGCGATGGGCGCCTACCTGCGCGGGCGGCGCGGAACGCTGGCGGCGATGCTGCGCACCGACCGCGCCGAGGAGGCGCGCCTGCTCGCCGAGGCGGCGCGCCAGATCGAACGCGTCGGCCTCGCCGAACATATGCACGACGCCGCCGGCAGCCTGCCGCTCGGGCGCCAGCGGATCGTCGAGATCGCGCGCGCGCTCGCCGCCGACCCCGTGCTGCTGCTGCTGGACGAACCCGCCGCCGGCCTGCGCTACGGCGAGAAGCAGGAGCTTTCCGAACTGCTGCGCGGCCTGCGCGCCGAAGGCCTGAGCATCCTGCTCGTCGAGCACGATATGGACTTCGTCATGAACCTCGTCGACCGGCTGGTCGTGATGGACTTCGGCGAGAAGCTCGCCGAGGGCCTGCCGGCCGAGATCCAGGCCAACCCGGCCGTCATCGAGGCCTACCTCGGAGGCATCGAATGAGCGCCGTGCCGACGAGGGCCGAGAGCACGGCCGCGCCGCTGCTCGAGGTGCGCGACCTGCACGTCGCCTATGGCAAGGTCGAGGCGGTGCACGGCGTGAGCCTGCGCGTCGATGCGGGCTCGATCGTCAGCGTGATCGGCCCGAACGGCGCCGGCAAGACGACGCTCCTGACCGCGCTGATGGGCCTGCTGCCGTGCCGCGGCACGGTGCGCTACGCCGGCGCCGATGTGCAGGGGCAGGGGGTCGAGGCGCGTGTTGCCGCCGGGCTCACGCTCGTTCCCGAGCGGCGCGAACTGTTCGGCGAACTCTCGGTCGAGGACAACCTGCGTCTGGGTGCGTTCCAGCGCGTACGCCGCGGCGAGCGCGGACTGGCGGGCGATCTCGAGGAAATCTACGCGCGCTTCCCGCGCCTGCGCGAGCGGCGCAGGCAGTACGCGGCGACGCTTTCCGGCGGCGAGCGCCAGATGCTCGCGATCGGCCGCGCGCTGATGGCCAAACCGCGCCTGCTGATGCTCGACGAACCCAGCCTCGGCCTCGCACCGCGCATCGTGCGCGACATCCTGCACATCGTGGCCGAGCTGCGGACGACGGGCGTCGCGATCCTGCTCGTCGAGCAGAACGCGCGCGCCGCGCTGCAGATTGCCGACCGTGGCTATGTGCTCGAGACCGGCGACCTCGCGCTCGAAGGCAGCGCCGCCGAGCTTGCCGGCAACCCGCGGGTCATCGAGTCCTACCTCGGCTTCGGAGGCAAATCGTCATGACCGAAGCGGCGCACGCGCCGCTCGGCCGCCATCCGAGCGTCGTCGCGATGCTCGCCGCCGCGGCAGCCGACGCGCCGAGTGGCGAGGCGCTCGTCTTCGGCGCGCGCCGGCTCGACTACGCAACCTACCTTGCCTGCGTCGCCGGCTTCGCGCGCGAGCTGGAGGCACTCGGCGTGCGCGGCGAGCGCGTCGCGACGCTCATCGGCAATTCGATCGAGGCCTGCGTCGCGATGTTCGGCGCGCTCGCCGCCGGCGCGCAGCTCGTGCCGCTGAATACGCTGCTGACCGCGCACGAGCTGCGGCCTATCCTCGCCGACGCCGCGCCCAGCGTGCTGGTCGTCGACGCCGCGCTCGCGCCGCTCGCCGAAGACGCGGCGCGCGAAGCCGGCATCGGGCACGTCATTCGCGTCGGCGCCGGCGCGCGGCTGCTCGACACCTGGGATGGCGTCGATGGCGCGGCGCTGCCGCCGCTGCCCGCGCCCGAATCGCTTGCGCTGCTGCAGTACACCGGCGGCACGACCGGGCGCGCGAAGGGCGTCGAGCTGACGCACGCCGCGATCGCGATCAACGTCGAGCAGCGCGAGGCGCTGCTGCCGACGCGCCGCGGCGATCGCATCGTCTGCATGATGCCGATGTCGCATTCGTACGGCATGGCGATGGGGCTCTTTCTCGCCGCGTTCTGCGCCGGCACGCTCGTCATCCTCGCCCGCTACCAGCCAGACGAAGTGCTCGCGACGGTCGAGCGCGAGCGGATCAACGTCTTTCCCGGAAGCCCGACGATCTTCGTCGGCTTGATGTCGCATCCGAAGTTCGGCGCGACCGACTGGCGCAGCGTGCACACCTGCTATTCGGGCGCGTCGGCGCTCGCCGCGGCGACGCTCGCGCGCTGGCAGGCAGCGGTCGGCGCGCCGGTCTTCGAGGGCTACGGCATGACCGAGGCCGGCCCGGTGCTGTCGTTCAACCCGGCGCGCGGCCCGGCGAAGGCCGGATCGGTCGGCGTCGCCGTGCCGTACACGCAGATCCAGATCGTCGACGTCGAGAGCGGCACGCGCGTGCTCGGCCCCGGCGAAGTCGGCGAGGTCCGCGCGCGCGGGCCGCAGATCATGCGCGGCTACCGCGGCCTCGCCGACGAGACGGCCAAGGCATTGCGCGACGGCTGGCTCTACACCGGCGACATAGGCGAGATCGATGCCGACGGCTACCTCTTCATCCGCGACCGCAAGAAGGAGATGCTGATCGTCGGCGGCTACAACGTCTATCCGCGCGAAGTCGAGGAGGCGCTGTTCGCCCATCCCGACGTCGCCGACGCCGCCGTCGTCGGCGAGGCCGACGCCTATCGCGGCGAGCGCATCGTCGCCCACGTCGTGCTGCGTGCCGGCGCGGCGCGCGACGCCGAGATGCTCCTCGCGTACTGCCGCGAGCGGCTCTCGAAGTACAAGGTTCCGGCGCTGATCCGCTTTGCCGACGCGCTGCCGAAGACCGCCGCCAACAAGACCGACAAGCTCGCGCTGCGCGCGGCGCAAGACTGAATCAACGAAGGAGATCGAATCGACATGAGCTACGCGAACCCGCTTCTCGAACATCCGTCGCGCGCAGCGCCGCGCCATGTCGGCGTGATCGGCGCCGGCTCGATCGGCCCCGACATCGCCTATTACCTGAAGAGCGCGCTGCCCGGACTGAAGCTGACGCTGATCGACATCCGCCAGGATGCGATCGACGCCGCGCTCGAACGCCTGAAGGGCTACGCCGAAAAGGCCGTCGCGCGCGGCAAGATGAAGCCGGAAGAAGCGCGCGCCGCGCTCGACGGCCTCGTCGGCAGCACCGACTACGCCGCGCTCGCCGACTGCGACTGGGTGCTCGAGGCGGCGACCGAGGACCTCGCGCTCAAGCGCCGCATCTTCGCCGACGTCGAGTCGCGCGTCGCGAAGGATGCTGTGATCACGTCGAACACGAGTTCGCTGCCGGCGGCGCGCATCTTCTCCGGATTGAAGCATCCCGTGCGGGCGACCGTGACGCACTTCTTCGCCCCGGCGTGGCGCAACCCGGCGGTCGAGGTCATCGATTGGGACCGCGCCGACCCGGCGCTCGTCGCCTGGCTGCGCCACCTTTTCGCCGCGACCGGCAAGCTGCCGCTCGTGACGACCGACGCGCCGTGCTTCATGCTGGATCGCGTGTTCGACAACTGGTGCAACGACGCCGCGCTGCTGCTCGGCGACGCGACGGCGGCCGAGATCGACAGCGTGGCCGGCGAGTTCGTCCACGCCGGGCCGTTCTTCGTGCTGAACCTCGCCCACGGCAACCCGATCATCACCGAGACCAACACGCTGCAGGCCGAGGAGGAGGGCGCGCACTACCGGCCGGCAGGAATCTTTCGATCGGTCGATCGCTGGCTCACCGTCAAGCCGGGCAAGAGCGTCGCCGTCGAGCCGAAAACTGCGGCGAACGTGCGCGACCGCATGCAGGGCGTCCTGCTGTCGCAGACGGTCGACATCCTCGACCGCGGCATCGGCACCGCGGCCGACCTCGACCTCGGCTGCCGCGTCGCGCTCGGCTTCAAGCGCGGGCCGCTCGAGATCATGCGCGACGCGGGCGACGCCGAATGCGATCGCATCCTCGCGCGCTTCGCGAAGGATCGGCCCGGCATGCCCGGCGCGAAGCGTGCGCTCGCGAGCTACCAGCCGGCCGAGCGCCACGTCCTCGTCGATGAGGTCGACGGCGTCAAGATCATCACGCTGCGCCGGCCCGAGGCGCTCAACGCGCTGCACGACGAGATGACCGACGAGATCCTCGGCGTGATCCGGCGTCACGAAGACGACGCCAAGGTCGCCGGCTTCGTCATCGTCGGCTACGGCACGAAGGCGTTCTGCGCCGGCGCCGACATCGGCCGCTTTCCGTCGCTGCTCGGTGATGCCGACGCCGCGGCGCAGTACGCGCGCGACTGCTCGCGGCTGCTCGTGCATCTGGACGCTTGCGCCAAGCCGGTCGTCGCCGCGTTGAACGGCATGGCGCTCGGCGGCGGCTTCGAACTCGCGATGCGCTGCCACGCGCTCGTCGCCGACCAGAGCGCGTGGATGCAACTGCCCGAGGTCACGCTCGGGATCCTGCCCGGGATCGGCGCGATGGTCGTGCCGTATCGGCGCTGGCCGCAGGCGGCGGCGAAGTTCCACCGCATGCTCACCGGCGCCGAGAAGCTCACCGCCGCGCGCGCGCACGAACTCGGCGTCGTCGATGCGCTCGCCGACGGCTACGACGACCTGATCGCGAAGGCGGTCGCCCGCGTTCATGCGATGAAGGGCAAGCCGGCGCGGATCGCCGACGGCGCGGTCGCGATCCCGCCGTTCGAGGCGCCCGACGCCGCGCGAAAGCTCAGCGCGAAGGTGATCGGCCTCATCGAGCAGGCGGTCGCGCAGGCCGGCGCGGCGCCGACGCTCGCCGCCGCGCTCGAGGTCGGCTACCGCGCGTTCGGCGCCGTCGCCTGCAGCGCGGCGGCGCGCGAGGGGATCGACGCCTTCATGACACGGCGCAAACCCGACTTCGGGACGACGGGCTAAACACGCGGCAAGCGCGGGCGAGCTATGCGCAGTGCGGACATGTCGAGGCTCGCTCGCCGCGATCTCCCTGACCCCGACGCAGTTGGCGGGCTGACGAGAATGGGGAACGCAGCATCGCGCGCCGCCGTGCGTTGCATCGTGCCGCCCAGTGCAGAATGGATCGACGCGGCGCCGCGGAGGCCATCGCCATGAAGATCGACACCGAACTCGCCAACGTCTCGCTCGACGACAAGTACCAGCTCGCGAGCGGCCGCGTTTACCTCACCGGCATGCAGGCGCTGGCGCGGCTGCCGATGCTGCAGCGCGAGCGCGACCGCGCGGCCGGGTTGAACACGGCGGGCTACATCTCGGGCTACCGCGGCTCGCCGCTCGGCGGGCTCGACACCGCGCTGCACGAGGCCGAACCGTTCCTCGCCGCGCACGACGTGCGGTTTCACCCCGGCGTCAACGAGGACCTCGCGGCGACCGCGATCTGGGGCACGCAGCAACTGCACCTGTTCCCCGGCGCGAAGCGCGACGGCATCTTCTCGATGTGGTACGGCAAGGGGCCGGGCGTCGATCGCTGCGGCGACGTCTTCAAGCACGCCAACTTCGCCGGCACGGCAAAGCACGGCGGCGTTCTCGTCGTCGCCGGCGACGACCACAGCGCGCGCTCGTCGGCCGTCGCCCACCAGAGCGAGCATGTGTTCTCGGCCTGCGCGATTCCGGTGCTCGCGCCTTCGGGCGTGCAGGAGTACCTCGACTTCGGCCTGCACGGCTGGGCGCTGTCGCGCTACTGCGGCTGCTGGGTCGCGCTGAAGATCACGTCGGACTCGGCCGAAAGCTCGGCCGTCGTCGACATCGGCGCCGACCGCGTGAGGATCGTGCTGCCCGACGATTTCGCGCTGCCGCCCGACGGCCTGCACATCCGCTGGCCCGACCCGCAACTGGCGCAGGAATACCGGATGCAGGCGTTCAAGATCTACGCCGCCGTCGCCTACGCGCGCGCCAACGGGCTCAACCGCCTGGTGTGGGACGCGCCGCGGCCGCGCCTGGGCATCATCGCCTGCGGCAAGGCCTGGCTCGACGTGCGCCAGGCGCTCGCCGACCTCGGCATCGACGAACGCAGTGCGCGCGAGATCGGGCTGCGCCTGTACAAGGTCGGCATGGCGTGGCCGCTCGAGGCGAGCGGCGTGCGCCGCTTCGCGCAGGGGCTGGAGGAGATCCTCGTCGTCGAGGAGAAGCGCCAGATCATCGAGTACCAGTTGAAGGAGATGC
>JACSRM010000432.1 GCA_014879745.1 Burkholderiaceae bacterium | reverse complement strand
CTCACCGAAGACCAGATGCGCACCGCCGCGCCGTCGATCTTCGCCACCGGCAAGCACGCCAGCCGCTCCGAGCGCTACACCTACATCCCCACCATCGAGGTGCTGCGCGGCCTGAAGCGCGAAGGCTTCGAGCCGTTCATGGTCGCGCAGGGCCAGAGCCGCATCGAAGGCAAGGCCGAGTTCACCAAGCACATGATCCGCATGCGCCACGCGGGGCAGGTGCAGACCAAGCCCGAAGCGAACGAGATCATCCTCATCAACAGCCACGACGGCGCCAGCAGCTACCAGATGCTCGCCGGGATGTTCCGCTTCGTCTGCTGCAATGGTCTGGTCGTCGGCGACGTGGTCGACGACATCCGCATCCCGCACAAGGGCAACATCCAGGGCGAGGTGATCGAAGGCGCCTTTCGCGTGCTCGACGAGTTCGACGCCGTGGAGGAACACACCGAGGCGATGAAGGCGCTGCAGCTCGAGCCGCCGGAGCAGATCGCCTTCGCGACAGCAGCACTCGCGTTGCGCTTCGGCGAGCGCAGCGTGCAGGAGACCGGCGGCCACTGCCCCGCGCCGGTCACAGCCGCTCAGCTGATCGAGGCGCGCCGGCCCGAAGACCTGGGTCATAGTTTGTGGAATGTCTTCCAGAGGACGCAGGAGAACGTCATCCGCGGCGGCCAGCCCGGCCGCAGCCCACAAGGCCGCCGGCTGCAGACCCGGCCCGTCGGCAGCATCGACCGCGGCGTGAGCCTCAACCGCGCGCTGTGGATGCTTGCCGAGGAGATGCGCAAGCTCAAGGCGTGACATGTATGAGCGGCCGGCGATGACTTCGAGGCAGAAGTCATCGCCTTCGGCGCGAACCGCCGGCCTGAAGATCGAGGCGCCAGTCATCCGAGCCGATGGAGCGTCTGCCATGAACCACGATGCCATTGAAGCGGAGCTTCGCGGATACGAAGACCGCTCGCACCAGACCACGCACGCCGGCGCGCAGGCCTTCGCCCGGCTGCTGGCGCTGGCCGAGAAGCGCGACTCCGGCCAGATCGTGCGCATCGCACGCTTCCTCGCCGCGACCTACAACGGCACCGCGTTTGCGCTCGACCCGTTCGAGCTTCGAGCCGTCGACATCGCCATCAGCGACGACATGCTGTGCTGCCTGGATGCGCTGCGCTGGGGCCGTGCTGACCTGCACACGCTGATTCCCGATGGTGATGAACGCGTGCGCGCCGTCATCGAGCGCTGGGACTTGCGCTGGCCGAACGACGCGTGAGCGTTGATCGTCGCTGGCCCATGCCGACTTGAAAACGCGCGGGCCGGCTTTCGCCGACCCGCGGGAATACCGGCGCCGCACGTGCCTTCGGCCACGCGGCGCCCCGACCACACGCGCGTTGCAGCTTCCTCTTCGGTTGCACGGATCAGGCGCCCCCGCCTTCCGCCAGCGCCCGCTCGAAGTCCTGGCCACCATAGAACACCCCAAGGACGGAGACCCGCCGCGAGCCGTTGTCCACGGCATATGCGATCACCGTGCGGCCTCGGTGGTGGGTGACGCGCAGCCCTGGTCGGATGTCCTCGCGCGAAATGCCTCGCAGCGCAAAGATCGCAAGTCCCTCACAGGTCTCGATCACCGCGCTGGTGTACCGCTCGGTGACCGCCAGCGACCTGTGCTCGGCGATGTAGCGATACAGCGCTTCGAGCTGTTCGGTCGCCTCGGGTGCGTAGACGACGCCGTACGGGATCAGGCCTTGGCCGGCAGCTTCTTCGTCGCTCTCGTCACTGCTTTGGCGTGGGCGGCGGCCAGGCGCGCCTTGACGACGCCGACCGCCACTGCTCGCGACGGGGCGGCCTTGAGCCTGTCGTAGGCGGCAGCCACGTCCTTGCGCAGCCAGTCCTCGACGGCGCGGTCCCGTGCCATCAGGACGCGCAAGCCGTCGCGGATCACTTCGCTCTCCGTGGCGTATTCGCCGGCCGCGACCTTCGCCCGCACGGCCTCGGCCATCTCGTTGGGCAGGGTGATGCTGAACTGCTGGGTCGAGCGCATGGCGGTTCGGGCGTGCGACGTAGGATTCAATCCTACACCAGCGTCGGCGCGCCTGCGCCTGCGCGTTCACCGAACCCACAGCGTGATCGCCAGCGCCCAGGTGGCCGCCGATGCCGTCGCTGCGGCCGCGGCATGCGTCAGCCACGGCTCCCATCGGTGCACCGGCCGCTCGTGTAGCGACTGCAGGCGCTGCAGGGTGGCGCCAAGGTCTGCGCCGAAGGCCACGCGCGCCGCATCAGCCATGGCCCGGCTCTGCAAGTCGATGGATTGTCGCGCCGCCTCGTCGGTGCGTACAAGGATGTGCTTCACCGCCTGGACCTTGGCCTTCTCGGTCAGAGCCAGGACCTGCGTCTCGAATGCGGCAAGCGACGATCGCAGTCCCTCGCGTGCCCGGTCGATCTCTAGTCTTGCCTCTCGAAGCTCCGGCGTCAACCGATCCACCGAGTCGATCAGGTTGACCATCTCGCCGATGGCCTCGATGAGCAGGGCTTCGCGCGCGCCTACGGGCTCGTTCACGAGGCGACTCCCGCAACGTCCGCGTCGTCGGAGACGAATCGCCCGAGGTTCAAGGCCGCGAAGCACGCGTCGAGTTCGGGCACGACGCCGCGAGCCAGACGTCGGGTTGCCAGCCTTCGGCCCAGCGCCATCTTCTCCTGGCGGTCACCCGCCCGCGCGATGAGCCGCTTGTAGTCGGTCTCGTCGCGCGCGATCTCCGCCAGGTCAGCGCTCATTCCGCCGACGCGTGCGTAGACCTCGTTGACGCCAACGCGGCAGTCGGTGTTCGCCAATGCGATGGGCTTCTGTTCCAGGAATGACAGCAGGATGTGGAAGGCTCGCTCGAGAGGCTCCCGGTCGTCCACCATGTTGAAGACGATCTGGATCCGATCCGGCAGGACTCCGACTGCATGCAGATCGGCCAGCGTGGCGATGGTGTCCTGCTGTTGCTTCGGAGGCGGCACGGTCGGCACGATGAAGCAGTCGAACTCCTCATGGCTCTCGCGATAGCGGTGCATCAGGCGCATCAGTTCTTCGACATTGCTGGCACCGATGTCGACCACCACGTCATCGACCGCCTGCAGGTACTCCTGCAACTCGCCGAACTGAAAGCCTCGCAGCGACTGCTCCTGCCCCTCGTCGGCGTTGATGCTCTCGACGGCAATCACGCGGGCGCCCGGGAGTCTGGGCGCCAGCAGGTGCCTTGCGACCGTGGACTTGCCGACGTTGCCGGAGAAGTTGATGACTGCCAGCTTCATTTCGAGGACTCCTTCAGGTACAGGGTGTTGGTGGAGCGGCCGCGCATGAATTCCTCCGCGATGGCCTTGCCGGGCAGCGGTGCGGTGCTCGACGCAGGACGAGGCGCTGTCAGCGGGCTCGTCGGCTTGCCGCGCATCGTCAAGGAAAGCTGCGAAGCGGGGGCGTCGACCGCGGGCTTGAGAGCCACCGCAGTCGATGTGCCCTTCAACACTTCACGGCGAACCGTGCTGATGCTGACCAGGACGCCGGCGTCTTCCAGGGCTTCGCGTATTGCCGAGTACGAGTGCCCCTGACTTCGCAGGCTGACGATGTCGGCCGCGTAGGTCAGTGCCTTGCGCTTGGCATGACCAGGGGGACGACGGGCTTGAAGGCTCATGGGGCTCGTTGCTGCAGTCGAGCCCAGCGTAGTGCTCGAAGCAGCATCCGCTCGCGATGACTTCGATCGATAAATCATCGAAGCCGGTTCGATGCTGGTTCGATCGTCGTGCGGCGCGCAACGAAGCCGGTTCGAGTCAGTGGCGATTCGCGTGGACAGCGTGTGCGATGACTGGCCGATTCCGTTTCACCGGTTGGCGAAGGTGTGCCGATTTCTGTTCGATCTGGGTGAGCCTGGCGATGATTCTTGGCCCGAAATCATCGGTCCTGTGACCTCGATTCGAGCCGAGACTGAATGCATTGGTGATTGCAGAGATAGGCGGCGTGCCGCCGCTTTCACAAGCGCTTCGCGGCCCTCCGTTCGTCTGCTCATGAACACCACTGCCCATGACTTCGTCACGGTCGAAATGCGCGGCTTGAAGGCCGCGCTGGTGGCGCGTGCGCAGGCCGAGCGGGTCAGCGTGTCGGTGCTGGTTCGCAGCGCGGTGGCGCGCGATCTAAGACTCGCAGCGGATGACGAGGCCAGTCGCATGGTTGAGCCAACGGAGCGTCCATCGAGCGCGACGGCCGTCAAGCTGTCGATTCGAATGTCCGCCGAGGAGGCCCGCCAGCTCGCGGCGGGTGCGCGCGCTGCGGGCCTGTCGCGTGGCGCCTACCTGGCTGGCCTGATCGCCAATGTGCCCGTGCTGTCCGCCGGCAGCGGCAGGACCGAGCACATCGCGACCTTGATGGCGTCCTGCGCCGAACTGTCGACTCTCAGTCGCAACGTCCACCGCCTGACGGCACTGCTGCGGCAGGCCAACGTGGAGCCGGCCAGGCCCTATCGGGCGATGTTGGACACGTTGGCTGGCGACGTTCGTCGGCACCTCGAATTGGCCGCGCGCGTCTTGGCTGACCTGCAGCCGCAGAGGCACAGCACTCGGTCTACGGCTCGATCGGCCCCATGACGAAAGGATTTCCCCATGGCCCAACCCCCAAACATCGACGGCATCCTGATCACCTGGGGCGATTGCCTGTTCTACCCCGGCAACCGGGTCGTCAAGGTGAAGCCGCAACCCAGGTTGAGCGGCGACGCGGCACGCCTTCGCGCTGCAGCCATCCGCAAGCGCATCGAGGCGACCGTGGTCCGACGTGCGCCGCAAGTAATGGTCAAGGTGACCGGCGGCGGACGCGGCATGAAGGCCATCGCCGCGCACTTTCGCTACATCAGCAAGAACGGCCGGCTGGAGATCGAGGATCAACGCGGCGAAACGATGCGCGGCAAGGACAGCCTGCGCGACCTGGCCGACGATTGGCGCTTCGGAGGGTCGTTGATTCCCGATGACGCCGACCCCGGCCACCGGCGCGAGGCCTTCAACATCATGCTGTCGATGCCGCGCGGCACGGATCCACTGACCGTGCAGCGCGCGGCGCGAGAGTTCGCCCAGGCCGAGTTGGCCGATCACAAGTACGTGATGGTCCTGCACGACCACCAAGCCAATCCGCATGTGCACATCAGCGTGCGCGCAGAGTCGAGGCATGGCAAGCGCCTCAATCCGCGCAAGGCTGACCTTCACCGGTGGCGCGAAACCTTCGCCGAGAAGCTGCGTGGATACGGCGTCGAGGCCGAAGCGACGCGGCAGGCCACCCGCGGCCGAAGCCGGAACTACGATCCGTTGTGGCGCGTGAAGGCGCGCGAGGATGGCCGACTTCGCACGAACAGGCCGGGCACCAAGAACGGCGGGCGTGCCATCGCGACGCGCGCGCAAGCCGTGGAGGCTTGGCGGCAGCTGGGCCAGGCGCTCGCGATGTCAGGCGACGTGGCGGATCGGTACCTCGCGAAGTCCATTGCTGCATTCGTGAGGGAGATGCCATCGACGCCGGCTGCAGAGCAGGTGAGGCAGGCTCCCAAGCCCGCGGCGCCGCAGATCAATCCGCCAGACATTGGGCCGCGCCGCTGAGGCGAGGCCTATGCCTTCCGCATCTGCGTTGCTGCCTTGTACTCGGCCGCAAAGTCCGCGCCCGTGTCCATGGTCGGATCGATCTGCCGGAAGGCCGCGTACATGATGGCCAGCAGATGCAGTCCGGAGAACTTGCCCGGCAGAGACTTCAGGCTGTACTTCTCGTCCGGATCGTTGATGTCCAGGCCGCCCCGGCCGAGGATGGCGATCTCCAGCGCGATGGCCTGGCGCTTCTGCTTGCCTTGCTTCTTGAAGGTGTCCAGCGCCCCCGCGATGTACATCATCACGTCGGGCCGGAAGCCGCCGACCAAGTCGGACTTCACCTGCCGGTGGGCGAATGCCGTGCGCGCCTTCTCGGCCTGCTCGGCCATCGGCGAGTTCGGGTGCTCCTCGATCAAGCGGCGATAGAGCTGATCGGCTTCCTCGTCGGCCTCCCGCGTGCCCAATTGCTCCAGGGCTGTGGCCAGGCCGAAGATGGACTGCGGATCGTCGGGCATCAGGTCCAGGGCGCGGCGCAGATGCTGCACCGCTTCGCCGATGCGCTTGACGCCGACAAGCATGCCGCCCAGGTTGCGGCGCGTGTAGCCATCGTTGGGATCCGACTGCACCGCCCTCTCGAAGGCTTCGAGCGCCTGCTCGGGTTTGCGCATCCGGTGGTAGGCGTTGCCAATGCCGACCCAGGCGTGGGCGTGGCCGGGCTCGAGTTGGACGGTGCGCTTCAGGCGGATCACCGCCTCGTCGTACTGTCCAAGCTCGCTGTAGGCAATGCCCAGGTTGTAGAGCACCGCGGCGTCGGCCGGCGCCGACTTGGTGAGGCTTTCCAGGTACGGCACGGCCTCGGCGATGCGGCCGGATCGGAGCATCGGCATCACGAAGTCGAGCGCCGAGGCGGTCGCCGGGAACGCCATCACGGTGATCTCTTCGTCGTCCACCGTCACCATGGCGGTCTGGCCCTGCGCCGCGTACTCGGCTGCGAAGTGCATCACCACGGCCGCCTTGAAGGCCTCGGTGCCGACCTGCCGCGCCTCGGGCGGCAGCAGGTTGGTGTCGAAGCGGCTGATGGGAATCTTGAACTCGGCCATGCGTGTCAGGGCTTGTAGGGTATCCAGGTGTACCACCCGGTCATGCCGATGGCGGCGGCCCAGGCATCGACGAGCTCACGGTCGTGTGCCGCGTCGGCCGGTAGCTTGTCGAGTATGCCGAGCAGCTCGACGCCCAGGTCCAGCGCGCCGGCAGCCCGATACGGTATCGCGTAGGTGGACTTGCCCAGCAGCCGGTCGGCAAACAGCGCGTATGCCGCGACGGGGCCCAGCAAAGGCACCGGGATGGCGAGCTTGCCGACGCGCTGGGAGAGTAGCTGCAGGTTCTCCTGTTGCAGGGCGTCCATCCCCTGGCGCTGCAGCAGGTGAAGGTCGGGGTGCTTGTCAGCCAGCCACTGGTCGATGCGCATGCCAATGGCGAACGAGCGCAGATTCATCATCGCCCAGTGCGCCGCGGCCTCCGCAAACCGCGGCGCGGCGGACTGTTCGGCATCGGTCAACTTCAGGCCGGCGGTCAGCAGCTCCTCCACCCGAGCCGGCGCGGAACCGGTTCCTGCGAAGTCGAAACGCTCGGAAGGCAGCAGTTCCAGCAGGCGCAACAGGTAGCCCGCCTGGTAGGCGACCCAATAGTCGAGCGGCTCATTCACCGGGCGATAGCGCAGCACGTGGGCCGGTGCGCCGTTGCGCGCGAGCTGCAGCGTCGCGCGCAGCGTCAAGGTGGCGTCGGGCTTGAACTCGACGGGTCGGTCGCTGAGTGTCTCGATGCGCTGGAGGAGGCCCAGGGTCTCCGGGCGCAGGTTCTTCATGCGCGGATTATCCGTGCCGCATCGGCGCCGCCTTGCACTGCACAAGAGCCCGCGCAGAATGACGAGCACCCATCGTTCCGCCCTGGAGTCCGCCATGGAGCGGTTCCACGCCCGCAAGCTGAAGTTCGAGCAGGCGCATCCCGACGACTGGGATGTCCTCAACGGCTGGGCGGCGCTACCGACGACGGTGACCCGCGCGGAGGCCGCCCGCGGGCTGCGAAAGGCACGTCGCCTCGGGCGCGTGCTGGTGGAAGGGTCGCACCGCTACCGGCTGATAGGTTCGAACACCGTGATCCTTCGCCCTCGCTGATCTGGGGGCAGGGCCGTCAACCCATCCCGGCCTGCTGGAGCACCTCGACGAAACCTCGGCTCATCAGCTCGAGTTCGTCCTCCGGGAAGTTGAAGCGTTCGAAGACGGCGTTCATGCCGCCGAACGCACGGGCCATGGCGGCGGCTACCAGCTCGGCCTCCATCTCGACGGCGCCGCGGCCGAGGTAGCGGGACCCGGCGACGCAGGACAGCAGCAGCTTGATGCTGTCGTCGACCTGGTTGAAGAAGAACGCCCAGTAGGGCCACTCGGCTTCCAGCCGGCGCAACAGCGTTCGGACCTCTGGGATGTCGACCAGCTCGCGCGGGTCGTGGTTATAGTCGTCCACCACCAGTGTCATCTGGCCGCGGTAGCGCCAGGCGTCCTCGCGGGTCGCCAGGAAGACCTTCAACCGGGATAGGACAGAAGGAAGGTCGGCCTGCTCGACCTCGCGCCGGGAGATCAGCAGCACAACGGGCTCGCTGATGCCTGGGCGGAGATCCTGGCGGGGTGCGCTTGTCATCGGGCGATTTTGGCGCAGGCCAGCGTGAGCGTTCCTCGCTGGAATGACAATGGACCCTGCGATCCCGTCGTGGCGCCCATAGGGCAAACCAACAGCGGTGCGAAATTGGCCGGGATTGCACCGGGCCGTCAGGACGGCCACGGTCTCGAAGTCACTGGAAGGCAGGGAGGAGACATGTCAGTCGAAGGCGGTGCCCAAGCAGCAGGCACCACGGCACATCATGCCAAGTACTTTGCGTGGGAACTGACGCGCCGTCGCGCTGCTTCAGAGGAAGACCGCCTCGCCCAGTCGTTGTTTGATGCCAGTGTCGACCTGAATCCGCATCAGATCGATGCCGCTCTCTTTGCGCTCAACAACCCGCTCAGCAAAGGCGTGGTGCTGGCCGACGAAGTCGGCCTGGGCAAAACCATTGAGGCCGCGCTCGTGCTGTGCCAGCTCTGGGCCGAACGCCGCCGTCGCCTTCTGGTGATATGCCCCGCCTCCCTGCGTAAGCAATGGGCGCAAGAACTCGCGGACAAGTTCAACCTTCCGGCCGAGGTGCTGGATGCACGCACTTGGCATCTGCTGCGCGAAGGCGGCACCTATGACCCGCTGAATCGCGATGTCATCAGCATCATGTCCATTCACTTCGCGGCTCGGATGGAAGCCCAGCTCGGCGCCGTGCCATGGGACTTGGTGGTCATTGACGAAGCGCACAAGCTGCGCAATGCCCACCGCAAGAGCCATGAAACCGGACAGGCCCTGAAGCGCGCCCTGGCCGGACGGAAGAAGCTGCTGTTGACGGCCACGCCTTTGCAGAACTCCCTGATGGAGTTGTATGGCCTGACCTCGCTCATTGACGAAGAGATCTTCGGCGACGAGCGCAGCTTCCGTTCACAGTACAGCAGCATCGATGGCGACATCCATTCGCTGCGTCGCCGGCTGCAGCCCTTTGTCAAGCGCACCCTGCGGCGCGACGTGCTGGAGTACGTGCCGTACACCCAGCGCCATGCGCTCACTACCCCGTTCTCCCCGGCTGAAGAGGAAGTCCAGTTCTACGAACTGATCTCGGCCTACTTGCAGCGCGACTTCAGCTACGGCTTTCCCAGCCGGCAGAAGCATCTCGTCGGGCTCATTCTGCGCAAGCTGCTGGCGTCTTCCACCGAGGCCGTGGTTGCCACGCTGGAAGCCATCCGCACCCGCCTGCAGCGCCTGCTCGACAAGCAGACCATCGACGAAGAGTGGATCCAGCAGCTCATCGAAGACGAAGACCTCGACGAAGACCTGCTGCAGGAAGCTGAGCCCGCCACCACGGCCGCCGACGGCACGCCACCAGTGGACTACGCCCTGGTGCGCGAGGAACTGGCCGAGCTGGACGAGTACCTGCGCCTGGCCCGCAACATCCGCGAAGACCAAAAATCCCATGCACTGCTGTCGGCTTTGCACCAAGGATTCGAGCGCATGGGCGCCATGGGCGCAGCCCGCAAGGCTGTCATCTTCACCGAGTCACGGCGCACACAAGACTACCTGGCGCGTTACCTTGAAGCCCACGGCTACGCAGGCAAGGTCACCATGTTCAGCGGTGGCAACCAAGGCCCGGCGTCGACCGGCATCTATCAGCGTTGGCTGGCCAAGAACGCCGGCACCGATCGCGTCACGGGCTCGCCAGCCATCGACCGGCGCACCGCGTTGATCGACCACTTCCGCCTTGAGTCAGAGATCCTCATCGCCACCGAAGCCGCGGCCGAGGGCGTCAACCTGCAGTTCTGCTCGCTCGTCGTGAACTACGACTTACCTTGGAATCCGCAGCGCGTCGAGCAACGCATCGGCCGCTGCCACCGCTACGGCCAGCGCTTCGACGTGGTGGTCATCAACTTCCTGAACCAGCGCAACGCGGCAGATCAGCGCGTGCTGGAACTGCTGCAAGACAAGTTCCACCTGTTCGACGGCGTGTTCGGTGCCTCTGACCAAGTCTTGGGGCAGATCGAAAGCGGGATCGACTTTGAAAAGCGCATCGCCGAGATCTATGACCGTAGTCGCACACCGGCCGACATCGACGCCGCCTTCACGCAGCTGCGTACCGAGCTGGACGCCGACATTCAAGCGCGCATGCAAGAGACCGAGAAGCTGCTCCTCGAGCACTTCGACGCCGACATTCACGATCTGCTGCGCAGCCAGAAGGAACGTGCAGAAAGCCAGCTGGACCGCATCACCCGGTTCTTCTGGTGGCTGACGCGATACGTGCTGGCCGGCCAGGCGCGCTTCGATTCCGCCAAGCTGGCGTTCGACCTGCAGGCGCCGCCGGTGTTGCAGGCGCCCACGGGGGCCTACCAGCTCATCCGCAAGGGCGAAGCCCCTCCAGAGCACGCCCGCATCTACCGGCTGACGCACCCACTGGGCCAGTACGTGTTGGAGACGGGCCGGAACCTGCAAGCGCCATCGCAATGCTTGACCTTCCACTACGGCAGCCACAAGCCCCGCATCAGCATGGTGGAGCGCCTGGTTGGGCAGGGCGGGTGGATGCAGCTCAGCTTGCTGGAGCTGGACAGCTTTCAGCAAGAAGAGCATCTCGTGTTCACCTGCATCACCGACGCGGGCGAAGTGATTGACCAGGAGAGCTGCGAGAAGCTCTTCTACCTCTCGGCCACCACGGCCGATCTGCAAGCCAGCCCGCCGATGGCGCTGCAAGGCAACGTGCAACGTCAGCTGGAGGCCACGCTCAGCCGTGCGCTGGAGCTGAATGACCAGTTTTTCCAACAAGAGCGCGACAAGCTCGAAGCCTGGGCCGAGGACAGCATCGCATCGGCCGAACAGGCCCTCAAGGACACCAAGCTCAAGCTCAAGGGCCTGAAGCGCCAGGCGCGCATGGCGCTGAGCATGGAAGACGCCCAACGCCTGCAGCAGGACATCCGCAAGACCGAGGCCGAGCAGCGCCGCCAGCGGCAAGACATCTTCGCCGTGGAAGACGAGATCGAAGCCCGGCGTGATGCGCTCATCGCCGCACTCCAGAAGCGGCTCCACCGGGCCAGCCGCAACCAGAGCCTGTTCGTGGTTCGCTGGAGCGTCGTCTAGTGTTCTAGAAGTGCAATTTTGGCGACATGATGGCCGCCACGTGTTGTCGCAGGGAACATGTGGCCGATGTCATGTCGATAAACTGAAAAAACATCGACATGTCAGGTTGACGTGTCGCCCACAGCGACATAAGCTGCCAATGTGTCGCCAAAATAGCATTTTTTCATCATGACGGACCTCGATTCCCCGTGGCGCCCTGAGCTGCCGCACAACCAGCTGCCAGCGCTGCCCCCGGCGCGCGAGCTGGAAAGCCGTGCCGTGCTCAAGGCCTGCATCGAGGCCCGTGCAGCCCTGGCCGAGCTGAAGCAGGCCGCCGAGCTCATCCCCAACCAGGCGATGCTCATCAACACCATCCCGCTGCTGGAAGCCAAGGACAGCTCGGAGATCGAGAACATCGTCACCACCACCGACCAGCTCTTCCAATATGCCCAAAGTCCCGCGCAGGGCCAAGACAACGCCGACCCTGCCACCAAGGAGGCGCTGCGCTACCGCACCGCCTTGCACCGCGGCTACCAGTCGTTGAAAGACCGGCCGCTATGCACCGCCACCGCCGTGGATATCTGCCGCACCCTGAAGGGTGTCGAAATGGACATCCGGCGCACGCCGGGCACGCAGCTCATCAATGACCGCACCGGTGAGGTGATCTACACCCCGCCCGAGGGCGAAGCGCGCCTGCGCGACATGCTCGCCAACTGGGAGCGCTTTCTGCACAACGAGACCGAGCTGGACCCGCTGATCCGCATGGCTGTGGGCCACTACCAGTTCGAGGCCATCCACCCCTTCACCGATGGCAACGGGCGCACCGGCCGCGTCATCAACATCCTCTACCTGATTCAGGAAGAGCTGTTGAACCTGCCCATCCTGTACCTCAGCCGCCACGTCATTGCGCACAAGGCCGACTACTACGGCCTGCTGCTGGGCGTGACGCGAGACCAGGCCTGGGAGCCCTGGCTGCAGTTCATGCTGCAGGCCGTGGCCGAAACCTCCAAGTGGACCACCGGCAAGATCGCCGCCATTCGCAAACTGGCCGAGCACACCACCGAGCACGTGCGCGAGCGGCTGCCCAAGATCTACACGCGCGAACTGGTGGACGTGATCTTCGAGCAGCCCTACTGCCGCATCGGCAACCTGGTGGACAAGGGCATCGCCCAGCGCCAGGCGGCCTCACGCTATCTGCATGATCTGGCTGACGTGGGCGTGCTGCGCGAAATGCCGTTCGGCAAAGAGAAGCTATTCATTCATCCCAAGCTGATGCAACTGCTCAGCCGAGACAACAACCAGTTCCAGCCTTACGCCTGAAAGCGCCGCCGATGAGCACCCCCAACGACAACAAGCGCCAGCAGCTGATCAGCAAGCTGAAAGAACTGTTCCAACTCGACCAGCCTGACCTCGACTTCGGCCTCTATCGGATCATGCATGCCAAGAGCGCCGAGATTACCCAGTTCCTGGAGAAGGACCTGCTGCCGCAGGTGCAAGCCGCATTCGCGCTGTACAAGACGGCGGACAAGGCCGAGATCGAGAAAGAACTGGCCAAGGTCATCGCTGGCATACAGGCCGCGGGTATGGACCCCACCCAATCGCCGAAGGTCAAGGAACTGCAAGCCAAGTTGCAGAGTGAAGCCGTGGACGTGGGCGGGCTGGAAGGCGAGGTCTATGACCACCTGCTCAGCTTCTTCCGTCGCTACTACTCCGAGGGCGACTTCTTGTCGCGTCGCGTCTACAAGCCTGGTGTCTATGCGATCCCGTACGAGGGCGAAGAGATAAAGCTTCACTCTGCGAACGCAGACCAGTACTACATCAAGACCAGTGAGTACCTGCGGGACTACGTGTTCCGCCTTCGTCCGGAGAACGGCAAAGACCCTCTGCGAGTGCACTTCCGACTGTTCGATGCAGCGGAGGGCGAGCACGGCAACGTCAAAGCCGCGGAAGGGAAGGACCGTGTCTTTGTCTTGGCAAGCGGGAATTCCGCAGGTCAGGGCTTCATCTCAGAGGAGCATCTCGAAGCCGGACGTGAACTCGTCATTCGATTCGAGTACAGGCCTGCAACCATCGCAGATTGGCCCGATGGAGCAGCGGAGGGCAAGACCAAGCCCCCAAGTCAGAAGGATCTGACAGCTCATGCGGTTAGGCAGATTCTCGCCGTTAGAGATCCGTCTTTGGCCGCGTGGCTATCAGAACTACAGAAGCCTCATGTTCTTGCCTCGGGCGAGCAGGCTGACTACTCAAAGCTTGCGGCGCACCTTCTACGATACACGGCCCGCAACACCTTTGACTACTTCATTCACAAGGACCTGGGAGCATTTCTTCGTCGCGAACTCGACTTCTACATAAAGAACGAGGTCATGCACCTTGATGACGTCGAGAGTGAAACGGCGGCCCGGGTGGATCAGTATCTCTCGAAGATTAAGGTGATCCGTCGAATCGCTGGGAAACTCATTGCCTTTTTAGCTCAGCTCGAAGATTTCCAAAAGACGCTGTGGCTAAAGAAGAAGTTCATCGTTGAGACATCATGGTGCATTCGTCTCGATTGCGTTCCCGATGAGTTTTTGGATGAGGTAACTGCAAACGAGGCACAGCGCTTGGAATGGGTTTCAGCGCTCGGAATCGAATCCATTTCGGGTGACCTTGCGGCGCCGGGCTACTCCAACCCCCTGACGAGAGATTTTCTCCGGGCTCATCCGAGCCTGATGATTGACACAAAGCACTTCCAATCGACATTCGTCGAGCGATTGCTGTCGAGCTTTGACCATCTGGATGAAAAGACTGACGGCGTTCTGATTAACTCAGACAACTTTCAAGCTCTGTCATTGATGCAGGCTCGATACCGGGAAGAATTCAAGTGCTTCTATATTGATCCGCCTTACAACACTGGGCAGGACGGTTTCCTATACAAGGATAGCTTCAAAAGCTCAAGCTGGGCATCCATGATGGGCTCTCGCCTTGCTTTGGCGCGTAATCTCTTGTGCGATGAGGGCCTTCTCTTCGCGAGTATCAACGAGATCGAGCGTAGCACTTTGGAGTGGCAGCTTCGTGAAGCCTTTGGCCATTCGAATAGGATCGAGGAGCTAATTTGGGTACGAGATACCGTAAGCAATAACTCTCCGGCGTACTCAACGAATCATGAGTACATCGAGGTTTTTGCGAAGAACCGCAGCGCTGTTGAGCGCAACAAGCGAATCTTCCGAGAGACCCGAGATGGATTCTTTGAGGTTTCGGCGCTCATAAGGGAACTAAATGAGCGGTTTGCTTCCATCGACGAAGGCAGGGCGGCTCTTGCTGGGCTCTATCAGCGACACAAACTGGACCACATAGAGTTGGCAAGGAATCAAGGTGAGTCAACCGAGGACGCCAAGCGGAGCGATCCGTGGAAGGGGCTGTATCCGTACAAGTGGCTCGAATATCGAGATGCGGAGGGCCGGCTTGTCGATGAGTCGGTGGCACAAGAGAAAAGGGCGGCACTGTGGGTTTTTCGAGAGGTCGAGCCTTCGATGCCCGCCGGTAAGCAGTCACCCTCCATCAAAGATCCCAACTCAGAGAACTATCGCTTCTACGCCCCAAAAGATCCAAGAACCGGCATTACATACAAACCACCAAAGAGGGGATGGGCCTTTCCGGAGAAGGCCGTTGCAAAGAGACCGTCCTTTGAGGGCTACTGCAAAGATGATCGACTGGTCTTCAAGAATAGCGGCGACTCCATCCCTCAGATGAAGTACATTCTGCATGAGGTCGAGACGGTTGTTGCCACTTCAGTCGTCCGCCAGTACGCCGATGGTGAGCCTCAGTTGGAAGCGTTGTTTGGGGCAAAGGGATTGATCGACAACCCCAAACCGCCTGGATTGATTGAAGGAATACTGCGACAGACTACCTTCGAGGGAGAGCACGTCGCAGACTTCTTCGCTGGATCCGGTACGACCGGGCACGCCGTAGTAAATAGGAATCGACAAGATGGTGGGCAGAGAAAGTTTCTACTCATTGAGGTTGGAAACTACTTTGACACTGTTCTGCTGCCACGACTAAAGAAGATTGTCTTTACGCCAGAGTGGGAGAACGGTCGGCCAAAACGTTTGGCAACCACGGAAGAGGCGGATCGCGCACCACGCCTCATCAAGGTACTTCGACTAGAGTCATACGAGGACGCCCTCGCCAATCTTGAGGTAGTTAGCACGGCCGTCCAGCAAACACTTTTGGAGCAGCCAGAAGTGGGCGGCCCTGGAGGATTGCGTGAGGACTACCTGCTGAACTACATGCTAAACGTCGAGTCGCGTGAAAGTCAGTCATTGCTAAACGTCAGCGCGCTACGGGATCCAGTGGCCTATCAGTTAAAGGTGAAGTTGCCCGGTTCGGATGAGAGCAAGTGCACCCATGTTGACTTGGTCGAGACGTTCAGTTGGCTGATTGGCTTGCAAGTGCAAGCTGTGTCTACAACTGATGCCTTTGACGCATCGTTCACACGCGACAGTGAGCATCGCTTGACCCTAGATTCGCGCCTGAAGCGGGTCGCCGGGGGACCTTGGTGGTTTCGCACGGTGACTGGCAAGGTGCCAGATGGCCGCAGGACACTTGTGGTCTGGCGCAAGCTCACAGGAGAGCCGGAAGAAGACAACCTCGTCCTGGACGAGTGGTTTACCCGGCAGGGGTATGCCAGCAAGGACAGCGAGTTCGATCTCATCTTCGTCAACGGCGGCAACAACCTGGAGAACCTGAAGGCCCCGGACGACACGTGGAAGGTACGGTTGATCGAGGAAGACTTCCACCGGCTGATGTTCGCCACGGAGGGCCTGTAAGGTGGCCACGAAGAAGGCCGCATCGAAGGCCGTGCCGAAGAACAAGCCGCCGACACCCTTTGCCTACAAGCTGGTGCTCAACCAGTGGCTGTTGTCGCTGTTCAACGCGATGCGCTTTGAAGACCTGGCCGAGCCGCTGCGCAACGAGGCACTGGAAGGCCTGGACGAGAACAACGTCCACCGCTTTCACCATGCTTTGACGGCGCAGCTCTTCAACCTGACGCAGTTGCCGACAGAACTGCTGTTGGAGTACGACCAAAACATCGTCAAGCACACGCAGCGGCTCAACGAGCGGCGCCTCGCCCGTGGCGAAGAGCCAGTGGTGTGGAAGTACTTCCAGTACCTGGCCCTGCTGTTCACCGAGATCTATCTCGACCGGTACTTCCGTGACCCTCAGGCGCTGCTGGCAAACCTGAACCAACAGGTGGCGGCCTGGAACGTGGACAAGGCGGAGGCGGACCAGATCACGCCCCTGGATGCGGCGGGCGAGGCCTGGCCGCAGTTGAACAAGCTGGCCTTCTGGATGGCCACGGGCAGCGGCAAGACCTTGGTGATGCACGCCAACATCCTGCAGTTCCAGCACTACCTGGCCAAGCACGGCCGGCGGCGAGAACTCAACCGGATCATCTTGCTCACTCCGAACGAGGGCTTGTCCCAGCAGCATCTGCGCGAGTTCCAGGCGGCGGGCATCGAGGCCGAGCTGTTCAACAAGGAAGGGCGCGGTCTGTTCGCCGGGCAGGCAGTGGAGGTCATTGAAGTCACTCGGCTGCGCGACGAGATGGGTGACAAGACCGTGGCGGTGGACGCCTTCGAAAGCAACAACCTCGTGCTGGTGGACGAAGGGCACCGTGGAGCGTCCGGCGGCGGCGACGGGGCCTGGATGCGCTTCCGTAACGCGTTGTGCGAGAAGGGCTTTTCGTTCGAGTACTCGGCCACATTCGGGCAGGCCGTGAAGGGCAACGCCGTACTGACGGACCTGTACGCCAAGAACACGCTGTTCGACTACTCGTACCGCTACTTCTACGGCGATGGCTTCGGCAAGGACTACCAGATCCTGAACCTGGACGAGGCCACCCAGCGCGATCACCAGGATCTGTACCTGGTGGCATGCCTACTGTCCTTCTTCCAGCAGCAACGCCTCTACCGCGTAAGCGTTCCGCAAACCCGCCTTGCCGTTCCACCCCGGCTGCGGTATGGCGGCCTTACGTCGCAGT
>JACSRM010000114.1 GCA_014879745.1 Burkholderiaceae bacterium | reverse complement strand
GGTCGGCGCCATATGAATCAACGACTTGGCGGAGGTGTCGGGCGCCAGTTGAGAAAGACGGGCTAGCGCCGTCAGGCCGGCGCGCCGAGGCGCGCGGCCTGGTCTCGCAGGCGTTCGATCTGCGCCGTGAATTCCGCCACCCGCCGGCGCTCCTGCTCGACGACCTGCGCGGGCGCGCGCTCGACGAAGCCGGTATTCGCGAGCTTGGCGCCCGCCTTCGCGATCTCGCCCTCGAGACGCGCGATCTCCTTCGCGAGGCGCTCGCGCTCGGCGGCCACATCGATCTCGACTTGCAGCGCGAGCCGCGCCGCGCCGTGCAGCACGACCGGCGCATTGCGCGTTGCCTGCGCGTAGGCCGCTTCGTCGGTGAACAGCTTCACCTCGGAGAGGCGCGCCAGCGCCTCGAGCAGGTGCGACGCCTGGGCGACGAACGCCGCCTCGCCGTGCACGCACAGCGGCACTCGCGCGCCCGGCGCGAGCCCCATCTCGCTGCGCAGCGCGCGGCACGCGCCGACCATGCCCTTCAACTGCGCGATCCAGGCGTCGGCCGCCGGGTCGATCCGCTCCGGCTGCGACTGCGGATAGGGCGCGACGACGATCGAATCGCTGGACCCGGCGGCCTTGCGCCCGGCGGCGACGGCGACCGTTTCCCACAGCTCGGCGCTGATGAAGGGCGCGATCGGGTGCAGCAGCCGCAATACCGCTTCCAGCACGCGCAGCAGCGTCGTGCGCGTCGCGCGCAGCTCCGGCGCGCTTGCGGTCTGCAACTGCGACTTCGCGATCTCGAGATACCAGTCGCAGTACTCGTCCCAGACGAAGGCGTAGATCGCGTTGGCGACGTTGTCGATGCGGTATTCGGCGAAGCCCGTCGCGACGGCGGCCTCGACACGTTGCAGTTCGCCGATGATCCAGCGGTCGGCATTCGACAGCCGCATCGTCTCGGCGACAGCCTCGGCTTGCTGCGGCGGGCAGTGCATCAGCACGAAGCGCGTCGCATTCCAGAGCTTGTTGCAGAAATTGCGGTAGCCCTCGCAGCGCTTGGTGTCGAAGTTGATATCGCGGCCGAGGCTTGCATAGGAGGCCATCGTGAAGCGCAGCGCGTCGGCGCCGTACGCCGGCATGCCGGCGGGGAAGTCCTTCGCGATGCGCGCGGCGATCTTCGGTGCCGTCTCGGGCCGGCGCAGGCCGACGGTGGACTTGGCGGTGAGCGCGGCGAGGTCGACGCCCTGGATCAGGTCCACCGGGTCGAGCACGTTGCCCTCGCTCTTGCTCATCTTGTGGCCGTGCGCGTCGCGCACGAGGCCGTGGATGTAGACGTCGCGAAACGGCACCTTGCCGCTGAAGTGCAGCGTCATCATGATCATCCGCGCGACCCAGAAGAAGATGATGTCGAAGCCGGTGACGAGCACGCTCGATGGCAGGAACAGCTGCTGCTCGATGGTCTGGCCCGGCCAGCCGACGGTGGAGAACGGGAACTGCGCCGCCGAGTACCAGGTGTCGAGCACATCCGGGTCGCGCGTCAGTGCGCCGTCGTAGCCCGCTGCGCGCGCCTTGGCCTGCGCCTCGTCCTCGCTGCGGGCGACGAAGATCTCGCCGCCGCTGCCGTACCAGGCCGGGATCTGGTGTCCCCACCAGAGCTGGCGGCTGATGCACCAGTCCTGGATGTTCTTCATCCAGTGGTTCCAGGTGTTCACCCACTGCGCCGGGACGAAGCGCACGTCGCCGCGCTCGACCGCGCGCATCGCGCGCCCGGCGAGCGACTCGCCGTCGCGGCCGGGCTGCGTCATCGCCATATACCACTGGTCGGTGAGCATGGGCTCGATGATCTGCCCGGTGCGCGCGCAGCGCGGCACGGTGAGCTTGTGCTTCCTCGTCTCGACGAGCAGGCCCTGCGCGGCCAGATCGGCGAGCACCTGCTTGCGCGCGACGAAGCGGTCGAGCCCGCGGTACGCGGCGGGCGCGTTGTCGTTGAGCGTCGCATCGAGCGCGAGTACGCCGATCAGCGGCAGGCCGTGGCGCTCGCCCACCGCATGGTCGTTCACGTCGTGCGCCGGCGTCACCTTGACGACGCCGGTGCCGAACGCGCGATCGACGTAGTCGTCGGCGATGACCGGAATGCGGCGCCCGCACAGCGGCAACTCGACCTCGCGGCCGACGAGCGCGGCGTAGCGCTCGTCGTCGGGATGGACCATCACTGCGGTGTCGCCGAGCATGGTCTCCGGCCGCGTCGTCGCGACGACGACCGAGTCCGGACCGCCCGCGGCCGCGAGGCTGCCGTCGTCATCGACGAGCGGATAGCGGATCAGCCACAGGAAGCCGTCTTCCTCCTGGCTCTCGACCTCGAGGTCGGAGACCGCCGAGCGCAGCACCGGGTCCCAGCTCACCAGGCGCCGGCGCCGGTAGATCAGCCCCTCCTCGTAGAGGCGCACGAAGGTCTCGTTGACGACGGCCGACCGCGTGGCGTCCATCGTGAAGTACTCGCGCGACCAGTCCACCGAGTCGCCGAGGCGGCGCATCTGCTCGGTGATCGTGTTGCCGCTGCGCTCCTTCCATTCCCAGACGCGCGCGACGAAGGCCTCGCGGCCGATGTCGAGGCGGCTCGAGCCCTCGTCCTGCAACTGGCGCTCGACGACGATCTGCGTCGCGATGCCGGCGTGGTCGGTGCCCGGCAGCCACAGCGTGTTGAAGCCGCGCATGCGGTGGTAGCGCACGAGCGCGTCCATCACCGTGTGGTTGAACGCATGCCCCATGTGCAGCGTGCCGGTCACGTTGGGCGGCGGCAGCTGGATCGAAAACGACGGCCGTGCCGCATCGAGCGTCGGCTCGTAGACGCCGCTCGCCTCCCAGATCGGCGCCCATCTGGCCTCGATGGCGGCGGGTTCGAAGGACTTGGCGAGTTCGGTCGTCGAGGGGGCGGTCACGGTGCGGATCGGCGAGGCGTCGCCGTGCTTATCGAAGGCTGCGATTGTAGGTGTCGCCCGCGAATCGGCAGATGCGGATGACGCACCGCGCGCCTTGTCGTCAGGGCCGCGCAGCGATCGCGCGGGGCTGCCGCGCCTACATCAGCAGATGCTCGCCCGCGTTATCGCCGCCGAGGATCACGTAGTTGACCTTGCGGATGTCGGCGAGCCGGGTGCCGCCGGCATAGCTGATCGAGCTTTGCACGTCCTCGCGCATCTCGCGCAGCGTGTCCGCAAGCTTGCCCTTGATCGGCTCGAGGATGCGCTTGCCCTCGACGTGCTTGTACTCGCCCTTGTTGAAGTCGGAGGCGCTGCCGTAGTACTCCTTGAAGAGCTTGCCGTCGACCTCGACCGTCTTGCCCGGCGACTCCTCGTGGCCGGCAAAGAGCGAGCCGATCATCACCATCGCCGCGCCGAAGCGCACGCTCTTGGCGATGTCGCCATGGTCGCGG
>JACSRM010000508.1 GCA_014879745.1 Burkholderiaceae bacterium | reverse complement strand
TGCGGATGACCTACTTGCAGCCTTTCATGTCCAACGAAGTCGTCGAAGTCGGCGACGCCAATCCCAACCGGCGAGAATTCGTCCATTGGTTGCGGGAGGCGAACGTCAAGCCCGAGCTCAACACCGGCAACAAGCTCGTCGATCGCACGTTCGAGATCAGCGTTCCCTGCCTCGTGCTCGACCTGCTCTGAACCACACCGAATCGGATTTGCAACTGAAGGAGTAAGACCATGACCATCAAGATCGGCATCAACGGCTTCGGCCGCATCGGGCGCAACCTGTTTCGCGCCGCGGTGCAGAACTTCGACAAGGACATCGAGGTCGTCGCGATCAACGACCTGCTCGAGCCCGACTACCTCGCCTACATGCTGCACTACGACTCGGTGCACGGCCGCTTCAAGGGGACGATCGCGGTCGACGGCAGCACGCTCGTCGTCAACGGCAAGCGAATCCGCCTGACGCAGGAGCGCGACCCGGCGAACCTGAAGTGGGGCGAAGCCGGCGCCGACATCGTGATCGAATCGACCGGGCTCTTCCTGACGAAGGAGGGCGGCGAAAAGCACCTCTCGGCCGGCGCGAAGAAGGTGATCCTGTCGGCGCCGTCGAAGGACGCGACGCCGATGTTCGTCTACGGCGTCAACCACAAGACCTACAAGGGCGAGAACATCATCTCCAACGCGTCGTGCACGACGAACTGCCTGGCGCCGATCGCCAAGGTGCTGAACGACAAGTGGGGCATCAAGCGCGGATTGATGACGACGGTGCACGCGGCGACGGCCTCGCAGAAGGTCGTCGACGGACCGTCGAACAAGGACTGGCGCGGCGGCCGCGGCATCCTCGAGAACATCATCCCGTCGTCGACCGGCGCGGCGAAGGCGGTCGGCGTCGTGATCCCCGAGCTGAACAAGAAGCTCACGGGCATGTCGTTTCGGGTGCCGACCTCGAACATCTCGGTCGTCGACCTGACCGTCGAACTGTTGAAGGAAGCGACGTACGCGGAGATCTGCGCCGAGATGAAGGCGCAGTCCGAAGGCGCGCTGAAAGGAGTTCTCGGCTACACCGAGGACAAGGTCGTCGCGACCGACTTCCGCGGCGACGCGCGCACCTCGATCTTCGACGCCGACGCCGGCATCGCGCTCGACAGCACCTTCGTCAAGGTCGTCGCCTGGTACGACAACGAATGGGGTTACTCGAACAAGGTGCTCGAGATGGTGCGCGTGATCGCGAAATAGGCGGCTGCGCGGCCCGCCGCGTGCGCGGAAACACCCGCGACACAAGCGGTTCATAGACTGGCGTCACCGCCCTTTCCGGAAGTTCCCATGCGTCTGCCCCTGACCTTCCTGGCCGCTCTCGCGATCGCCTCGGCGGCGCAACTGTCGCTTTATGCGCCGGCAATGGCGGCACCGGCCGCCGATGCGCGCGTGATCGTCACCTTCAAGGCCGATTCGGCGATCGCGCGCCAGCAGGTGCTCGGCTCCGCGAGCCGTGCCGAGACCGCGGCGCAGCGCAGCATCGAGCGCGCCGGCGTGCTGGGCAAGCGCATCGGGCTGGCGTTGCGCGGCGGCGCCAATATCTCGGATCGGACCCAGGTCGTGCTCGCCAGCGGCATTGGCTCGGCGCAACTGGCGGCCAGGCTGGCGGCCGACAGCGACGTGGAATCGGTCGCGATCGACGTCCGGCGCCATCGATTCAGCGCGCCGAACGACCCGCTTTATCCGGCCGGCCAGCCGGTCGATCCGGGCCCCGTCGTCGGCCAGTGGTATCTGCGTGCGCCGGCGGGCGAAGTGAAATCGGCGATCGACGCCGAGACGGCGTGGGCGGTGACGACCGGCAATCCGAATGTGATCGTCGCCGTGCTCGATACCGGCGTGCGCTTCGACCATGCCGACTTGAAGACCAAGCTGCTGCCCGGCTACGACATGATCACCGACCCCGTCATCGCGGGCGACGGCAACGGCCGCGACGCCGACCCGAGCGACCCCGGCGATTACGTCACGGACGCCGACAAGGCGGCCCATCCGTCGACCTTCGACGGCTGCGACGTCCAGGACAGCTCGTGGCACGGCACGCAGACCGCGAGCCTGGTCGGCGCGGCGACCGGCAACGGCATCGGCATGGCGAGCATCGGCCGCAAGGTGCGCGTGCTGCCGCTGCGCGTGCTCGGCAAGTGCGGCGGCTACGACTCCGACATCCAGGCCGCGATGCGCTGGGCGGCGGGGCTCGATGTGCCCGGCGTGCCGTCGAACCCGACCCCGGCGGCGGTCATCAGCATGAGCCTCGGCAGCGATGGCGCGTGTTCGAGCAGCTATATCTCGGTCGTCGGCGAAGTGACGGCCGCCGGCACGCTCGTCGTCGCCGCGGCCGGCAACAGCGCCGGGCGGGCGGTCGGCACGCCGGCGAGCTGCCCCGGCGTGCTCGCGGTCGGCGGGCTGCGCCACGCCGGCACCAAGGTCGGCTATTCGGACCTCGGACCGCAGGTCGCGCTCAGCGCGCCGGCCGGCAACTGCGTCAACCTCGACGCGAGCGAACCCTGTTTGTATCCGATCGTCACCGCGCTGAACGCCGGTACCACGCGGCCGGTCGCGGGAAGCTCGATCTACAGCGATGCCTGGAACTACGCGGCCGGAACGAGCTTTGCCGCGCCGCTCGTCGCCGGCACCGCGGCGCTGCTGGTCTCGGCGCGCCCGGCCTTGCAGCCGGCGGACCTGCGCAGCCTGCTGCAATCGACGGCCCGGCCATTTCCGAAGACAGGGGGCGACAACGGCGACGGCAGCGTCGTTCCGGTCTGCGCTGCGCCCGGCGATTACGACCAGCTGCAGTGCTACTGCACGACGAGAACCTGCGGCGCCGGCATGCTCGACGCCGGCGCGGCGCTGAAGGCGGCGACCGCGCCCGATACGGTCATCGCCCGCATCGGCGTCTCGCCCGGCGCGCCGCGGCCGGACCAGACGATCACGCTCAGCGCCGCAGGCAGCCTGGTCGGCGCGGGGCGCAAGGTGGCGAGCTGGCGCTGGGAGCTGACCTCCGGCGGCGGCATCGTCAGCGGCTTCACCGGCGCGGCGAACCAGCAGACGGCCGAGGTCGTCGCAAGCGGCAGCGGCAACTTCAGCGTGCGGCTGACGGTGACCGACGACCAGGGCACGACCGGCGTCGCCAACGACAGCATCGCCGTCGCCTGGCCGGCGTCGTCGGGCGGCGGCGGCGGCGCGCTCGGCCCGGCCTGGCTGGCCGGGCTGCTGGCGTCGGTGATCGCCGTCGGCCGCGCACGGCGGCGCGAAACTGGGGCCTGAAACCCGGCCTGTTGATCCCATCGCCTCCAGCCTGACCGGGTCATCATCCGCGCCAGGCGTGCCCGCTCTCAAGAAAACGCCGGGCCGCCCCAAGTTTTCTTGCGCCCCCGCGGGGGGCCGGGACGGGCAAGGC
>JACSRM010000516.1 GCA_014879745.1 Burkholderiaceae bacterium | reverse complement strand
ACCGTCGCGCCGCCGTAGACGCAGCCGAGCGCCGCCGCGCTGTTGCCGTCGACGAAGATCGCGTCGCCGACGCGCTCGGCGTGGCGCACCGCAAGGCCGATCGGCGCCAGGTGGTCGCGCGCGAATTCGCGCCCGGCGGTCAGCGCGCGCACGTTCGAGACGATCAGCTTCTCCTTGCCGCGAAACTGCTCGGAAAAAAGCGCCTCGATCTCCTGCGCGTCGATCCCGAGCAGCATCGACAGCGCGCCGACGTACATGATGTTCTTGAACAGCTGGCGCTGGCGCGAATCCTCGTACGTCGCGTTGCAGATCGCCGTCAGCGGCATGCCGATCACGTTCACGTCGTCGCGAAACGCGCTCGCCGGCAGCGGCCGCGTGCTGTCGTAGAACAGGTAGCCGCCGGGTTCGATCTCGGCCACGTCCTGGGCCCAGGTCTGCGGGTTCATCGCAACCATCATGTCCAGCCCGCCGCGCCGGCCGAGGTAGCCCTTTTCGCTCACGCGCACCTCGTACCACGTCGGCAGGCCCTGGATATTGCTCGGGAAGATATTGCGCGGGCTGACCGGCACACCCATGCGCAGGATCGCCTTCGCGAACAGCTCGTTGGCCGAAGCCGAACCCGAGCCGTTGACGTTGGCGAACTTGATGACGAAATCGTTGATCGCTTCGATGCGGCTCATCGCGCTCCCCGCTTCACGCCGCCACGCCTGCCGCCACACGCGCCGGCTTCCTGCGGCGCGGCGCCTTCGGGTCGCGGCAGGCGGGCCCGGCCTGGGTCGGCAGGATCAGGAATTTCTGCATGTCCCAGGCACCGGTCGGGCAGCGTTCGGCGCACAGCCCGCAGTGCAGGCAGACATCCTCGTCCTTCACCATCACGCGCCCGGTCTTCACCGCCGGAGAGACATACAGCGCCTGCGCCGGATTCAGGGCCGGCGCGCTCAGGCGACCGCGCAGGTCGGCCTCGTCGCCATCGGCGGTGAAGGTGATGCAGTCCATCGGGCAGATATCGACGCAGGCATCGCATTCGATGCAGGCCGGCGCGGCAAAGACCGTCTGCACGTCGCAGTTCAGGCAGCGCTCGGCTTCCTTGAACGCGGTCGCGGCGTCGAAGCCGAGTTCGACCTCGACGGCGATGTTCGAGAGCGTCGTCTCCGCCGGCGCCCACGGCACCTTGAAGCGCAGGTCGTTCGAGATCGCGTTGTCGTAGCTCCACTCGTGGATGCCCATCTTCTGCGACATCAGGTTCACATGCGGCGCCGGGCGCTGGCGAACGTCCTCGCCGTGCAGGAAGCGGTCGATCGAAACCGCGGCCTCGTGGCCGTGTGCGACGGCGGTGATGATGTTCTTCGGCCCGAACGCCGCGTCGCCGCCGAAGAAGACCTCGGGCCGGGTCGATTGCAGGGTGGCCGCGTCGAGCACCGGCAGGCCGTGGCGGTCGAATTCGATGCCGCTGTCGCGCTCGATCCACGGGAAGGCATTCTCCTGGCCGACGGCGACGAGCACATCGTCGCATTCGAAGGTCACGTCGGGCGCGCCGGTCGGTACCAGAGAGCGCCGCCCCTGCTCGTCGTAGCGCGCCTCGACGATCTCGAACGTCATGCCGACGAGCCGGCCCGCCTCGTGCAGGAAGGCCTTCGGGACGTGGAAATTGAGGATAGGGATGCCCTCGTGCTGCGCATCCTCCTTCTCCCACGGCGAGGCCTTCATCTCGTCGAAGCCGCTGCGCACGATGACCTTCACGTCGCGCGCGCCGAGGCGGCGTGCCGAGCGGCAGCAGTCCATCGCGGTATTGCCGCCGCCGAGCACGATGACGCGCGCGCCGATGCGCTCGATGTGGCCGAACGAGACCGACGCGAGCCAGTCGATGCCGATGTGGATATTGGCCGCGGCCTCGCTGCGCCCCGGGAGTTGCAGATCGCGCCCGCGCGGCGCGCCGCAGCCCACGAAGACCGCGTCCCAGGCGCCGCCGTCGAGCAGCTGCTTCATCGAATCGACGCGCTCGCCGGCGCGGAACTCGACGCCCAGATCGAGGATGTAGCCGGTCTCCTCGTCGATCACCGATTCGGGCAGCCGGAAGCGCGGAATCTGGGTGCGCATGAAGCCGCCGGCCTTCGCCTCGGCGTCGAAGACCGTCACCGCATAGCCGAGCGGGGCGAGGTCGCGCGCGACGGCGAGCGATGCCGGACCGGCGCCGATGCAGGCGACGCGCTTGCCCTTGCGGCCCGAAGCCGCCGGCATGCGCGCCCGCACGTCGCCCTTGTGGTCGGCGGCGACGCGCTTCAGGCGGCAGATCGCGACCGGCTCGGGCTTGTCGCCATTGCTTTCCTCCACGCGTGACCGCCGGCACGCCGGCTCGCACGGGCGGTCGCAGGTGCGGCCGAGGATGCCCGGAAAGACGTTGGACACCCAGTTCACCATGTAGGCGTCGGCGTAGCGTCCGGCGGCGATCAGGCGGATGTACTCGGGAACCGGTGTATGGGCCGGACACGCCCATTGGCAATCGACGACTTTGTGGAAATAGGCGGGATCGGCGATGTTCGTTGCTTGCAAGCCAGCCTCCTGTGCAGACCGCGGCCCCCGCGATGCCCGCGCAGTCTAAGGCCAGCGGCGCACCGATGCCGGCCGCAGGGATAACCCAATCGCGGCATTCCGAGACTTCCTGCCAGCGCCGGCGAACCAGTCCGAAGGGAGCACCCTCTAACACTCGCGGTCACAATCGAAGCCTTGCCGATCCGCGAAGGAACGCCCCATGAACGCCCCCGTCTTCAACCTGGACACCGTGATGATGCCGGCCGAGTTCAGGCAATGCTTCGAGGCCCAGCGCGCCGCCTATCTGGCGCATCCCGAACCCAGCCGCGCCGAACGCAGCGCCGACCTGCAGGCGCTGGCGCGGCTGCTGAAGGAAAACCGCGACGCGATCGTCGCCGCGATCGGCCTCGACTACGGCAACCGATCCGAATTCGAGACGCTTTTCACCGAATATTTCGTCTCGCTCGAAGCGATCCAGGATGCGGACAAGAAGCTCGCGCGCTGGATGAGGCCGCAGAAGCGCCACGTCGACTTCATGACCTACCCGGGCGCGAGAAACCGCGTCATCCCGCAGCCGCTGGGCGTCGTCGGCGTCATCGTGCCGTGGAACTTCCCGCTCAACCTGAGCTTCTCGCCGCTCGCCGCGATCTTCGCCGCCGGCAATCGGGCGATGGTGAAGATGTCCGAGAACTCGCGCCACCTGGCCGAGCTGCTCGCGCAACTCAGCCCGAAATACCTGCCCGAGGACAAGCTGAAATTCTTCGACGACGGCGGCGGCCGCGGCCCGGCGTTCTCGTCGCTGCCGTTCGACCATCTGCTCTTCACCGGGTCGGGTGCGACCGGCCGCGCGGTGATGGCCAACGCCGCGCGCAACCTGACGCCGGTCACGCTCGAACTCGGCGGCAAGTCGCCGGCG
>JACSRM010000256.1 GCA_014879745.1 Burkholderiaceae bacterium | reverse complement strand
CAGGCTGACTTGCGCGCCAGCGCAAGTCAAGGCGCGCAGCGCCGGCCGCAGCCAGAACCCGGCGATCCTGGATCAGTTGGCGGAGTCCAACTGATCGAGAGGCGGCAAAGCCGCTGCGCCGCGTTCGCGGCGCACGGCCGGCTCCGCCTTCAGCTCACCATGTAGGCGGCCGAGCCCATGCTGAGCAACCTGCCTTCGGCGTCGAGGAACTCCATGCGCGTGGACGCGACGCGGCTTCCGAGCCGCATGACTTCGGCCCGCGCGCTAAAACGCTGGCCGAGCCCCGGGCGCAGATAGTCGACCCGCAGATCGATCGTTCCGAGCTTGCCGAAGCGCGCCATGCGCGCGTCGATCGACTCGCTCATGTGGCGCGCGCCGATCGCCGCCATCACGGCGATCCCGCCCATCGCGTCGAGCGATGCGCTGATCACGCCGCCGTGCAGACGGCGATGCGTGAAATGGCCGATCAGTTCGGGGCGCATCTCGATGTGGGCCGCGACGCCGGTCGCGGCGATCTCGTCGATCTTCAGGCCGAGCGTGCGGTTGAAGACGATCAGTTCCTCGAACAGGGTCGTGAGCCGGGCGACGAACTCGGGCTCGAAACTGACGTCGGGTGCGATGGCTCGGTTCATGGTGTTCGAAGTGCGCCGGCGGGAAGTGTGGCAGACCGGGCATTGTCGGCTGCCGCCGGGACGGTAGGCGATCGGCGGCGGGGACGAATTCTTGCAAAGCCTCCGCCCTGCGTAAACTCCGCTTCACCCGCCTCCTTGGAGTATCCGCATGCCAGATGCATTCATCTTCGACGCCGTGCGCACGCCGCGCGGCAAGGGCAAGGCCGACGGCAGCCTGCACGAGGTCAAGCCTGTCGATCTGCTCTGCGGGCTGCTCGTCAAGTTGCAGCGGCGCCACGACTTCGATCCCGCGGCGCTCGACGATGTCGTGATGGGGGTCGTCTCGCCGGTCGGCGAGCAGGGCTCGGTGATCGCCAAGACCGCCGCGCTGAAGGCCGGCTGGGATTTCACGGTGAGCGGCGTGCAGGTCAACCGCTTCTGCGCCTCGGGCCTCGAGGCGGTAAACCTCGCCGCACAGAAGGTCGCGAGCGGCTGGGAAGACCTCGTCATCGCGGGCGGCGTCGAGAGCATGTCGCGGGTGCCGATCGGCTCGGACGGCGGCGCCTGGGCGCAGGACCCCGAGACGAATGCGCGCACCGGCTTCGTGCCGCAGGGCATAGGCGCGGACCTGATCGCGACGCTCGCAGGCTTTCGGCGCGAGGACGTCGACGCCTACGCGCTCGCATCGCAGCAGCGCGCCAGCGCGGCGCAGGCCGAAGGCCGGTTCGACAAGTCGGTGCTCGCGGTCGAGGATGCGATCGGCCTGACGATCCTCGAATGCGACGAGTTCATCAAGCCGCGCACGACGCTCGAGGGCCTGGCGTCGCTCAAGCTCGCATTTGCCGAGCTGGGTGCGATGGGCTTCGATGCGGTGGCGCTGCAGCGCTACCCGGAGGTAGAGCGCATCGAGCACGTGCATACCGCCGGCAATTCGTCGGGCATCGTCGACGGTGCGGCCGCGGTCCTCGTCGGCAGCGCCGGCATGGGCAGATCGCTCGGCCTCGCGCCGCGTGCGCGCGTCGTCGCGACGGCGCTGTCGGGTGCCGACCCGACGATCATGCTCACCGGGCCGATGCCGGCGACGCGCAAGGCGCTCGCGAAGGCGGGGCTGACGGCGGGCGATATCGACCTCTTCGAGGTCAACGAGGCCTTCGCCGCGGTGCCGATGCGCTTCATGCGCGAGATGGGCGTGCCGCACGAGAAGGTCAACGTCAATGGCGGTGCGATCGCGATGGGCCATCCGCTCGGCGCGACCGGTGCGATGCTCGTCGGCACGCTGCTCGACGAACTCGAACGCCGCGATCTGCGGCGCGGCCTCGTCACGCTGTGCGTCGGCGGCGGCATGGGTATCGCAACCATCATCGAGCGGGTCTGAAGACCATGAACTCCATCCGCTACGAACTCGATGACGCGGGGATCGCGACGCTGACCTTCGATCAGCCCGGCTCGCCGGTCAATACGATGACGCCGCAGTGGCGGCACGACCTCGCCGCCGCCGTCGAGCGGCTGCTCGCCGACCGGGAGCAGATCAAGGGGGTGCTGCTCGCTTCGGCGAAGTCGACCTTCTTCGCCGGCGTCGACCTGAAGAGCGTGCTGAGGCTGACGGCCGCCGATGCGCGCCAGGGTTTCGCCGAGATCCAGGCCATGAAGCGCGATTTCCGCCGCATCGAGACGATGGACCGCCCGGTCGCGACGCTGCTCGCGGGCAGCGCGCTCGGCGGCGGCTGGGAAGTCGCGCTGATCGGCCATGCACGCTTCGCGCTCGACGATCCGAAGATCCGGTTCGGCACGCCCGAAGTGACGCTCGGCCTCATCCCCGGCGCGACCGGCATCACGAAGACGGTGCGTCGGCTCGGCCTGCTCGCGGCCCAGCCCTACCTCGTCGAGGGCCGCTTGTTCGGCCCGCGCGAGGCACACGAGATCGGCCTCGTCGATGGTCTTGCCGACAGCGCCGACGCACTGCGCGCGATGGCGACAGCCTGGATCGCCGCACACCCGGATGCGGCCCAGCCCTGGGACCGCAGCGACTATCGGATGCCGGGCGGCACGCCGGCGAGCCCGAAGACCGCGATGGGGCTTGCCGTCGCACCGGCGATGCTTGGCGCGAAGACGCGCGGCCTCTATCCCGCGCCGCAGGCGGTGCTGGAGACGATGGTCGAGGGCGCGCAGGTCGACTACGAGACCGCGACGCGCATCGAAAGCCGCAAGCTGGCGCGGATCATGGTCGGCCAGAACGCGAAGAATATGATCACCGCGTTCTTCTTCGACCTGAATGCGATCCGCGCCGGCAAGTCGCGCCCGCCAGGGTTTGCAAAATGGAAGCCGGCGAAGGTCGGCGTGCTCGGCGCCGGCATGATGGGCGCGGGCATCGCCTATGCGAATGCGTCGCGCGGCATCCCGACCGTGCTGAAGGACGTGAGCGCCGAGAAGGCCGAAGCCGGACGGGCCCACAGCCGCAAGCTGACCGACAAGGCGATCGCGCGCGGCAAGTCGGACCCGGTGAAGCAGTCGAAGCTGCTGTCGCTCATCACGCCGACCGCTGATGTTGCCGACCTGCACGGCTGCGACCTGATCATCGAGGCGGTATTCGAGCAGCGCGACCTCAAGGCGCAGGTGACGCGCGAGGCCGAGCCGAAGCTCGCCCCCGGCGGTGTCTTCGCCTCCAATACCTCGACCCTGCCGATCAGCGGGCTGGCAAAGGCGAGCAGCGCGCCCGAGCGCTTCGTCGGCCTGCACTTCTTCTCGCCGGTCGACAGGATGAAGCTGGTCGAGATCATCCGCGGCGCGAAGACGAGCGACGAGACGGTCGCCCGTGTCTACGACTATGTGCTCGCGATCGGCAAGACGCCGATCGTCGTCAACGATT
>JACSRM010000446.1 GCA_014879745.1 Burkholderiaceae bacterium | reverse complement strand
TCGATCAGGCCGACCACCTCGGCGAACGACGCTTCCAGCGGCGGCAGCACCTTGGCCCGGGCGACCACGGCGCGCGACTTGGTGGCGGGCTTGCGGGCGCTCATGGTGGCGACGCCCCTGCTGTCGATGGTTGTGACACCGTCGCAAGAATCTGCATGCCATAGGCGGCACGGCCTTCGTGGGTCGGCAAAGCGTCCGCTTCCTTCATGACCTTGCCTCGCCCACCAGCAGCCCGTCGAGCAGGCCTTCTGCCTCGCGCTCGACGGCCAGGATGTCGGCGCTGATCTCGGCCAGCGTGCGCAGCGGCGCCGGCTTGTAGAAGTGGCGCGTGAAGCTGATCTCGTAGCCGATCTTGGTTGCGTCCTGCTTGATCCAGGCATCCGGCGTGTAGGGCAGCACCTCGCGGCGGATGAAGGCTTCGATGCCGCCGTCTTCGAGCAACGGCACCTGCTCGGTGTCGCGCAGGTCGGGGTCGGGTTCGTATTCGACGACGCAGGCCTTGCCGGCCACGTCGGCGGCGTACAGGCCGTGCAGCGGGTCGGCTGCGGCTTTGCCGGCCTTGTGAACCTTGGCGATGACCGGGGCGGCGGTGTCGACACGCCAGCTCGTGGCCTTGAGGATCAGCTTCAGCTCGGCCGCGGGCAGCTTGGTGCTCGACGCCTTCAGCGCCTGGTCGATGCGCTCGCGGAACAGGTTGTGATCTTCGAACAGCGTGTCGCCGACGCTGTCGCGCAACGCGGTGGCCACCATGACCAGCCGGCCGTCGCGCTCCCAGGTCTTGGGGTCGAGCAGCTTCTTGCGCCGCTTCTCGCTCAGGCCGCTGGGGCGCGCTTCGGCGCCCTCCTCTTCGTCGTCATCATCGCTGCCCGAATCGCCCCAATGCGTCAGGCGCTGCTCCAGCGCCGCGGCCACCGACGCGAAGTCGTCGAACAGCGCGTCGCCAAACACGTCGTGCAGCGCGCCGCGGATGTCTTCGTCGCCCGAGGCGAAGCGCAGGCTGTCGATCGCCTTCAAACTGAGCTGGCTGTGCAGGCGCAGCGGCCGTTCGACGGTGACCTTCCAGTAGCCGAAGGCGGCGTTGGGGAAGATCTTCGATTCGGGCGTTTCCTTGAAGTCGAGGAAGGTCCGGCTGATGCGCTCGATGTCCTGCGCCGACAGCTCGCAGTTCTTCTTGCCCAGGTTCTTGCGCAGCGGCTTGAACCACTGGCTGGCGTCGATCAGCTGCACCTGCCCTTTGCGATGCGCCGGCTTGCGGTTGGACAGCACCCAGACGTAGGTGGCGATGCGGGTGTTGTAGAACAGGTTCAGCGGCAGCGCGACGATCGCCTCGAGCCAGTCGTTCTCGATCAGCCAGCGGCGGATGTTGCTCTCGCCCTGGCCGGCGTCGCCGGTGAAGAGCGACGAGCCGTTGTGCACCTCGGCGATGCGGCTGCCCAACGCCGAGGCGTGGTTCATCTTCGACGCCAGGTTCACGAGGAACAGCATCTGGCCGTCGCTCGAGCGGGTGACGAGCGAGAGCTCCTCGCCGGCGTGCATGACCTTGAAGCGCGCATCGCGCATGCCGTCCTTGCCGCCCATGGCTTCGAGGTCCTTCTTCCAGCTCTTGCCGTAGGGCGGGTTGGCGAGCATGAAGTCGAAGTCCTGGCCGGGGAAGGCGTCGTGCGACAGGGTGGACCATTCGGCGCCGCCGACGATGTGGTCTGCGTTCTCGCCTTCGCCCTTGATCAGCATGTCGGCCTTGCAGATGGCGTAGGTCTCGGGGTTGATCTCCTGGCCGAACAGGCGCGCGGCGATCTGCAGGCCGCGCTGCTTGCCGATGGCGGCGAGCGTCTCCTCGGCCACGGTGAGCATGCCGCCGGTGCCGCAGGCGTCGTCGAAGATCAGGTAGGTGCCCGACTTGAGCTGATCCCCGATCGGCAGGAACACCAGGTTGGCCATCAGCCGCACCGCGTCGCGCGGCGTCCAGTGCTCGCCGGCTTCTTCGTTGTTGTCTTCGTTGAACTTGCGCACCAGCTCCTCGAACACCGTGCCCATGGCGTGGTTGTCGATGCCGGCGGGCGAGAGATCGATGTCGGGGTCGAGGAACTTGTCGATCAGCGTGCCCAGCGCGTCGGCCTTGGACAAGGTGGGCAGCTGGTTGCGGAACTTGAAGCTGTCGAGGATGTCCTGGACGTTGGGCGAAAAGCCGTCGAGGTAGTCGTTGAAGTCGGCCAGCAGTTGCTGCTGGCTGCCGCGCGAGCGCAGGTCGCGCAAGGTGAAGCGCGAGGTGTTGTAGAAGGCCTGGCCGGCGGCATCGGCCAGCGCGGCGCGCTGCTCGGTAATGCGCGCGTCGTCGAGCATCTGCTTGGTATCCAGCACTGCCCGCTTGGTCGGCTCGAGCAAGGCGTCGAGCCGGCGCAGCACGCACATCGGCAGGATCACGTCGGGGTACTTGCCGCGCTTGAACAGGTCGCGCAGGACGTCATCGGCGATGGACCAGATGAAGGAGACGATTTTGTTGTGGGTGGCCTGGTCCATCTCTCGGTGCTTTACGTCTCGCCCGCGAACGTCGGGCGATGGCTGCGTCGTGCGCAGCGGTCGCGCAAGGATAGAGCACGCTCTGGGGTCGGTGATCGCGGGTTGCCGGGAGATCAGGCGTGAGCGGGTGCACGTTGGCACACCTCGCGGATCAGGATCTCGATCGCCTGCCCGCTTCTCCGGCATGTAATCGTGGCCGTCATAGTGCCGTGCCTGCACACCAGTCAGCCCGTGGGATCGCAAACGGCCGCGCACCTCGCGGCTGACGCCATTGGCCGCGAGCAGCGTCTCGACCCCGGAGCGAATTCGTTTCGGTTGGAAGTCCTCGATGGCCCCGCCGGCCATGGCGTGAGCCCAACCCGCCATCGTTCGCACGCTGATGGCCTTCTGTCCGGCGGTGGTCGAAATCGAGACCTCGCCGTCACGCTGCAGAAGGGACAGGTCGGCTCGGGCCAGTTCGACCAGTGGAATCTGGTGCGAACGCGGGCCTGATCCAGCCACGCCTTGGGCACCCGCGAGTTGCTCGGCTCGCCCGCGACCGGGTCGCTTTTCGCCCGTAACGCGCGGGGCCGCGGGTACGAGATCGGGCCCGACGACGGGCGGCCAAGGTAGTTGACGCCAGCCAAGGACGTGTCAACCCCCAGAGCAATGCAGCCCACCCCGCCTCATCAGGGCGACCGATGGAGCGCTACACCTCGGTAGAAACTGGCACCAGACTGGCACCAAAGAGAACGCCGGCATTGAGCCGGCGTCTCATTTCTCGCTAGATCATTGATCTGACCAGCTTATTCTGGTGGGCCCTGAGCGACTCGAACGCTCGACCTACGGATTAAGAGTCCGCTGCTCTACCAACTGAGCTAAGAGCCCCACGTGCGAAATTCTATGCGCTGGTGGGTTGTGCGGGATTCGAACCCACGACCAACGGATTAAAAGTCCGCTGCTCTACCAGCTGAGCTAACAACCCGGGCAAGCCGG
>JACSRM010000488.1 GCA_014879745.1 Burkholderiaceae bacterium | reverse complement strand
GACTCACGAGCGAGGAGTCTACATCGATCGTCCTTAACCGTAAACATATTTATGGGATGTTGTACTAGTCCGACGCCTGCGAGCGGGCTGGAAGCCCCTTGAACCCTGCATTGGCGCCGCTCATTCTGTATGACTATACGGTGCTAAACAGCCGAGAAAAGCAGCACTGCCCGCTCGCTCCCGCCGCCACCTCCACTGCGCTCGGCAGGGCCGCTCGATCAAGTGAGCAAGCGGATCCGCCATCTGCGCGACAGCATACAGCCCGAGCAATCCCAGGCCCATCGAACCCCTCGGGTAGCATCCCGCCTGCATGAATCTCCCCTACGAACTGCAGATCGGCTGGCGCTATACGCGTTCCGGGCGCAGCGGGCGGCGCAACGGCTTCATCTCGTTCATCTCGGGGGTGTCGATGCTCGGCATCGCGCTCGGCGTCGCCGCGCTCATCATCGTGCTGTCGGTGATGAACGGCTTCCAGAAGGAGGTGCGCGACCGCATGCTGTCGGTCGTCGCGCACGTCGAGATCTACGCCGCCGACGGCGAGGCCCTGCCCGACTGGCGGGCGACGGCGGCGGCGGCGAAGCGCAACCCGCAGGTGCTGGGCGCGGCGCCGTTCGTCGCCGCGCAGGCGCTGATCGCGCGCGGCGACACGATGCGCGGCGCGATCGTGCGCGGCATCTCGGCTGACGACGAGGCGACCGTGACGGCGCTCGGCGCGCGCCTGCACGCGAGCCTCTTCTCCAAGCTCACGCCGGGCAGCTGGAACATCGCGCTCGGCGCCGAACTCGCGCGCGCGCTCGGTGTGCAGCCGGGCGACAAGATCACGCTCGTCGCGCCCGGCGGGCAGATCACGCCGGCCGGCGTCGTGCCGCGGCTGAAGCAGTTCACGCTCGTCGGCACCTTCGCCACCGGACACTACGAGTACGACAGCGGCCTCGCGCTGATCGACGTCGACGACGCCGCGCGCCTGTTTCGCGTCGCCGGGCCGACCGGCGTCCAACTGCGGCTGAAGGATCTGAACCGGGCGCGCGAGGTCGGCGCCGCGCTGCAGCGCGAACTCGGCCCCGACGTGGCCGTCACCGACTGGACGCGAACCAACAGCAACTGGTTCGCCGCCGTGCAGCTCGAAAAGCGATTGATGTTCATCATCCTGACGCTGATCGTCGCCGTCGCCGCGTTCAACCTCGTCTCGACGCTCGTGATGACGGTCACCGACAAGCGCGCCGATATCGCGATCCTGCGCACGCTCGGCGCGAGCCCGCGCTCGGTGATGGCGATCTTCATGGTGCAGGGCGCCGCGTCGGGCGTGATCGGAACCCTGAGCGGCGTCGTGCTCGGTCTCGCCGTCGCCTTCAATATCGACGTCATCGTGCCCGCCATCGAGCGGCTGCTGCATACGAGCTTCCTGCCCGGCAGCGTCTACCTGATCAGCACCATGCCGAGCGATCCGCAGCGCGGCGATATCGCGCCGATCGTCGCCATCTCGCTGCTGCTGTCGTTCGTCGCGACGCTCTACCCGAGCTGGCGCGCGAGCCGCATGCAGCCAGCCGAGGCACTGCGCTATGAGTGACCGCATGACCGAGCAACCGGCCGGCCCGGTCGTGCTGCAATGCGCAGGCCTCGACAAGCGCTTCCACGACAGCGATGTCGACGTCCACGTGCTGCGCGGCGTGAACCTGCATGTGCATGCCGGGGAGACGCTCGCCGTCGTCGGCGCGTCGGGCTCGGGCAAGAGCACGCTCTTGCACCTGCTCGGCGGCCTCGAGGCGCCGAGCGCCGGCCGCGTGACGCTGATGGAACGCGACTTCGCGGCGATGAGCGCTGCCGAACAGGGCCAGTGGCGCAACCGCCATCTCGGCTTCGTCTACCAGTTCCACCACCTGCTGCCCGAGTTCAGCGCGCTCGACAACGTCGCGATGCCGCTGCGCATCCGGCGCATCGCGGCCGACACCGCGCGCACGCAGGCGGCCGAGGTGCTGGCGCAGGTCGGGCTGGCCGAGCGCGTCCAGCATCGGCCGTCGCAGCTTTCGGGCGGCGAGCGCCAGCGCGTCGCGATCGCGCGCGCGCTCGTCACGCGGCCGGCCTGCGTGCTCGCCGACGAGCCGACCGGCAACCTCGACCGCGAGACAGCCGACGGCGTCTTCGAGCTCATGCTCGATCTGGCGCACGAACAGCGCATCGCGTTCGTCCTCGTCACCCACGACGAGGGCTTCGCGCAGCGCTGCGACCGCCTGCTGCGCCTGAAGCTCGGCGTGCTCGTCGGGCCGGACTGAAACCGGCCCGGCTTCGACGCTGCCGCACCGGCTGGCGGGCGCCGCCCGACGGTCGCGGCTCAGCCGCCCACCTCGGGCAGGCGTGCATTTCCACCCGTTCGATCGAGAATCCGTATCGGCGGCATCATGTAGCGCATGGACTGGATCGATACCCACTGTCACCTCGATGCGCCAGAGTTCGACGCCGATCGTGGCGCCGTGATCGCACGCGCCCGGGCACAGGGCGTGACGCGGATCGTGCTGCCCGCGGTCGAGGCCGCGAATTTCGGCACCGTGCGCCGCATCGCGCACGAAGAACGATTCGCGTATGCGCTCGGCATCCATCCGCTGTATGTCGATCGCGCCGACGATGCCGCGCTCAGCGCGCTGCGCGACGCCCTTGCAACGTCGCGCGACGACCCGCGGCTGGTCGCGGTCGGCGAAATCGGGCTCGACCATTTTGTCGCCGGCATCGATCGCGCGCGGCAGGCGTGCATCTATGCCGCGCAACTCGCGCTGGCACGCGAATTCGAGCTGCCGGTGATCCTGCACGTGAGGCGCTCGGCCGACGATCTGCTCGCGCACTTGCGCAGGGTGGGTGTCGCGGGCGGCATCGCGCATGCGTTCAACGGCAGCGAGCAGCAGGCGCGGGCCTTCATCGGCCTCGGCTTCAGGCTCGGCTTCGGCGGCACGCTCACCTTCGAGCGCGCGCTGCAGATCCGCCGCCTGGCGCAAACCCTGCCCGAATCCGCGATCGTGCTCGAGACCGACGCCCCCGACATCCCGCCGCAATGGCTCTACCGCAATGCGCAGGATCGCGCGAACGGCGCGGCGCCGGCGCGCAACGAGCCGGCCGAACTGCCGCGCATCGCCGAGACGCTTGCCGCGCTGCGCGGCTGGACACTCGAGCAGACGGCAGCGATCACGAGCGCAAATGCGCGCGCCGCGCTGCCACGGCTCGCCGCACTCGCCGCCGAGGCGCCCGCGGCGTGAGCGGGGATCGGCTGCTGGGCCTGCCGCCGGTCATCGCGCGCACGACAAGGCTCGTCGTCCTCGGCAGCTTCCCGGGCGCGGCGTCGCTCGCCGCGCGCCAGTACTACGCCCATCCGCGCAATGCGTTCTGGCCGCTGCTGTCGGCGCTCTGGGGCGTCGATCTGACCGCCCTGCCCTACGCGCGCCGGCTCGCCGTGCTGCGCGCGCGCGGGCTCGGGCTGTGGGACGTCTACGCCAGTTGCCGGCGCGAAGGCAGCCTCGATACCGCGATCGAGGACGCGCAG
>JACSRM010000506.1 GCA_014879745.1 Burkholderiaceae bacterium | reverse complement strand
CTGGAGGAGATCCTCGTCGTCGAGGAGAAGCGCCAGATCATCGAGTACCAGTTGAAGGAGATGCTCTACGACTGGCGCGACGACGCACGCCCGCACGTCGTCGGCAAGTTCGACGAGAGCGGCGAGTGGCCGGCGCCGCCGCACCAGTGGCTGCTGCCGCCGACCGGCGAGCTGACGCCGGCCGTCGTCGCGCGCGCGATCGCGGCGCGGCTGGCGCGCTTTCACACGAGCGAGGCGATCGAGGCGCATCTGGCGCGGCTGCAGGCGCAGCACGAGGCGGCGGCACAGGCCAAGCGCGCGCCGGTGCGGACGCCGTTCTATTGCTCGGGCTGCCCGCACAACCGCTCGACGCGCGTGCCCGAGGGGTCGAACGCGCTGGCCGGCGTTGGCTGCCACCTGATGGCGGTCGGCATGGAGCGCAACACGCTGACGATCTGCCAGATGGGCGGCGAGGGCGTGACCTGGCTCGGCATGGCCGAACACGCCGGCGTGCAGCACGTGTTCGCCAACATGGGCGACGGCACCTACTTCCACTCCGGCCTGATCGCGATCCGCGCCGCCGTCGCGGCCAACGTCAACATCACCTACAAGCTGCTCTACAATGACGCCGTCGCGATGACCGGCGGCCAGCACATCGACGGTACGCTGACAGTGCCGCAACTGACGCGCCAGCTCGCCGCCGAGGGGGTGGGCAGAATCGTCGTCGTCGCCGACGACATCGAAAAGTACCCGCGCGACGCCGGCTTCGCGCCCGGCATCGAACTGCGGCCGCGCGAGGAGTTCGACGCCGTGCAGATCGAACTGCGCGCAACGCCCGGCGTCACCGCGATCGTCTTCGACCAGACCTGCGCCGCCGAGAAGCGGCGCCGGCGCAAGCGCGACCCGGTCGCCAACCCGACGCCGCGGCGGCGCATCTTCATCAACGAGCGCGTCTGCGACGGCTGCGGCGACTGCAGCCTGAAGTCGAACTGCCTGTCGGTCGTCCCGGTCGAGACCGAGTTCGGCACCAAGCGCGCGATCGACCAGTTCACCTGCAACCTCGACTACAGCTGCCTCGAGGGCTTTTGCCCGAGCATCGTCAGCGTCGAGGGCGGCGCGCTGCGCAAGCCGCAGCCGGCGGCGGTCGGCATGGCCGACGTCTCCGACCTGCCCGAGCCGGCGCTGCCGGCGCTCGAGACGCCGTTTTCGCTGCTCGTCGCCGGTGTCGGCGGCACCGGCGTCGTCACGATCGGCGCGCTCGTCGGCATGGCGGCGCACGTCGAAAGCCGGGGCGTCACCGTGCTCGACATGACGGGCCTGTCGCAAAAGGGCGGCGCCGTGATGTCGCACGTTCGCGTCGCGCGCCACCAGAGCGAACTGCACGCGGTGCGCATCGACGCCGGCCATGCCGACGCCGTGATCGGCTGCGAGCTCGTCGTCGCCGCCGGCACCGAGGTGCTGTCCAAGATGCGGCGCGGCCACACTCGCGCGGTGCTCAACACGGCGCGCGTCATCAGCGGCGAGTTCATCCGCCATCCCGACCGGCCGGTCGGCGCCGATGCGATGCAGGCGTCGATTCGCGCCGCCGTCGGCGACGATGCGCTCGAATGCCTGGACGCGACGCGGCTCGCTTCGCTGCTGCTCGGTCATTCGATCACCGCCAACATGTTCCTGCTCGGCTTCGCGTGGCAGCGCGGCCTGGTGCCGGTGTCGCGCGCGGCGCTGGCGCGGGCGATCGAGTTGAACGGCGTCAGCGTCGCCGATAACCAGCGCGCCTTCGACTGGGGCCGCCGCGCCGCCCACGACGCCGAGGGCACCGAGCGCGCCGCGGCCGGCGCCGAGACGGTGCCCGAGACGCACCGCCTGTCGCAGACCTTCGCCGAGGTCTTCGCCCGCCGCCGCGCGCTGCTCGTCGACTACCAGAACGAGCGCTATGCCGCGCACTACGCCGCGATCGTCGAGCGCGCGCGCGATGCCGAGGAGCGCGTCGCGCCGGGCAGCACGCGCTTCGCCGAGGCGGTCGCGCGCAACGCCTACAAGCTGCTCGCGATCAAGGACGAGTACGAGGTCGCGCGCCTGTACACCGACGGCGAGTTCGCGAAAGCGGTGCAATCGATGTTCGACGGCGACGCGAAGGTCAACCTGCACCTCGCGATCCCCGGCCTGCGCAAACACGACGCGGTGACCGGCGAGCCCGTCAAGCGCCGCTACGGGCCGTGGATGCTTCACGCGATGCGCGTCCTTGCGCGCTTCAAGGTGTTGCGCGGGACGCCGTTCGACGTCCTCGGCTACAGCGCCGAGCGGCGCATGGAGCGCTCGCTCGCGCACGACTACGAACGCGACGTCGCGAAGCTGTGCGCGCAACTGACGGCGGCCGACCTCGACCTCGCCTGCGAGATCGCGGCGATCCCGGATGCGATCCGCGGCTTCGGCCCGGTCAAGCAGCGCAACGTCGACGCCGCGCGGACGAAGCGCGACGTGCTCTGGGCCGAGTGGCATCGGCGCCACCCCGAACCCGGCAGCGGCGGCCGCGCGGGCGACCCGGCGCCCGCGCATTGAACCTGGAAACGGCAGTTGAACGCGCTCACCTGGAAGGTGAACTCGGTCGGAGTCGGGAACGTCTGTGTTCCTGCGGCTCTCGGGCGAATCGGCAGCGGTCAACTGCCGTTTCCAGGTTGAACCAGCGAACGCGCTTCGACGCCCGCGCGCCGCTGTGGCGCAGCGGCTTTCGGCCGTTCTATCTGCTCGGCGCGGCGTACGCGCCGCTGCTCGTCGCCGGCGTCGTCGGCGCGTTTGCCGGCGTCGTCGATCTGACGGCGGCCGGCAACGCGCCGCCGCTCTGGCACGGCCATGAGCTGATCTTCGGCTTCGCGCTCGCGATCATCTTCGGCACGCTGTTGACGGCGCTGCCGAGCTGGGCCGGCACTCCCGAGGTCGGCGGCGGACGGCTTGCGCTGCTCGTCGCGCTCTGGCTTGCCGGCCGCGCCGCGTTCTGGGCCGATCCTTGGCTGCCACGCGGCGTGACGGCGGTCGCCGACATGCTGCTCGTGCCGGCGCTGCTCGCGATCCTCGCGCCGCAGGTCTGGCGTGCCGCGAACCGCTGGTACCGGCTGCTCGTGCCGATCCTCGCGGCGCTTGCGATCGCCAACGGCGTCTACCACGCCGGCCTTCTGAGCGGCGATTTTTCTCTCGCGCGCTCGGGGCTGCACGCGAGCGTCTACGCACTGATCGTCCTCTTTGCCCTGAAGGGCGGAGTGCTGACGCCGGTCTTCACCGGCAACGCGCTGCGCGCGTCGGGGCGCGGCGATCAGGCGGCGTTCATCGTCTGGTTCGACGTGCTTGCGGTCGGCGCGATCGTCTTGCTCGCCGCGCTCGACCTCGCTCACGCGCCGCGCATCTGGATCGGGCTCGCGGCGCTCGCCTGCACCGCCTTGCACGCGATCCGGGTCGGCCGCTGGCGCGGCTGGCGCGTGACCGACGACCCGCTGCTGTCGGCGATGCACCTGAGCTTTGCCTGGCTCGTCGCGGCGTTCGCGCTGCGCGCGCTCGCCGCGCTCACCGGTG
>JACSRM010000304.1 GCA_014879745.1 Burkholderiaceae bacterium | reverse complement strand
CACTGGGTATCGCTGCGGTTCGCGCCTAGCCAGGACGACAAATCCATCGGTTTTCTTAAGTTCCGCACAGCGTAGAACACTGCACTAGCACCCACGCAACCCCACCCCGAAAGGAACCGTCATGCCCAAGGCAAGCACCAAGACCCCCAAGGCCGCCAAGTCCTCCACGGCCGCCGCGTCGCCGTTCGGCGTGCACTCCGAAGTCGGCCAGTTGCGCAAGGTGATGGTCTGCGCGCCGGGCCGCGCGCACGCCCGGTTGACGCCGAGCAACTGCGACCAGCTGCTGTTCGACGACGTGCTGTGGCTCGAGAACGCCAAGCGCGACCACTTCGACTTCATGACCAAGATGCGCGACCGCGGTGTCGAGGTCCTCGAGATGCACAACCTGCTGGCCGAGACGGTCGCCACGCCGGCCGGCAAGAAATGGATCCTCGACAACCAGGTGGTGCCCAACCAGGTGGGCCTGGGCTTCATCGACGAGCTGCGCAGCTACCTGGAAGGCCTGGACGACCGCGAACTCGCCGAGACGCTGATCGGCGGGCTGGGGCTGCACGACTTTCCGGAGAAGGTCGGCGGCAAGGCGCTGAAGGTCGTCAAGCAGGCGGCCGGCACGACCGAATACCTGCTGCCGCCGCTGCCGAATACGCTGTACACGCGCGACACGACGTGCTGGATCTACGGCGGCGTGACGCTCAACGCGCTGTACTGGCCGGCGCGCCACGAGGAGACGATCCTCACCACCGCGATCTACAAGTTCCACCCCGACTTCGCCGGCAAGGTCAACGTCTGGTGGGGCGACCCAACGCAGGACCACGGCCTGGCGACGATCGAAGGCGGCGACGTGATGCCGATCGGCAAGGGCAACGTGCTGATCGGCATGAGCGAGCGCACCTCGCGCCAGGCGATCAGCCAGGTCGCGGCGGCGCTCTTCAAGAAGGGCGCGGCCGAGCGCGTGATCGTCGCCTCGATGCCGAAGATCCGCGCCGCGATGCACCTGGACACCGTGTTCACCTTCGCCGACCGCGATTGTGTGCTGGTGGCGCCCGACTTCATGGACAAGACCACCACGTTTTCGTACCGGCCGAGCAGCCACGCCAGCGGCGTCGAGCTGGTCGCCGAGAACAAGCCCTTCGTCGACGTCGTCGCGCAGGCGCTGGGCTTCAAGAAGCTGCGCGTGGTGGAAGCCGGCGGCAGCGACTACCAGCGCGAGCGCACGCAGTGGGACAGCGGCGCGAATCTGGTGTGCGCGTCGCCCGGCGTCGTCTATGCGTACGACCGCAATACCTACACCAATACGCTGCTGCGCAAGGCCGGCATCGAGGTCATCACGATCGTCGGCGCCGAACTCGGCCGCGGCCGCGGCGGCGGCCACTGCATGACCTGCCCGATCGTGCGCGACGCCGTCGACTTCTAAGACGGAGCCGATGTGGCCGACGTTCCCGAGTCGCAGGAGGGCGGCTTCAAGTTTCCGGGCGCGGTCACGACACTCGCGATCGTCACGCTGCTGGTCTGGGTCGCGGTGCTGTTCATCCCGGCCGGCCAGTACCAGCACGATGCCGACGGCTCGACGATCCCCGGCACCTACCAGCAGATCCCGTCTCCGCTGAGCTTCGGCGAGAAGGTCAACCAGCTGATCCTCTCGCCGGTGAACGGCGTCTACGGGCTGCGCAACCCGGGCACGGCATACGTCGACACCGAGACGGTCGGCCGCATCTTCGGCCAGATCGGCATCATCGTCTTCATCATGGCGATCGGCGCCTTCATCGCTGTGAGCTTCGCGACGCACGCGCTCGAGGTCGCCGTCGCCTCGCTCGCCAACCGGCTGCGCGACAAAGGCTGGCTCTTGATCGCCACCGTGATGGTGCTCTTCTCGCTGCTCGGCTCGACGATGGGCTTCTCGGTCGAGACACTGGGCTTTTATGCCCTCTTCCTGCCGCTGATGGCTGCCCTCGGCTACGACCGGCTCGTCACGTCGGCGATGATCATCCTCGGCGCGCTGGTCGGTGTGATGGCGGCGACGGTGAACCCGTTCTCGATCGGCGTCGCCGCCGGCGAGGCCGGGGTGTCGATCGGCGAAGGCATCGGGCTGCGCGTCCTGCTGTGGGTCGTGCTGACGGCAATGGCGATAGCCTGGGTGCTGCGCTACGCGGCGAAGGTGCGCGCCGATCCGTCGGCGTCGCTCGTCGGCTACGACGCCGAGACGGGCATCGACCCGGAAGCGGCCGAGAAGGCGGCGCAGGAGAAGCTGACCGGCACGCAGAAATGGGTGCTCGTGATCACGATTGCCGCCTTCGCGCTGATGATCTTCTCGGTCATCCCCTGGTCCAGCGTGATCGGCGGGCGCGGCGGCCCGGCCGAGGACCTGCTGCTGCACGAGGTCGCCGGTGCGCAGCCGTTCTGGTTCGAGCTGAACTGGTGGTTTCCGCAACTCGCGATGCTGTTCATCATCGCCTCGGTGCTGGTCGGCTTCGTCGCCAGGATGGGCGAGAAGGAGACGGTGCGGCTGATCGCCGCCGGCGCCGCCGACATGATGGGGCCGGCGATGGTCGTGCTGCTCGCCGGTGGCGTGTCGGCGATCATGAACAATACGCAGACGCTGGACACGATCCTCTTCTCGATGGAGCGGCTGGTCGCCGGCTCGTCGGCCGCGTTCTTCACCTTCCTGACGATCGTCGTCAATATCCCGGTCGCGGTGCTGATCCCGTCGAGTTCGGGCCACGGGGCGCTTGCGATGCCGCTGCTCGCGCCGATGGCCGACTTCGCCGGCGTCAGCCGCGCCACCACCATCACCGCCTGGATCATGGGCCACGGCCTGGCGCTGATGTTCGCACCGACCAGCGTCGTGCTCGTCGGCGGCCTTGCGATCGCGAAGGTCGGCTACGACAAGTTCCTGCGCTTCGTCTGGCCGCTGCTGCTCGCGATGCTGCTCGCATCGGCGGCCATGATCGGCATTTTCGCGACGCTCGCAGCTTGAGAGCTGACAAGCAATGCGTCGCTGCACTTCCCACCCGCATCATCACCACCCTGAAGGAAACCAGGTCATGACCGAGTCCAACACCACCCGCCGCGGCTTCGTGACCGCCGCGGCCGCCGTCGCTGCCGTCGCCGCGACGTCGGCGGCCAGCGCGCAGACGGCAGCCACCGCGCAGGCATCGCCCAAGCACGATGGGCAGATCGATTTCAGCCTGTTTCGGGTCGGCTTCATCATCGGCGGCGGCGGCGGCAGCGGCACGCTGACATTCAAGGACCACGGCTATCCGTTGACCATCGGCGGCATCAGCCTCGGTGCGACGATCGGCGTCGCCCGCGCCGAATTCGTCGGCGAGGTCTACAACCTCAAGCAGGCGAGCGATATCGAAGGCACCTATACCGCAGTCGGCGCCGGCGCGGCGCTTGCCGGCGGCGGCGCCGTCGCCGAACTCGAGAACTCGCGCGGCGTGCGCCTGCGCGTGAGCGGGCGCCAGATCGGCCTGATGGTGAGCATCGACCTGTCGGGCTTGCAGGTCCGACTGCGCAACAGCTGACGCCTGTGGCCGGTCCGCGCGCCGGACCGGTCCCACGCTCCCGCCCGACGGCGGCACACGCGGACAACGACGATCACTGCCTGTGTCATCGGCCGGTGATCGGCTGCGATGCCCGTGCCGACGAGCGCCGTGCTCGCCGGCCTCGCAATTGACAAGGTCGGCTACGACAAGGTCCTGCGCCTCGTCTGGCCGCCTTCACTCGGCCCGCCGGCCGCCTCCGCAGTGACGATCGGCGTGATCGCCCCGCTGGCATCCGCGCCGGCGCGTTCTCGCCGGCACGGTTTGTTATCGCATGATGCGCAATGCTTATCGGCACTGCACCGGTGGCCCGAAGGAGGCGTGGCGTTTCGCTTGCGATAATCGAACCACTCTTCGCCTCGCCGGCTCGCGCCCCGAGGCGCGGCTTCGTTTCCGGAGCCGACCATCCACTCGCAGAAGTTCTAGCTCCGGGAGCCTCGCTTTGTCCGCATCCCTTGTGACCGCCCTGCCCGACCGCCACGGTCGCATTCGCCGCCTGCTGCCGCTGCTTGCCGCGACCGCGCTGCTCACGGCCTGCCAGCGCGAGGTCGAGCAGCCCGCACCCGAGATCCGCCCGGTGCGCACGATCACGATCGAGAAGCGCGCCGCCGGCAGCACGGTCGCGATCACCGGCAACGTGCAGGCGCAAAACGAGATCAACGAGGCTTTTCGCATCGATGGCCGGCTCATCGAACGCCTGGTCGACGTCGGCGATACGGTGAAGAAGGGCCAGCTGATCGCCCGCCTCGATCCGCAGAACGAGGAAAGCGGCGTGCAGGCGGCGCGCGCCCAGCTGTCGGCGGCGCAGGCGCGGCTGATCGAGGCGCGTGCCACATTCGAGCGCATGCGCGACCTCGTCGCCGAGGATGCGGTCTCGCGCCAGCAGTTCGATCAGGCCGAGGCGCTGCGCAAGACGGCCGAGGCGCAGGTCGAGGCGGCGCGCTCGCAGCTCACGCTGTCGCAGAACCGCCTCGGCTACACGCAGCTTCACGCGAGCGTCACCGGCGTCGTCACGTCGCGCGGGCCCGAACCGGGCGAAGTCGTCGCCCCCGGCCGCACCATCGTGCAGGTCGCGCGCGAAGGCGCACGCGACGCCGTCTTCGACGTGCCGGTGCAGGTGAAGAACGCCGCGCCGAAGCACCCCGACATCCGCGTCGCGCTCGCGAGCGACCCGGCCGTCACCGCCGAGGGCCGGGTACGCGAGATCGCGCCGCGCGCCGACCCGGTGACCGGCACCTTCCAGATCCGAGTCCGGCTGATCGACCCGCCGGCGGCGATGCGGCTGGGCACCACGGTCACCGGCCGCATGACGCTCGACGCCGCACCGGCGATCGAAATCCCGACGACCGCACTCGTGCGCGCGGGCGGCCAGACGGCAGTCTGGATCGTCGACCCGGCCGCGAAGACCGTGTCGCAGCGCGAGATCACGGTCGGCGCCGCGACGGCGAACACGGTGCAGGTGACGAGCGGCCTCGCCGACGGCGACATCGTCGTCACCGCCGGCGTGCAGGCGCTGCGTCCGGGCCAGAAGGTGAGCCTGCTCGGGGCAGGCAAATGATCGGTCCGAACCTCTCCGAATGGTCGCTCAAGCGGCCATCGTTCATCGTCTTCCTGATGATCCTGGTGGTGGTCGCGGGCGCGCTCGCGTTCAATAAGCTGGGCCGCGACGAAGACCCGGCCTTCACCGTGCGCACCATGATCGTCGCCGCCGCCTGGCCCGGAGCGACGGTGGAAGAAACCATCGAGCAGGTCACCGAGCGGCTCGAGCGCACGCTGCAGGAGACGCACAGGTTCGACGCCGTGCGCAGCTACACGATCGCCGGGCAGACGACGATCTTCGTCGACCTCGACGAGACGACAGCCACCGCCGACATCCCCGACGTCTGGTACCGCGTGCGGCGCAATATCGCCGACATGCGCGGCACGCTGCCGGCCGGCGTGCTCGGGCCGTTCTTCAACGACGACTTCGGCGACACCTTCGGCATCATCTACGGCTTCACCGCCGACGGCTTCACGTTCCGCCAGTTGCGCGACTACGCCGAGGACATCCGCTCCAAGCTGCTGCAGGTGCCCGATGTCGCCAAGATCGAGGTGCTGGGCGCGCAGGACGAGCGCATCTATATCGAGTTCTCGAACGAGAAGCTCGCCGGCCTGCGGCTGAATATGCAGGCCATCATCGGCACGCTGCAGGCGCAGAACCTGCTGCGCCCGTCGGGCGTGCTCAATACCGACCAGGAGCGCGTCTACCTGCGCGTGTCGGGCGCGTTCGACAACGAGCGCGATATCGAGAACGTCAACCTCGTGATGGGCGATCGCGTCGTGCGCCTCGGAGACATCGCCGAAGTCAAGCGCGGCTTCGTCGACCCGGCGACGCCGATGTTCCGCGTCAGCGGCAAGCCCGCGATCGGCCTCGCGATCTCGATGCGCGACCAGGCCGACATCCTCGCCCTCGGCCGCAATGTGCGCGCGGCGATGGACGAGATCCGCGCCTCGCTGCCGGTGGGCATCGAGCCGGTGCTGGTGGCCGACCAGTCGGCGACCGTCGACTTCGCGATCAACGACTTCCTGGTCTCGCTGTATCAGGCCATCGCGATCATCCTGGTGTGCAGCTTCGTGAGTCTCGGCGTGCGCCCGGGGCTGGTGGTGGCGATCGCGATCCCGATCACGATGGCGCTCGTCTTCACGGTGATGAACGCGATGCACATCGACCTGCAGCGCGTCTCGCTCGGCGCGCTGATCATCGCCCTCACGCTGCTCGTCGACGACGCGATGACGACGGTCGACGCGACGCAGCGCCGGCTCGCGGCCGGCGACCCGCCGGATGCAGCGGCGTCATTCGCCTACCGCACGCTCGCCGCGCCGATGCTGATCGGCACGCTGGTCACCATCGCGAGCTTCGTGCCGGTCGGCTTTGCGCCGGGCGGCGCGAGCGAGGTGCTGCAGTCGCTGTTCTCGGTGGTGGCGATCGCGCTGATCGCCTCGTGGCTGGTGGCCGTCGTCTTCGGACCGATCATCTGCAAGGCGCTGCTCAAGCCCCCGGCGCCGACCGAAGGCGAACCCAAGCCGAGCAAGCTGAAGAACGGCTACCAGGCTTTCCTGCGCGGCGCGATCCGCGCGCGCTGGCTGACGATCGGCGTGACGGTCGCGATGTTCGCCGCCGCCATGCTGGCGCTGCCGCTCGTGCCGCGGCAGTTCTTCCCCTCGTCGGACCGCAACGAGCTGCTGGTCGACCTGACGCTGCGCCAGAACGCGTCGATCGCCAACAGCCAGGCGACGGCCGAGCGCGTCGAGGCGCTGCTGAACGGCGACCCCGATGTCGACCACTACAGCACCTACGTCGGCCGTGGCGCGATCCGCTTCTACCTGCCGCTGTCGGTGCACCTCGCGAATCCGTTCTTCTCGCAGATCGTCGTCGTCGCCAAGAGCATCGAGGCGCGCGATCGGCTGCAGGAGCGGCTGGAGGGCAAGCTGGCGGTCGACTTCCCCGAACTCGTCTCCCGCGTCTCGCCGCTCGAGATGGGCCCGCCGGTCGGCTGGCCGCTGCAGTACCGCGTCACCGGCCCGGACAAGGACGAGCTGCGCCGCATCGCCGAGAGCGTGGGCACGCTGATGGCCGCCGACACACGCGTGCGCAACGTCAACTACGACTGGATGGAGCCGGCGCGCCAGTTGCGCCTGCATATCGACCAGGACGAGGCGCGGCGCCTGGGCGTCAGCACCGCCAGCATCGCCGCCGTGCTGCAGGCCTCGGTCACCGGCACGACGATCACGCAGGTGCGCGACGATATCTATCTCGTCAACGTCGTGGCGCGCGCGACCGACAGCGAGCGCGCCAGCTTCGACACACTGGCCTCGCTGCAGGTCGCGACGCCCAGCGGGCGCATGGTGCCGATGTCGCAGTTCGCGCGCTTTTCCGAGGAGCAGGAGTTTCCGCTCGTCTGGCGGCGCGACCGCGTACCCACGCTGACGGTGCAGGCCGACGTCACCAAGGGCGTGCTGCCCGAGAGCGTGGTGGCGGCGATAGCGCCGAGCATCGCCAAATACAACGCCACGCTGCCGCGCGGCTACAAGATCGAGACCGGCGGCCTGTACGAATCGAGTAACGACTCGAGCGAGAACGTCTTCTCGGTCGTGCCGATGATGATCCTGCTGATGCTGCTGTTCATGATGATGCTCTTGATCAGCTTCAGGCGGCTGGCGATGGTGGTCTTCATCCTGCCGCTCGGCCTGATCGGCGTCGTCGGCGCGCTATTGCTGTTCCAGCGGCCGCTGGGCTTCGTCGCCATCCTCGGGATACTCGCGCTGATCGGCATGATCGCGAAGAACGCGGTGATCCTGATCGTCTCGATCGAGGAGGAGCGCGCCGCCGGCGCGAGCGTGACCGATGCCGTGATGACGGCCGCCGGCAACCGGCTGACGCCGCTCGTGCTGACCGCGATCTCGACCGTGCTCGGCCTGATCCCGATCGCGCCGACCATCTTCTGGGGGCCGATGGCGATCGCCATCATGGGCGGCCTGATGGTGGCGTCGCTGCTGACCTTGATTTTGCTGCCGGTGCTCTACATCACCATCTTCGGCCGCGACGACAGGAAGTCGCCGCCGCCGAACGCGGTGGCGAAGCCCGCCTGAGCCTCGATGGCCAGCAGCAGCACGATGCCCCTGCGGCCGCCGGCACCGCAGGGAGCGGCGGTGCTCGAGATGCATCTGGGCGAGGTGCGCCAGATCTTCAACTCGATGGATCCGGCGCCTTTTCGCGAGCGCGACCTCGACCCGGAGGCGACCGCATGAGCACGGTGCTGATTCGCGCGCTGCTGTACTTCGGCATCTGGATCGTCATCGACCAGAGCGCCAAGCCGGCGAACCTGGCGTTCGGCGTGCTGGCGGCGATCGCCGCCACGTGGGCCAGCCTGAAGCTGCTGCCGCCGGCCGCAGGGCAGGTGCGGCTCGGTGCGCTCGTGCTGCTGCTGCCGCGCTTCCTGTGGCAGTCGCTCGTCGCCGGCATCGACGTCGCGCGGCGCGCCTTCTCGCCCGGCCTGCCGCTCGCGCCCGGCTTCGTACAGTACCGCACCGGGCTGCCGCGCGGCGCGGCGCGCAATGCCTTCGAGGCGATCTCGAGCCTGCTGCCCGGCTCGGTGCCGGCCGGCGAAACCGAGACGCACATCGAATACCACGCGCTCGACGTGTCACAGCCGGTGGCCGAACAGCTCGCCGCCGAGGAGAAGGCTTACGCCAAGGCGCTGATTCCGGGGCCGCCCCATGGCTGAGTTCATGCAGTGGATGGCGGCCTTCCTGGTGCTGATGGTCGCGCTCGGCCTGGTGCGCGTGGCGCGCGGGCCGGGGCGGGCCGAACGCATGATGGCCGCGCAGCTGCTGGGCAGCGGCGCGATCGGCGCGCTGCTGCTGTTTGCCGCGGCGAGCAGCACGCCGGCGATCGTCGACGTCGCGCTGCTGCTGGCGCTGCTGGCGGCCTTCGCGTCGATCGCCTTCGTCAAGTTCGCGCTGCGCCAGGACCGCGCCGGCGACGACGAGGAGGCGCGGCCGCCGTTCCCCTCGGGGGATCAGCCGGCGCATCCGCCGAGCGAGGGGCGGTCATGAGCATGCTGCTCGACGCCTTCAGCATCGCCGCCATCGTCGCCGGTGCGTTCTTCTTCCTCGCCGGCACGGTCGGGCTGCTGCGCTTTCCCGACGCCTACACCCGGCTGCACGCGCTGACCAAGGCCGACAACCTCGGGCTCGCGCTGGTCGTGATCGGCCTGCTGCCGCAAATGGACGGGCTGCTCGCCGCGGCCAAGCTGGTGCTGGTGTGGCTGCTCGTGCTGCTGTCGAGCGCGGTCGTCTCGCAGCTGATCGCGCGCGCGGCGCGGCGCCAGGGCGGCGGCGCACGATGATGACCGCGCTCGTCAGTGGCGTCGTCGTGCTGCTGCTGCTCGCGCTGGCCGTGTGGGCGGTGGTCGCGCGCGACGCCTTCCTCGCCGTGGCCGGCTTCATCGCCTACGGGCTGCTGCTGTCGCTGCTGTGGGTGCGCCTGTACGGCATCGATGTCGCGCTGACCGAGGCGGCGATCGGCGGCGGCCTCTCTGGCGCGCTGCTGCTCGGCGCGGTCGGCAAACTGCGCGGCACCGAGGCCGCGGCCCTTGCCGAGCGCTGCGGCGTCGGCACGCGCGCGCTGGCCGCGCTGCTTTCGGTGACGGTCACGCTCGCGCTGATGGTGGGCATCGTCTTCCTGCCGGATCCGGCGCCGACGCTTGCGCCGCAGGTGATGGGCAACCTGCCCTCGACCGGCGTCGGCAACCCGATCACCGGCGTGCTGCTCGCCTTTCGCGCGGTGGACACCTTGCTCGAGGCGATCGTGCTCGTGATCGCGCTGATCGGCGTCTGGTCGCTCGCGCCGGATCGCGCCTGGGGCGGGCGGCCCGGCCCGCGCTACGACGCCGACCCGGACGGCATCCTCGCCTACCTGGCGCGCTTGCTGCCGCCGATCGGCATCGTCGTCGCCATCTATATCTTCTGGGCCGGCGCCGACCATCCGGGCGGCAAATTCCAGGCCGCGACCATCCTCGCCGCGATGTGGATTCTGGTGCAGATGGCGGGCCTGGCCGACACGCCGCGCACCGACAACCGCACGCTGCGCGCCGGCATCGCGCTCGGGCCGCTCGTGTTCGTCGCCGTCGGCGTGCTCGGCGTTTGGAGCGCGGGGGTTTTCCTCGGCTACCCCGAAGGCTGGGCCAAGCCGATGATCGTCGCCATCGAGATTGCGCTGCTGCCGACGCTGACACTGGTGCTGGCGCTGCTGATGGGCGGCGCTCCGGCTCGCGATGGCGCGGCGGGCGGGCCGAGCGCCGGGCCGCTCCCAAGCCGGCCCGCCATCCCCTCTGGGGCTGAGCCCGGACGTGGTCGGTCCAGTGGACCGGCCACGCCTGGCGAAGGGCTGGACCGCAAGGGCCAGCGCGGCCTGCAAGGCCGACCGATGTACCCGTCGGGCGAGGGGCCGACATGAGTGTCGAGCTGCTCTTCGCGCTGTGCGCCTGCATGCTGATCGGCATCGGCCTGTATGGGCTGATCGTGCTGCCGCATCCGCTGCGCAAGCTCGTCGCGTTCAACGTCATGGGCTCGGGCGTCTTCGTGCTGTTCGGCGCGCTGGCCAAGCGCGGCGCGGCGGCCGGCGTGGCGGCCGACCCGGTGCCGCAGGCGCTCTTGATCACCGCGATCGTCGTCGCCTTCGCCGCCACCGCGGCGGCGGTGGCGCTGCTGCTGCGGCTGATCGATACCACCGGCTCGGCCTCGCTCGCCGACGAGCCGGCGGCCAAGGACTGAAGCGCCGTGGACGCCTGGAACCCGACCCAAGGCGCGGGGCTGCTCGCGGCAGCCGTGCTGCTGCCCTTCGTCGGCATGCTCGCCGGGCTCGCGCTCGGCGGCCGCTGGCCGCAGCGCATGGCCTTCACCGTCATGCCGCTCGGGCTGGCGCTGGCACTCGGCATCGCGATGCACTGGCAAGCCGCCGATGGCGCGCTGGTCTACCTGCTCGGCGGCTGGTCGCCGCCGCTGGGCATCGCGTTGCGTGCCGACGGCGCGGCGGTCGCGATGCTGCTCGCGGTCGCCGTCGTCGTCTGCGGCATCGGCCTGTACGCGCGCGCCGATTTCGCTACGCCCCGCGACGCGAACGAGTCGCGCGCCAGCTTCGCCTACTGGCTGCTGTTGATGGCGGTGTGGGGGTCGCTCAACCTCGTCTTCGTCAGCGGTGACCTGTTCACGCTGTATGTCGCGCTCGAACTGCTGACGTTTGCCGGCGTGCCGCTGGTGTGCCTGGCCGGCAGCGGCGAGACGCTGCGCGCCGCGCTGCGCTACCTGTTGTTCGCGCTGTGCGGCTCGGTCCTGTACCTGCTCGGCGTCGTGCTGCTGTACGGTGGCTACGGCACGGTCGACATCCCGCTGCTCGCCCTGGCGGTGCAGCCCGAGCCCATCGCCTGGGCCGCGCTCGCGCTGATGACGGTCGGGCTGCTCGCCAAGACCGCCCTCTTCCCGCTGCACATCTGGCTGCCGCCGGCGCACGGCGGCGCGCCGGCGGCGGCGAGCGCGGTGCTGTCGGCGCTCGTCATCAAGGGCTCATGGTTCCTCGTGCTGCGGCTGTGGCTGGACGTCATGCCGGGCGTGGCCACGGCGTCGGCCGCGCAACTGCTGGCGGGGCTGGGTGCGGCGGCGATCGTCGTCGGCAGCGTCGTCGCCTTGCGCCAGCAGCGCCTGAAGCTCCTCGTCGCGTATTCGACGGTGGCGCAGATCGGCTATCTGTTCCTGCTCTTCCCGATGGCGTTCGACGCCAGCGGCCTCATGGCCTGGGGCGATCTGGCGCAGGCCGCCGGGCTGCTGCAGGCGATCGCCCACGCGACGGCCAAGGCCGGCATGTTCATGGCCGCAGGGCTGATCTATGCCGCGCTCGGCCACGACCGCATCGACGACCTGGCCGGCGCGGCGCGCGCGCTGCCGGTCGCGGTCGCGGCATTCTTCGTCGGCGGCATTGCGCTGATGGGCGTGCTGCCGAGCGGCGCGTATCTCGCCAAGAAGTTGCTGCTGGCGTCGGCCGACGCATCCGGCCAGTGGTGGTGGGCTTCAGTGCTGCAGGGCGGCGCGGCATTCACCGCCGGCTATGTGGTGCTGATCGCGGCGCGGGTTTTCCGCCGCCCGGCCGCGCCGCTGACGGATGTGAAGCCGGTATCGCTGCTGTCGCAGTGGGCGGCGCTCGCGCTGACCGTTGCCTCGTTCGCGCTGGCGTTGACTGCGGTGCTCGGCCCGCTGTCGGACGAGTTGCTGTCCAAGGCGTTCTCGCTCGAGGAGCTGGCCACGATGCTCGCCACCTTCGCCGCCGGCGCGCTGCTTGCCGCCGGCCTCGCGCGGCGGCCGCTCTTCGCGCCCGCGGCCGCGCCGCGCGGCGGCTTGGGCCTCGCCTTCGAGCAGGGCGACCGCCTCGTGCGGCGCTGGCCGCAGGCGATGCTTGCGCTGCTGCTGATCGTCGGCGCCTGCGGCTGGCTGCTGACGCATGGCTGAGCCGCGGCCCATGCACGAGGCAACTCGATGACCGCACCGGCCGAGGCCAAGCTGTCGCGCACCGCGCTCGTCGGGCTCGTCGTCGGCTCGATGGTCGGCGCCGGCATCTTCACGCTGCCGGCCGCTTTCGCGCACTCGACCGGCGCGCTCGGCGCGTTGATCGCCTGGGCCATCGCCGGCAGCGGCATGCTGATGCTCGCGTTCGTGTTCCAGACGCTGTCGCGGCGCCGGCCCGACCTCGACGCCGGCATCTACGCCTACGCGAAGGCGGGCTTCGGCAATTACCTCGGCTTCCTCGCCGCGTTCGGCTACTGGGTCGCGTGCTGCTTCGCCTGCCTCGCCTGCCTCGTGCTGATCAAGGCGACGCTCGGCCAGTTCTTCCCCGTCTTCGGCGACGGCTCGACGCCGGTCGCGATCGCGACCGCGAGCCTGATGCTGTGGGGCGTGCAGGCGCTCGTGCTGCGCGGCGTGAAGCAGGCGGCCGCGCTGAATACGATCGCGACCGTCGCCAAGATGGTGCCGATCGGCATCTTCATCGTCGTCGCCGCCGTCGGCTTCGAGGTCGATATCTTCGCGCTCAATTTCTGGGGCGGCGAGGAGGCCAGCCTCGCGGCCGTCGCGAGCCAGGTGCGCCAGACGATGCTCGTCACCGTCTTCGTCTTCGTCGGCATCGAGGGCGCGAGCGTCTATTCGCGCTTCGCGCGGAAGCGCGAGGACGTCGGCGTCGCGACCGTGCTCGGCTTTCTCGGCGTGCTGTGCCTGCTCGTGCTCGTCACGATGCTGTCGTACGGCGTGCTGCTGCGGCCCGACCTCGCGGCGCTGGCCAACCCATCGATGGCGGGCGTGATGGAGGCGATCGTCGGGCCCTGGGGGCGCGTCTTCATCAGCGTCGGGCTGCTGCTGTCGGTCGCCGGCAACTTCCTGTCATGGGCGCTGCTCGCCGCCGAGGTGCTGCACTCGGCGGCGAAGGACGACACGATGCCGCGCTGGCTCGGCCGCGAGAACGACAAGGGCGTGCCGCATGTCGCGCTGTGGCTGTCCAACGGCCTGATCCAGCTGTTCCTGCTCGTGACGTGGTTTGCCGAACAGGCATTCCACCTCGCGCTGAAGATGACGAGCGCGATGACGCTCGTGCCCTACCTGCTCGTCGCCGCCTACGGCGTGAAGCTGGCGCGCAGCGGCGAGACCTACGCCGCCGGCGATCGCGGCCGCAGCGCCGACGGCGTGCGCGGAGCGATCGCGACCGTCTACGCGGCGGCGATGATCGCAAGCGGCGGCCTCGAGCTCCTGCTGCTGTCGGCGCTGCTGTACGCACCCGGCAGCGCGCTGCACCTCGGCGTGCGGCGTGAGCGCGGCAAGCCCGCTTTCGACAATGCCGCCGAGGCGGCGCTCTTTGGTGCGCTCGTCGTCGCGGCGATGGCCGCGCTCGCGGCGCTCGTCAGCGGTGCGCTCTCGATCTGACGCGATGTCTATGCGCGCCGCCGCCTCAATGCGCTTCGTCGCCGCTCGTGTCCGCTTTGCCTTGCTCGGACAGCGCGCCCAGCCCCGGCGGCGCGGTGCTCCACGGCCGGCCGGCCTTGGCAATGTCGAAGCCGACGTCGTAGAGCGCGCGCATGCGCACCGGGTCGAATACCTCGTCGCCCGACAACTCGACGCCCTCGGGAATCGAGATCCAGAAGAAGCGTGCCTGCTCGCGCACCGCGACGCTGTAGATGCGAAACAGATCGCCGACGAGCGCCGCCTTCATCGCCGACTCGAACGATCGCATCGCGATACTGCGCACCGAGCGCGTCGTCACTTCTGGCGTCGGCAGCAACTGGCCGTTGTGGATGACGAAGATGCGCTCGCGCCCGATGCCGCGGCCGACCCCCTCGCGCGCCTCGCCGAAGGCGAAGACGCCGCCGGAGTAGAAGACATTGGCACCGACGCCGCCGTCGACGTGCATCTCGTCGTAGTGCCGGCCGCCGGCGACGACGTCGAACATCACCGGCGGGAACGCGACCGGGATCGACGCCGACGCGAGCATCACCTGTCGAAACAGCGCGAGCGCCTCGGGCCGGCCGCTGGACGCGATCAGCCCCATATTCCAGACTACGAAGCGCTGGGCGTCGAGATTCGCGGTGCCGATGTAGAGCCGCCGGCCCGCGGCATGCGCCTGCGCGACGCGGCGCAGCAGCGCGGCATCGACATGCTGCTCGAGCAGGTTCATCAGCGGCCCGGTCTCGGCGAACGACTCGCCGGTCAGCAACTGCGGGATGAAGCTCAGGACCCGGAAGATGTGGCGAGACGCGGTCGTCGTGTAGAACTCGCGCAGCGAATCGTCGTAGTCGGGGCCGACGAAGGCAAACGGCGCGATCAGCGCGCCCGTGGAGACGCCGGTGACGATCTTGAAGATGGGGCGGCGGCCGGTCTGCGTCCAGCCGTTCAGGAAGCCGGCACCGAACGCGCCGTTCGCGCCGCCACCCGAGAGCGCGAGCTGCGGATAGCGCACCGTGCCGTCGTCGCGCAGCGGAAAGTCGACCGCCGACTCCTGCGTGAACGACAGCCTGAGGTCGGCCATGAAGGCGGCGCTGAGCCGCGGCGCCAGCGCCCGCACGTCGGGCATGCCGGGGATGCTCGTCTCGTTCATCAGCGCGACCGGCGGCGCGTTGCGCGGCAGCGTGCTGCAGCCGGCCAGCAGCGCGATGCCGCCCAAGACGGCCCACGGCCGCAGGCGGGCAAGCACCTCTACGATGAGGGCCGCAATCCGATGGCCCGGGCCCGGCACCGCTTCGAGCGGCGCAAGGCCGGCACAGTACGCGGTCAGTCTGGCGAGCGACAAGGACATGGTGTATTCGGTGAGGCGCGCTGCACGGGTCCGGATGAGTCTATCCGGCCGCACGCCGCGGCCGAATGCACGAAGATCAAGGAAGCGAAGAAAGGATAGCGTGATGAGGACAGGCAGACACCTTGCACTTGCGGCCATGGTCGCGCTTGCCGGCTGCACCGTCGGGCCGAACTACGTGCGGCCGACGACCGAGGCGCCGACTGCGTGGCGCATCGACTACCCGAAGGCGGCCGAGGTCGCGAATACCAAGTGGTGGGAGCAGTTCGACGATCCGGTGTTGAACGACCTCGTCGAGACCGCGCTGAAGGACAACCGCGACGTGCGCATCGCCGCCGCGCGCATCGACCAGTTCCTCGGCGTGCTGCAGTCGACGCGCTCGCAGCTCTATCCGCAGCTCGGCTACGGCGTCGACGCGACGCGCGCGCGCACCACCGAGGTCGGCATGCCGCCGCTGCCGGCGGTGCTCGACCCGACCTTCTCGCTGTACCAGGCGACGCTCGGCGCGAGCTGGCAGCTCGACCTCTTCGGCCGCGTGCGGCGCCAGACCGAGGCGGCGCAGGCGCAGGTCTACGCCAGCGAACAGGCCAAGCGCGGCGTCGTCCTCACGCTCGTCAGCGGCGTGACGACGGGCTACATCAACCTGCGCTCGCTCGACCGCCAGCTCGAGATCGCGCGGGCGACGGCGGGCAACTTCGGCGCGACCGAGCGCCTGTTCGAGCTGCGCTTCAAGGCCGGCATCGTCTCCAAGACCGAGCTGATGCAGATCCGCTCGCAGCACCAGCAGGCGCTGGCGGCGATCCCGGCGTTCGAGCAGGCAATCGCGGCGCAGGAGAACCTGATCTCGATCCTGCTCGGCCGGAACCCGGGGCCGATCGCGCGCGGCAAGACGATCGCCCAGCTCGCCGCGCCGCAGATTCCGGCCGACCTGCCGTCGTCGCTGCTCGAGCGGCGGCCCGACATCCTGCAGGCCGAACAGAACCTGATCGCCGCCAACGCCAGCGTCGGCGCGGCGCGCGCGCTGTACTACCCGTCGATCTCGCTGACCGGCGCACTCGGCACCGTCAGCACCGCATTTTCGAGTCTGTTCACCGGGCCGGCGAGCACCTGGCTGATCGCGGGCGGACTCGCCGGGCCGATCTTCACGTTCGGCGCGATCGAGGGCCAGGTCGGTTCGGCCGAGGCGCAGTACCGAGCCGCGCTCGCCGGCTACCAGCAGACCGTGCTCGGCGCGTTTCGCGAGACGAACGACGCGCTGACCGGATCGCAAAAGCGCCTCGAGGAGTTCAACACCCAGCGCCTGCGCGTCGACGCGCTGCGCGAGTTCGCGCGGCTGTCGAAGCTGCGCTTCGACAAGGGCGTCTCGGGCTACCTCGAGGTGCTGATCTCCGAGAACGAGCTGTTCGTCGCCGAGATCGCATCGGTCAACCTGCAGGCGGCGCGCTATACGCAGCTGATCAACGTCTACCGCGCGATGGGCGGCGGCTGGGTCGACATCGCCGACGAGATGACGCCGCAGCCGCAGGCGGTGAAGACGGCGCAGGCGAAGTAGCGCCCGCGACGCGGGCCAAGGCAGCCGCGGTGAAGCCGTCGCGGCCGCCGGTTTCGAGTGTGGCGGGATCGAATCGGCGCCCTCTCGCGGCGCGGCCCGCGCGGGCCGGGAAGGCGATTTCGCAACGGTATATTCAGCCATGCAATCCAAGTTCCAGGCGTTCGTATCGGGCGCGGTGCTCGCGCTGATCGTCGGCTGGGTACTGCACATCGGCAAGGACGTGCTCGTTCCGGCCGTCTTCGGCGCGGTCGTCGTCTACATCATCGTCGGCCTGACTCATGCGCTGCAGCGGCTGCCCGTTGTCGGCCGGCGGCTGCCGCTGCAGCTGCGCTACCTGCTGTCGATCGTCGTCATCGCCTTCTTGCTCGTCGCGAGCGGCTATCTGCTGATCGCGAACCGCGATCATGTGATCGCTCTCGCGCCGCAGTACCAGGCAACGCTGCTCGCCGCGGCGCAGAAGGTGGCGCAACTGTTCGGCGTCGAGACCGAGCCGACGTGGGCGACATTGCGCAAGGACATGCTGGCGCGCGTCAACGTCCAGGTGCTGCTCGGCTCGATGCTGTCGTCGGTGTCGTCGATCGCCGTCACCGTCGTCGTCGTGCTGCTGTATGCGGTCTTCCTGCTCGTCGAGCAGCATGTCTTCGACGCCAAGCTCGCCCGGCTGTCGGACAACCCGCAGCAGCTCGCGCGGCTGCGCAAGCTGATCGGCGACATCAACGGCCGGGTCGGCGCCTACCTCGCGCTCAAGACGCTGCTGAGCCTCCTGCTCGGCGCCGTGAGCTGGGTCGTGATGCGCTACTTCGACCTGCAGTTCGCGCCGTTCTGGGCGGTGCTGATCGCGGTCCTCAACTTCGTGCCGTATCTCGGCTCGGTGCTCGGCGTGATGTTTCCGGCGATCATGGCGATCGTCCAGTTCGTCGACCCGGGGCTCGTCTTCTCGCTCGT
>JACSRM010000302.1 GCA_014879745.1 Burkholderiaceae bacterium | reverse complement strand
GCAGTCGGCGCAGCCGACCGCATCAGTGAAGCGTCGCGGCCTGCCCGGGGCCGGCTTTGCTCGCGCCGGACGTGCCAGCCGAGCGGGTTTGTTGCGGGCCCGCAATGAGCCCGATGCAATCGATCGTTCTTGTACGAGCGAACACAACTCGGCCTCAGGCGTTCTTGAGCTTCTTGCGCAGCCGCATCAGGCGCGGCAGCAGCAGCACCGCGATCACGACGAGCAACAGCACGAACGACATCGGGCGCTGGACGAAGACGCCCCAATGACCCTCGCCGATCGCCAGCGCGTTGCGCATCTGCGCCTCGGCGAGCGGCCCGAGGATCATGCCGACGACGACCGGCGCGGTCGGGAACGAGAAGCGGCGCATGACGACGCCGAGCAGCCCGATGCCGTACAGCAGCATGAGGTCGAACGCCGACTGGCGCATGCCGTAGACGCCGACCGTCGCGAAGATCAGGATGCCGGCGTAGAGGTAGTCCTTCGGGATCTTCAGCAGCTTGACCCACAGGCCGACGAGCGGCAGGTTGAGCACGAGCAGCATCACGTTGCCGATGTAGAGCGACGCGATCAGCGCCCAGACCAGCGCCGCGTTCGAGTCGAACAGCTGCGGCCCGGGCTGGATGCCGTAGTTCTGGAACGCGCCGAGCAGGATCGCCGTCGTATTCGACGTCGGAATGCCGAGCGTGAGCAGCGGGATCAGCGTCGCCGTGATCGCCGCGTTGTTCGCCGCCTCCGGCCCGGCAACGCCCTCGATCGCGCCGACGGTGCCGAATTCCTCGGGGTGCTTCGAGAACTTCTTCTCGGTCGCGTAGCTGAGGAAGGTCGGAATCTCGCTGCCGCCGGCCGGAATGCAGCCGAACGGCACGCCGATCCCGGTCGCGCGCAGCCAGGCCGGCCACGAGCGGCGCCATTCGGCGGCCGTCATGTGGACTTTCGACAGCGCGTTGCGCGTCTCCTCGACGCGGCCCTCGTAGAGCACGACATAAAGCGCCTCGGCGACGGCGAACAGGCCGACCGCGATCAGCACCACCTCGAGCCCGTCCATCAGCTCCGGCACGCCGCCGGTGTAGCGCGCTTGGCCGGTGATCTGGTCGATGCCGACCAGCCCCATCGCGAGGCCGACGGCGAGCGACGTGAGGCCGCGCAGCGTGCTCTGGCCGAGCACCGCGCTGACGGTGCAGAACGCGAGCACCATGAGCAGGAAATACTCCGGCGGGCCGAGCTTGATCGCGAAATCGGCGACGACCGGCGCGAAGAAGGTGACGACGACGGTCGCGATCGTGCCGGCGACGAACGAGCCGATCGCCGCCGTCGCGAGCGCCGCGCCGGCGCGGCCGTGCTTGGCCATTCGGTTGCCTTCGAGCGCGGTCACCATCGAGCCCGCCTCGCCCGGCGTATTGAGCAGGATCGACGTTGTCGAGCCGCCGTACATCGCGCCGTAGTAGATGCCGGCGAAGAAGATCATCGAGGCCGTCGGCTCGACCTTGAGCGTGATCGGCAAGAGCATCGCGACCGCCGTCGCCGGGCCGATGCCGGGCAGCACGCCGACCGCGGTGCCTATCGTGCAGCCGACCAGGCACCACAGCAGGTTGATCGGCGTGCCGGCGGTGAGAAGGCCCTGGACGAGCTGGTTCAGGATATCCATGTCATTCGCACCGCCGCCGCGCCCGGATTCGCCCGGCGCGGCGGCGGTCGCGTCGCGCCCGGGCGCCGCCGCATCACAGCCAGCCGCTCCGCGTCAGGCCCGGCAGGTGAATGGCGAGCAGTTTCGTGAACATCCAGTAGACCGGCGCCGAGATCGCGATGCCGATCGCGGCATCGACCGCCACCGCGCGCAGGCTGAGGTCGAGCCGGCCCTGCGACGACTTGAAGCCGCGTACCGCGAGCACGAAGCACAGCGTGCAGCTCAGGATGAAGCCGATGTGGGTGATGAGCTGCGCATTGGCAAGAATGCCGACCGAGACCCAGACGAATCCCGGCCAGTGGCCGCTATCCGCGCCGCCCGGATCTTCCATCGCGCGAAAGCCGCCGCTGCGCGCCTCCCACAGCAGCCACGCGCCGCACAGCGTCAGCATCACGGCGACGACCCACGGCAGGAAGTTCGGGCCGACGCCCGAATAGCCCGCCGCCGACGAAATCTGCGTCGCGCCGGCCGCGAGCCCGAGGCCGAGCGCGATCGTGCCGACGCCGACCAGCGTCTGCGGCGCGTTCTTCATCACACCATGCCGGACTTCACCATCACCGCGCGCAGGCTCGCGAACTCCTCGTCGACGAAGGTCTCGAACGCCGGCCCGGCGAGCAGCGCCGGCGTCCAGTTGTTCTTCGCGAGCGAATCGGCCCACGACTTGCTCTTCGTCGCCGCGACGACGCGGTCGGTGAGCTGCTTGCGCTGCGCGGCCGTGATGCCGCCCGCGCCGTAGACGCCGCGCCAGTTGCCGATGACGACATTGATGCCCTGCTCCTTCAGCGTCGGCACGTCGATCCCCGGCAGCCGCGCTTCGGAGGTGACGGCAATCGCGCGCATCTTTCCGGTCCGGATGTACTCGGCAAATTCGCTGTAGCCGCTGCCGCCGACGGTGACGTTGCCACCGAGAATCGCCGCCGTCGCCTCGCCGCCGCCGCGGAATGCGACGTAGTTGATCTTGGCCGGATCGACGCCGACCGCGCGCGCGAGCATCGCCGCCGCGATATGCTCGGTCGCCCCTCTCGAGCCGCCGCCCCACTTGACGCTGCCCGGGTCCTTCTTCAACTGCGCGACGACGTCGGCCATCGTCTTGAACGGCGAGTTCGCCGGCAGCACGAAGACGTTGTATTCGCTCGTCAGGCGCGCGATCGGCGTCGCCTGCGACAGCGAGACCGGCGGCTTGCCGGTGATCATGCCGCCCAGCATCACGGCGCCCATCACGATCAGCGCGTCGGGGTCGCCCTTCGTGCTGTTGACGAACTGCGCGAGACCGATCGCGCCGGCCGCGCCGCCCTTGTTGTCGTAGCTCACCGACGACGCAGTGCCCGCCTGCTCCATCGCCGCGCCGAGCGCGCGCCCGGTCGAATCCCAGCCGCCGCCGGGGTTGGCCGGGATCATCATCTTGATCGGATCGGCGGCGCGCGCCGCCAGCGGCAGGCCGCCGGCCAGCGCCATCATCGCCATCGAACGAAGAAAGGTATCTCTGCGCATGCTGTCTCTCCAAGGGTGCAGGTTGCGGTGCGCGCATCGTCGCCACCGAGGCTGTCAATCGGCTGTCGGTCGCACTAGGGGAAACGCTGATTCGGCATCCTCGGCCCGTCGTCCCGGCGCACCGACGGCCTGCTAAGGTCCGCGCCGTGAAACTGCTGCTGGTCGAAGACAACCTCGCGATGCAAAAGACGCTCGAGCGCAGTTTCGCGCGCCGCGGCGTGCAGGTGACGAGTTGCGCCGACGGCGCGCGCGCGCTCGACCGCTGGCAGGCCAGCGCCCCCGATGTCGTCCTGCTCGACCTGAGCCTGCCGGGCTGCGACGGCCTCGACGTGCTGGCCCAGGCGCGCGCCGCGGGGCTGACGACACCGGTGCTGATCCTCACCGCGCGCGGCACGGTCGGCGACCGCATCCTCGGCCTCAATACCGGCGCCGACGACTATCTGCCCAAACCCTTCGACCTCGACGAACTCGAGGCGCGCGTGCAGGCGCTCGCGCGGCGCGCGCCGGCACGCGCCGGTCGCGAGGCCGGCCCGCCCGCCTTCTGCGGCATGCGCGTCGAGCCCGACAGCGGCGCCGTCACCCTGCACGGCGAGCCGATGGACCTTGCGCCGCGCGAGCTCGCGCTGCTGCGCGCACTGCTCGCGCAGCCCGGCCGCGCGGTCGCGAAGGAGCGGCTCTACGCGCTCGTCTTCCCGCAGCAGCCGCAGTTCCAGGCCGAGGCGATCGAGGTCGTCGCCTACCGGCTGCGCAAGCGCATCGCCGGCAGCGGCACGCAACTCGTCACGCTGCGCGGCCTCGGCTACCTGCTGAAGGCTCAGACGTGACCCGGCCTCCAGCGCCGGGCGCTACGCAGCGACCGACGCTGTCGCTGCGCAGCACGCTGCTGATCGGCATCCTGCTGCCGGTGCTGGTGCTGGTCGCGATCAATACGGTGAGCCTTTATCGCCAGGCGCTGCGCGCCGCCGACACCGCCTACGACCGCACGCTGCTCGCAAGCGCGAAGTCGATCGGCGAACAGCTCGAGGTCGCCGGCCAGGGCGACGAGGTGCGCCTGATCGCGAAGGTGCCTTACTCCGCGCTCGAGACTTTCGAGGCCGACAACCGCAGCCGGATGTTCTACAAGGTCAGCGGCTTCGATGGCGAACTCGTCTCGGGCTTCGGCGAGCTTCCGGCGTGGCGCGGCAAGCTGCCGGACCGCGGCCCGTACGCGGCGCTCGTCGACTTCTACGACGACGTATTTCGCGGCCAGCCGGTGCGCGTCGCCGTGCTGCTGCAGCCGGTCGCCGGCGTCCACGGCCAGGGCATGGCGACGATCCAGGTCGCCGAGACGCTCGAGCTGCGCGAGACGCTCGCGCGCCAGATCCTCGTCAATACGCTGTGGCGCCAGGCGCTGCTGGTGCTCGTCGTCACGCTCGTCGTCGTCCTCGTCGTGCAGCGCGCGACACGACCGGTGCGCGCCATCAGCGCCCTGCTTCGCGAGCGCAGCGAGAACGACCTCTCGCCGATCGCGGCCGGCGCTGCGCCGCGCGAGCTGCTGCCGCTGATCGACGCGACGAACCAGGTGATGGCGCGCCTCGCCCACCTGCTCGAACACCAGAAGCGCTTCGTGCGCGATACCGCGCACCAGCTTCGCACGCCGCTGGCCGTGCTGCGCACCCAGTTGCAATCGGCGCTGCGGGGCGACGTCGGTCCGACGCAGGCGATGCACGAGATGAGCGGCACCGTCGAGCGCGCGACCGTGCTTGCAAATCAGATGCTGTCGCTCGCCAAGGTCGAACAGTTGCGCCAGCAGGGCGACGCTGCGCTATCCGATTGGGCGGCGATCGCGCGCGCCGTCGCACTCGACCTGGCGCCGCTGATCGCCGAGAACCAGATCGATTTCGAGATCGAGACCATGCCGGCGCCGGTGCGGGCGCACGAATGGGCGCTGCGTGAACTGACGCGCAACCTGCTGCACAACGCGATCGTGCACTCCCCGGCGCGGGGCCGGCTCGCAGTGGCGCTCGTCGCCGACGCCCGCCATGCGGCGCTCACGATCGCCGACAGCGGGCCGGGCATCCCGCCCGACCGGCGCCAGCGCCTCTTTCAGCCCTTCGCCGCCGCCGGCGCTGGCGGCGGCAGCGGGCTTGGACTTGCGATCTGCCATGAAATCGTCGCCGCGCTGGGAGGCGAGATCCGCCTCGACAACCGGATGCATCTCGGCCGCGTCGTCGGCCTCGATGCAACGGTGCGGCTTGCGCTCGCCGACAATAGGGGGGCATGACGGCCGCCAACCCGCGATCCAGCCCGCACGACCCGCGCGGACGCGTCCGCCTGGACAAATGGCTCTGGGCGGCGCGCTTCTACAAGACGCGCGGCCTCGCCGCCGAGGTCATCGACAAGGGCCGGGTGCACGTCAACGGCCAGTCGGCAAAGTGCTCGCGCGAGCTGCACGTCGGCGACCGGATCGAGTTGCGCCCGGAGCTGCGAGGCGAGCCGACGCGCGAGGTCTGCGTGACGGCCTTGAGCGACCGCCGCGGGCCCGCCAGCGTCGCCCGCACCCTGTACGCGGAAACGCCGCAGAGCATTGCCGCGCGCGAGGCGGCGATCCGGGCGCGCCCCTATGTCGCCGACCCCGCACTCTCGATCGAGCAGGGCCGGCCGACGAAGCGCAACCGGCGCGAACTCATCGCCTGGCAGCGCTGGGGTGCCTCGATCGACGAGTAACGCCCGTCCGCCCGCTGCGCCATCGGGATCAGCCCGATGCGTTTCGACCCGCCCCGCCCCTTGAATAGCGCGCGATCGTGCCCAACTAGCCGAGTTGACAAACCCGCATTGCCATGACGAACGACGAAACCACCCCCGCCCAGACCGCGCCCGACGCGGCAGCCGCCGGCGCCGAACCCGACCACGCGGCGCTGCTCGCCGACCTCCAGGTGCGCCACGCCGAGGTCTCGGACGCCTATCTGCGCGCCAAGGCCGAGACCGAGAATACGCGCCGCAGGTCCGAGGACGAGATCGCCAAGGCGCGCAAGTTCGCGCTCGAAAGCTTCGCCGAAAGCCTGCTCCCGGTGAAGGACAGCCTGGAGGCCGCGCTCGCGCTGCAGGCGTCGGCCACCCCGGCGACGCTCGAGCAGGTGATCGAGGGCGTGCACGCGACGCTGCGCCAGCTCACGACCGCGCTCGAGCGCAACAAGGTCGTCGAAATCAACCCCGCGCCCGGCACGAAGTTCGATCCGCACCAGCAGGATGCGATGACCGTCGTTCCTGCCGACCAGGAGCCCAACACCGTCGTCACCGTGCTGCAAAAGGGCTACCTGATCGCCGACCGCGTGCTGCGTCCGGCGCTCGTCACGGTCAGCGCGCAAAAGTAGCGCGGCCGCACCGGTCGAGGCTTGAAAGCGCGCCGCTCATCCACAGCTAGTCCACAGTCTGATCCACACATTTCAGCAGGAGCAAGAACATGGGAAGAATCATCGGCATCGACCTCGGCACGACGAATTCGTGCGTGTCGATCATGGAAGGCAACACGCCGAAGGTGATCGAGAACAGTGAAGGCGCGCGCACGACGCCGTCGATCATCGCCTACCAGGACGGCGGCGAGATCTTGGTCGGCGCGTCGGCCAAGCGCCAGGCGGTGACGAACCCGAAGAATACGATCTACGCCGTCAAGCGCCTGATCGGCCGCAAGTTCGCCGAGAAGGAAGTGCAGAAGGACATCGACCTGATGCCCTACAAGATCGCGGCCGCCGACAACGGCGACGCCTGGGTCGAGGCGCACGGCACGAAGCTCGCGCCGCAGCAGGTCAGCGCCGAGATCCTGCGCAAGATGAAGAAGACCGCCGAGGACTACCTCGGCGAGCCGGTCACCGAGGCGGTGATCACGGTGCCCGCGTACTTCAACGACTCGCAGCGCCAAGCGACGAAGGACGCCGGACGCATCGCCGGCCTCGAGGTCAAGCGCATCATCAACGAGCCGACCGCGGCGGCGCTCGCGTTCGGCCTCGACAAGAAGGAAAAGGGCGACCGCAAGATCGCCGTCTACGACCTCGGCGGCGGCACCTTCGACATCTCGATCATCGAGATCGCCGACGTCGACGGCGAAAAGCAGTTCGAGGTCCTCGCGACGAACGGCGACACCTTCCTCGGCGGCGAGGACTTCGACCAGCGCATCATCGACTACATCATCGGCGAGTTCAAGAAGGATCAGGGCGTCGACCTCGCGAAGGACGTGCTCGCGCTGCAGCGGCTGAAGGAAGCGGCCGAGAAGGCGAAGATCGAGCTCTCCAGCAGCGCCCAGACCGACATCAACCTGCCGTACGTGACGGCCGATGCGTCGGGCCCGAAGCACCTCAATATCAAGCTCACGCGCGCCAAGCTCGAGGCGCTCGTCGATGACCTGATCGAGCGCACGATTGCGCCGTGCCGTACCGCGATCAAGGACTCGGGGCTTTCCGTCTCCGACATCAACGACGTGATCCTCGTCGGCGGCATGACGCGCATGCCCAAGGTGCAGGACAAGGTCAAGGAATTCTTCGGCCGCGAGCCGCGCAAGGACGTGAACCCGGACGAGGCGGTCGCCGTCGGCGCCGCGATCCAGGGCCAGGTGCTGTCGGGCGACCGCTCCGACGTGCTGCTGCTCGACGTGACGCCGCTGTCGCTCGGCATCGAGACGCTGGGCGGCGTGATGACGAAGATGATCAAGAAGAATACGACGATCCCGACCAAGTTCGCGCAGACCTTCTCGACCGCCGACGACAACCAGCCGGCGGTGACGATCAAGGTCTACCAGGGCGAGCGCGAGATGGCCAGCGGCAACAAGAGCCTCGGCGAATTCAACCTCGAAGGCATCCCGCCGGCGCCGCGCGGCATGCCGCAGATCGAAGTGACCTTCGACATCGACGCCAACGGCATCCTGCACGTCAGCGCCAAGGACAAGGGCACCGGCAAGGAGAACAAGATCACGATCAAGGCGAACTCGGGGCTGTCCGAGGCCGAGATCCAGCAGATGGTGAAGGACGCCGAACTCAACGCCGCCGAGGACAAGAAGAAGCTCGAGGTGGTGCAGGCCCGCAACGCCGCCGACGCGATGGTGCACAGCGTGAAGAAGTCGCTCGCCGAGCACGGCGACAAGCTCGACGCCGGCGAGAAGGAGAAAATCGAGGCGGCGGTGAAGGACGCCGAGAAGGCGCTCGAGGGCGAAGACAAGGCCGAGATCGAGGCCAAGACCGAGGCGCTGATGGCCGCGAGCCAGAAGCTCGGCGAGAAGGTCTACGCCGAGACGCAGGCTGCGGCGGCCGCCGCCGGCGCCGCGGGTGGCCCGGCGCCGGGCGGCGCAGGCGAAGCGCCTTCGGCGTCGAAGCCGGCCGACGACAACGTGGTCGACGCCGAGTTCACCGAAGTGAAGGACAAGAAGTAAGAGGACTTGCGGCGGCGGGCGGCGCCCGCCCGCCCCGCAAAGCGGCACCCCCGTGAGCTCGATCGAGCGCACGGGGGTTTCGCGTTGACAAGGCAGCACGAATGGCAAAGCGCGACTACTACGACGTCCTGGGCGTTCCGAAGAACGCAACCGACGACGACATCAAGAAGGCCTATCGCAAGCTCGCGATGAAGCATCACCCGGACCGCAACCAGGGTGACACCGCAACCAAGGCCGAGGAGCGCTTCAAGGAGGCGAAGGAAGCCTACGAGATGCTGTCGGACCCGCACAAGCGCGCGGCCTACGACCAGCACGGCCACGCCGGCGTCGACCCCAACATGATGGGCGGGCGCGGGGCAGAAGGCTTCGGCGGCTTCGCCGAGGCGTTCGGCGACATCTTCGGCGACATCTTCGGCGGCCAGGGCGGGCGCCGCAGCGGCCAGCAGGTCTACCGCGGCAACGACCTCTCGTACGCGATGGAGATCACGCTCGAGGAAGCGGCGCTCGGCAAGGAGACGCAGATCCGCATCCCGAGCTGGGAGACCTGCGAGACCTGCAGCGGCAGCGGCGCCAAGCCCGGCACGAGCGCCAAGTCGTGCACCACCTGCAACGGCGCCGGCACCGTCCACATGCGCCAGGGCTTCTTCAGCATCCAGCAGACCTGCCCGCACTGCCGCGGCTCGGGGAGAATCATCCCCGAGCCGTGCACCGCGTGCAGCGGCCAGGGCAAGATCAAGAAGACGAAGACGCTCGAAGTGAAGATCCCGGCCGGCATCGGCGAGGGCATGCGCATCCGCTCGGCCGGCAACGGCGAGCCCGGGACGAACGGCGGGCCGCCGGGCGACCTCTACATCGAGTTGCGCGTCAAGCCGCACGACATCTTCGAGCGCGACGGCGACGACCTGCACTGCTCGGTACCGGTCGCGATGACGACCGCCGCGCTAGGCGGCAATATCGAGGTGCCGACCCTGAACGGCAAGGCCGAGATCGACCTGCCCGAGAGCACCCAGCACGGCAAGACCTTCCGCCTGCGCGGCAAGGGCATCAAGGGCGTGCGCTCGAGCTATCCCGGCGACCTCTACTGCCACATCACGGTCGAGACGCCGGTCAAGATCACCGAGCACCAGAGGAAGCTGCTGAAGGAACTCGATGAATCGTTTCGCAAGGCAGGCGACCGCCATTCACCGAATGCAAAGTCGTGGACCGACCGCGTGAAGGATCTCTTCAAGTAGACGTCCGGCGCGGCGCCGCCGCGCGTCGGGCCGCCCTCACCCTCCCGGCATCACGACGATGCCATCGGCATCGGCGACGAGCCGCTCGCCCGGCCGCACCCAGACGCCCTGGATCCGCACCGGCACGTCGCGCTCGCCCGCGCCGCGCTTTTCGGTCGCAAGTGGGATGCACGCCAGCGCCCGGATGCCGACCGCGCACGCCGCGAGCTCGGCAACGTCCCTGACGCAGCCGTCGATCACGAGCCCGGCCCAGCCATTCTTGGCGGCGGCCGCGGCAAGATTGCCGCCGACCAGCGCGCGCCGCAGCGACGCGCCGCCATCGACGACGAGCACCCTGCCCTCGCCGGGTGACTCGACCGCCGCCTTGACGAGCGAGTTGTCCTCGAAGCACTTCACGGTGCTGACGGTGCCGGCAAACGCCGGCGTGGCGCCAAAGTCGCGAAAGACCGGCGGCAGGACGCGAAAGGCGCCGTCGCTGTCGTTCTTGTGCTGATCGCAGAGGTCGCAGGTGACGACCGACGGGGATGAAGCGGGTGGCATGAAGACTCCGATGGGCAGGGTGAAGAACGCCGGCCGCGGGCGCTGCGAGCACCTCGAATCAGCCGTGTAGCGACCGGCGCGCTGCTGGCGAACGCAGTCTATCGTGCGCAGTCCGGGGCTTGCCTTGGCGGCCCCGGACGCACCATACTTCAACGAATGGTGAATAAAGAGCCTGCCAAGCGGCGCGCCGCCGAGCCCCGCCCGCGCGACGCCGACCGGTCGCAGCGCGACATTCTCGACGCGGCGCGCGACGAATTCGCGCTGCACGGCCTGGGCGGCGCGCGCATGGACCGCATCGCCGGGCGCGCGGCGGTCAACAAGCGCCTGATCTACTACTACTTCGAGGGCAAGGAGCGTCTCTTCCTGGCCGTGCTGGAGCGCGTCTACGAGGACATCCGCAATGCCGAGCAGCAGCTCGAGCTGACGCAGGTCGAGCCGACCGAGGCGATCCGCCGCCTGATCGCATTCACCTGGAACTATTCGCTCGAGCACCCCGAGTTGCAGACGCTGCTCAACAGCGAGAACCTGCACCGGGCGCGCCACCTCAAGCAGTCGACCAAGATTTCGGCGATGCACTCGCCGCTTCTGCACACACTGGCCGACGTGCTCGAACGCGGCCGCAAGAGCGGCGTCTTTCGCGCCGGCGTCGATCCGATGCAGCTCTATATCTCGATCGCCGCGCTGTCGTACTTCTATATCGGCAACAACCACACGCTGTCGACGATCTTCGACCGGCCGCTGCTCGGCACCAAGGCCAAGGTCGAGCGGCTGTCGCACATGACCGACGTCGTGCTCGGCTATCTGGTGCGCGAGTGACGCCGTCTTGCCGCGCCGGCGGCGATCACTCCATGCCGAGCAGCTTGTAGATGCGCCGCGTATAGACGCCGAATTTCTCGTGCGTCTTCATGTCGAGCGTGCGTGGCCGCGGCAGGTCGATCTCGAAGTTGTCGGCCATGCGCGCCGGGCCGGCGGTGAGGACGACGACCCGCGTGCCGAGGAAGACCGCTTCCGAGATGCCGTGGGTCACGAAGACGATCGTCTTGCCAGAAGTCTTCCAGATGCGCAGCAGTTCGAGATTCATCTTCTCGCGCGTCAGCGCATCGAGCGCGCCGAACGGTTCGTCCATCAGCACGAGTTTCGGGTCGTGCACGAGCGAGCGGGCGATCGCGGCGCGCTGCTGCATGCCGCCCGACAGTTCGTACGGATATTTGCTCTCGTAGCCGGCGAGGCCGACCATCTCCATCAGTGCCCGGCCGCGCTCGCGCGCCTCGCCCATCGGCAGGCCGAGGATCTCGGCCGGCAGCAGCACGTTGTCGAGGATGCGGCGCCACTTCAGCAACAGCGGCGCCTGAAACACCATGCCGATATCGCGCGCCGGGTCGAACGGGTGGCTCGGGGTGCCGATGCGCACCTCGCCGCCGTCGTGCGGATGCAGGCCGGCGAGCACCTTCAGCAAGGTCGATTTGCCGCAGCCCGACGGGCCGACGAGCGCGACCAGTTCGCCGGCCTGGATATCGAATGTCGCGTCCGAGACCGCCAGGTGCTTGCCGTAGCTCTTGCGAACACCCGACAGGTGGATGAACGCGCCGCCGCTGGCGTTCGCTTCGCTCATGAGACGCGCGCGTCCTTCGGCACGAGCCAGCGCTCCAACCCCAGCACGAGGCCGTACAGCAAGACGCCGAGCAGCGTGATCAGGATCACCGCCATGAACATCGCCGGCGTATCGAGCGTCACCTGCACCTGTAGCATCAGGTAGCCGAGCCCCTTGTCCGAGCCGAGGAACTCGCCGACGATCGCCCCCGCGACGGCCAGGATCGCGGCGACCTTCATGCCGGCAAAGACATACGGCAGCGCGCCCGGCAACTGGATCTTCGTGAACAGCTGCCAGCGCGAGCCGCGCAGCGAGCGCACCAGATCGAGCAGGTCGGGCTCGATCTCGCGCAGGCCGCGCGCGGTTGTCAGCAGGATCGGGAAGACGGCGATCGAGAACGCCATCATCGTATTCGTCAGCACGCCATAGCTGAACCAGACGATGATGAGCGGGCCGATCGCCACCTTCGGAATCATGTTCAAGGTGACGAGCAGCGGCAGCATCAGCGACTCGAACGATTTCGACCACGTGAACAGCAGCGCGAGGACGACGCCGACCGCGAGCGCCAGCGCATAGCCGCCGAAGATCTCGGCGCCGGTGACGAGCGTCGCGGCCCACCAGCCATAGTCGGCGACGCCGAGCGCGCGAAAGGTATCCACCGGCGACGGCAGGATGTACTTCGGCACGTCGCCGACGTGGACCGAGAGATACCAGGCGAGCAGCAGCAGCAGGTGCGCGACAACACCGAGCGTGTACTGGTGCAGCTTCGATGCGGTCTTGTCCATCGGTCGCCCCGGCGCTGCTCAGGCAAGCCAGCGTTGCAGGTTGGCGGCGACGAAGCCGTCGTCCGACAGGTCGGCGTGATCGCGGCAGACGCGATCGATCGCCTCGGCCTGGCCGGGCGACAGGCGCTCGTTCGGATCGAGGCAATCGATGCGTTCGAGCAGTCCCTGGCGGCGCAGGACTTCGTGGCAGCCCGGAATGCAGCCGGCAAACGCATTCGCGACGTCGAAGAACGCGCTGTTGCAGTCGGTGACGCGCGAATCGAGCTCGAGCAGCGACGCATCGATGGCGCCGGTGGCGAGCGCCGCGTGGATGCGATCGAGTTGCCGCACCGCGCTGTGCGTCCACACGCTCCAGTGGCCGAGCAGCCCGCCGCGGATGCGCACCGTCACGTCGCGGCCGTCGCGCCTGACGACGAAGGGCGCGAGCAGATCGAGCACGATGTGATCGTCGTTGCCGGTATAGAGCGTCACGCGCTCCTCGGCGCCGGCCGCGACGACGCCACGCACGACGTCCAGCGTACGGTAGCGGTCGAACGGCGCCATCTTGATCGCGACGACATTCTCGATCAGCGCGAAGCGGCGCCAGAACTCCATCGGTAGCGCGATGCCGCCGACCGCCGTCTGCAGATAGAAGCCGACGAGCGGGATCCGGTCGGCGACCGCCGCGCAGTGCGAGATCAGCGCGTCGATCGTCGCGCCCCTCATCGGCGCGAGCGACAGCAGCCCCGCGTGATAGCCGTGCTTGCGCGCGATTTCGGCCTCGCGCACCGCCTGCGACGTGTCGCCCGACAGCCCGGCGATCATGACGAGCGGGCGCGGGGTCCAGTCGCGCGCGGTGTGCGCCGCGAGTTCGAGCACCGGCTCGTAGAGGCCGACCTCGCGGATCGCGAATTGCGTCGCGTGCACGCCGACTGCCAGGCCGCCCGCGCCGGCATCGATGTAGTAGCGCGTCAGCGCGCGCTGGCGCCGCGTGTCGAGCCGGCGCGCCGCATCGAGCGCGAGCGGATGGGCGGGGATGACCGTACCCCGTTCGAGCAATGCGCGCACGGCATCGGGCAGGTCAGCCGCAGGTGAGGCTCGGTCGTCGGATTGCATCAGGGAAACTCAGTACACGCACCCGCGTCAGCCGCTGGGTGAATCGATTCGCCTATCCTATACTTTCGATCGAAAATCACTGGTTGGTGAATTTAGCTTATCCCCGCCTCGCAAGGCAACAGGAGTGTCCATGATCAAGCGCCTCGTGTTCGGTGCCGCGCTCGCGACAGCCGGCCTCATGTCCTTCTCTGCGCATGCGCTCGAGAAACTCGACTTCGTTCTCAACTGGGTGCCGGGCGGCGACCACGCGCCCTACTACTACGCGAAGAAGATGGGCTGGTACGAGAAGGCCGGCATCGATCTGAACCTGGAGCCGGGCAAGGGCTCGGCGATGGCGACCCAGCGCGTCGGCGCCGGCGTCACGCCGATCGGGCTGGCCGACATGGCGGGCGTGCTTGTCGCCAAGGGCAAGGGCGCGGATACGGTCGCCGTCTACAACGTCTACGCCAATTCGCCGCAAGGCATGTACTGGCTCAAGAGCTCCGGCATCAAGGGCGTGAAGGATTTCCCCGGCAAGAAGATCGGCAACCCGGCGGCCGACGGCGCACGCGTGATGTGGCCGGCGCTCGCGAAGGCCAACGGCGTTGATCCGAAATCGGTGACCTGGGTGAATATCGACGCCAATGCCAAGCTCGCGGCGCTGAAGTCCAAGACGATCGACGTCACGACCTCGTTCTACAACATCCACCATATCTTCCAGCGCGAGCTTGGCGACGATATGGGCTTTCTGGCGTGGAAGGACGCGGGTCTCAACCCTTACGGCAATTCGATAATCGTCAACGCCAAATTCCTCGCCGAGAACAAGCCGCTCGTCGACAAGTTCGTCAAGGTCACGCAGCGCGCGTTCGCCGCCTGCGTGAAGGACCCGAAGCCCTGCGTGCAGGCGCTTGTCGATGCCAACGGCGCGCTCAAGTTCGACAACGAACTCGACAACTGGATGCTCGTCGAGCAGCTGATGAGCGACAAGTATTCGCGTGAGGTCGCCCTCGGCTACCTCGATCCGGCGCGGATGCAGGCCGACTACGACCTCGTCAAGGACTACATCGGCATCGACAAGCCGTTCGACGTGAAGACCGTCTACACGAACGAGTTCCTCGATCGCTCGATCAAGATGACGAAGTAGGCGCGCTTAGCCGAGCTCCGGGCCGGCGGCGAGCACGATCGCCGCCGGGTCGCCGGGCGCGGAGCGCGTACCGTGCACCATCCGCGTAAACGGGCGCTGGAAGACGAAGCCCGCCTGCTCCAGCCAGGGCAGCAGCGAACGGCGGCTGTCGAGCAGATCGACGTAGAGTGCTCCGGGCTCGGCGTGCAGCGCATGCGCGAGCAGCGCGATGGCAACGTCGTCGTCTTTGGCAAGCAGCGGCCCGATCTGCCCGGCCTCGCGGCCGTCGCGGCCGAGCACGTAGCCGCGCAGCCGGCCGCCGGCCTCGACGACGCGCGCGGCCTGCGGCCAGCGCTGCGCAAGCGACTGCAGGAGCGGCAGACGCGACGCGCCGAACGCGGGCGTATCGAGCGCCTCGATCGCGGGCCAATCCCGGTCAGTCAGCGGCCGTGTTGGCAGACCATTCGGGCGCCGAGTCAAGGCCGCGCCCGCCTCGCGCCGGTAGCGCGCGAAGCCCCAGGTGTCGGCAAAGCCTTCCTGCACATAGACCGCATGGCCGGCCGGGGTCGCATCGAGGATCGCGGCGCGGCCCTGCGCGCCGAGATGGGCGAGTGCATGGCGCAGCAATTGCCGCGCGTAGCCGCGGCGCTGGAACGCCGGCAGCACGAGCACCATGCTCGTCCACGCGAACGCGGTGCCGTACGGCAGCACGACGACCGACGCGGCGAGCACCTCGCGCCCGGCGTCATCGACGCCGTCGAGGCCCCAGCCCTGGCCGAGCTGCAGCATCGTCCGCCAGTCGGCGCGGTTCTGGTTCCAGTGCGCCGACGCAGACAACTCCACCGCGGCGTCGAGATCGGCTGCCGTGAGCAGCCGGATCGCAGGCGATCGCTCAGTAGCTGCCATCCCGCGTCGAGAAGTGCGTCGGCTTGTCCAGGCTCTCGCCGCGGTGCTCGACCCAGTCGGCAACCCAGTCGATCATCGTCTCGAGCGGCACGCGCGGTTTGCCGAACATCGAGATCGCGAGCGACGTGTCCTCGAGCCACGCGTTGGACACCTCGCGCCCGAAGACGCGCGGCTCGCAGCCGAAGTGGCGGCCGAACTCGCCGGCCAGCCAGCGCACGCTGATGTGGCCGGGCCCGGTGATGTTGATCGGCGTCACCGGCGACGTGCAGTGCGCAAGCAGGCGCAGCGCCTGCTCGTTGGCGTCGCCCTGCCAGATCACGTTGACGTGGCCCATCGACAGGTCGATATCGTCGCCGTCGAAGACGGCGCGCGCGACGTCGTGGAGCACGCCGTAGCGCATGTCGATCGCGTACGACAGCCGCACGAGGCGGCCGGCGGTGCCGTACTGGTGCGAGCCGTACTCGAACATGCGCTCGCGTCCGACGCACGAGTTCGCGTAGTCGCCGCCCGGTGGCGCAGGCAGCGTGTCCTCGGCGGCGCCCGGGCCGTTGACCGGCACGAACGGGTAGACGCAGGCGGTCGAGAAGGCGACGATGCGCGCGTCGCGGTAGATGTCGGCGACCATCATCGGCACGCCGACGTTCATCATCCACGTCAGCGCCGGGTTGCCGGTCGCGCCGAACTTGTGGCCGGCCATGAAGACGCAGTTGCGAACGCCGTCGGCGACGTTGGGCAGCCGCTCTATCGCATCGCGGTCGAGCAGGTCGCAGGCGATGCATTCGACGCCGTGCGCTTCGAGCGCCGCCTTCACGCCGGGGTCGGAGAACCGCGCGACGCCGATCACCCGCTTGCCCGGCGCGGCGCGCTTGGCCATGCGCGCGAGCGTCGGCCCCATCTTGCCGCCGACGCCGAGCACGATGATGTCGCCATCGACGCGGGCCAGATCGGCGATGAGCGCCGGCGTCGGCGCCGTCATGAAATCCTCGAGTGCCTCGACGTTCGCGAAGCGCAGCGGCAAGTCGCTCATACGGCGCCTCCGTTCAGTCGAGACGCTTGTAGCGCCACATCGTCGGCGCCCCGCCGCACTCGCTCGCTTCGATCCCCGCTGCGCGGGGCCCCTCTTTCGCGGCTCATTCGGCGCCTTCGAAAAGGTCGCGGCCGGCGGCGAGCGCGCGCATCTTGGCGTCGGCGATCGGGCGCTTCAACATCCAGAAGCCGCAGTCGGGGTGGATGTAGCGAACGCGCCCCGCGCCGAGCAGTTTCTCGGCACGTTCGATCGCGCGCGCCACCTGATCGGCGCTCTCGACGTCGTTCGCCTTGATGTCGACGACGCCCAGGCCGAGGCCGATGCGTGGATCGAGATCCTTGAACGCCTGCAGTTCCTCTGGCGGGCGGTGCGCGCATTCGAGGACGACGTGGTCGGCGTGCAGCGCGTTCAGATAGCTCATCAGCTTGTCCCAGGTGCCCTTCTGTACCGTCTGCCCGCCGTAGTTGCCGAAGCACAGGTGCACCGCCGGCGTACCTGGCACGGCGTCGAGGACGCGGTTGATCGCCGACGCCGCCCATTCCCACTCCTCGGGGTGGCCGGGCAGATTCGCCTCGTCGAGCTGCACGATGTCGGCATCCAGGTGCCTCACCTGCGCGGCGAGTGCGTCGGCCAGCGCGTGCGCGACGTCGGCGGTGTCGACATAGTGCCGGTTGATCAGCGTCTTGGCGAGCATGTGCGGGCCGGTGACGGTGAACTTGAAGGTGTGCGTCGCGAGCGCCTTCGCCCGCGCGCAGGCGAGCGGCAGGTCGAGGCTGCCGTGGCCGATCGCACCGACGACGGTGCCGGGCGGCCGGGTGCGGAACTTCATGCCGCTGCTCGACCGGTAGGCGATCAGGTCGTCGAACGAGAAGCGCTGCGTGATGCCGTCCATCGGCCGCACGAAGTACTCGATCATGCCGTTCGTCTCGGGGTGGTTGATGTCGAAGCGGTACAGCTCGCCGTCGCACACCACATCGACCCCCGCCTGCTCCTGGGTGCCGATGACGACGCGCGTCGCGTCGATCAGCGCCTGCTCGGACGGGCTCGCGACGAGCCAGTCGGG
>JACSRM010000478.1 GCA_014879745.1 Burkholderiaceae bacterium | reverse complement strand
GGTCTCGGCGTCGATGCCGAACGCGGCGTGATGCACCGGATGCAGCCGGGCGCCGACGCGGTCGTGCGCATTGGCGGCCGAATCGACGAATTCGGCAACCATCTGCGCATGCTCGACCTCGCCGCCGACCGGCGCGCCGTCCTCGCAATCGAGCGTGACGTCGAATACCGGGCCCAGTTCGCGCTGCAACTCGAGGCTCTTGCGCATGCGCACCTCGACGCCCGCATAGTGGTCGCAGACCGGCAGGGCAGGGGCGAGGTCGTCCGCGCCGAACAGCACCTCGCGCGCGCGGGCCGCCCGGCGCGGCGCCGGGGCCTCGCGCGGCCTGCGCGAGCTTGCTTTCGGACCCTGCGCGGCAGACGCGCTCATCGGGCGTTCAGAGCAGGTGCTTGACGCCGTCCTGCTCGGCGAGGAGTTCGTCGAGCGTGATCTTGATGCGCTCCTGGCTGAAGGCGTCGATCGCGAGGCCCTCGACAAGCTTGTACTCGCCGCCGTCGCAGGTGACGGGGAAGCCGAACATCACGTCCTTCGGGATACCGTACTGGCCGTCGGACGGGATGCCCATCGTGACCCATTTGCCATTCGTGCCGAGCGCCCAGTCGTGCATATGGTCGATCGCCGCGTTCGCCGCCGACGCCGCCGACGAGACGCCGCGCGCCGCGATGATCGCCGCGCCGCGCTTGCCGACGGTGGGCAGGAAAGTGTCGGCGTTCCAGGCCTGATCGTTGATCATGTCCTTCACGCTCTTGCCGCCTATCGTCGCGAAGCGGTAGTCGGCGTACATCGAAGGCGAGTGGTTGCCCCAGACGCACAGCTTCTCGATATCGGCGACCGCCTTGCCGGTCTTGGACGCGATCTGGCTCAGCGCGCGGTTGTGGTCCAGCCGCAGCATCGCCGTGAAGTTGCGCCGCGGCAGGTCGGGCGCGCTCTTCATCGCGATGTATGCGTTGGTGTTGGCCGGGTTGCCGACGACGAGCACCTTCACGTTGCGCTTGGCGACGGCGTTGAGCGCCTTGCCCTGGGCGGTGAAGATCTCGGCGTTGACGGCGAGCAGCTCGGCGCGCTCCATGCCGGGGCCGCGCGGGCGCGAGCCGATCAGCAGCGCATAGTCGACGTCCTTGAACGCCGTCATCGGGTCGCCGTGCGCCTCCATGCCGGCGAGCAGCGGGAAGGCGCAGTCCTGCAGTTCCATCATCACGCCCTGCAGCGCCTGCTGGGGCTTTTCCATCGGCACTTCGAGCAGCGAGAGGATCACGGGCTGATCCTTGCCGAGCATCTCGCCCGAGGCGATGCGAAACAGGATGGCGTAGCCGATCTGGCCGGCCGCGCCGGTGACGGCGACACGAACGGGGGACTTGCTCATGGGGAACTCCGGTGCGATTTGGGGGAGCGGTTGCGGCCGTGCGCGTCGCCGGCTGCACTGGATGCGAAGTGTATCCAATCGCCGCCCCGGGCGTCCATCCGATGGTTTAGTCTTGTGTCTTATATAAGACATATTTCAGCACTGTCTGGACGGCCGGGCGCGGCTGTGCTGCAATCCGCGCATGCCAGCCCCTCCGCAAGCCGCGGGCCATGCCACCGCACCAGTGGTCGCGCGCGACGCGGCACCCGCCTTCAGCCCGCTGTACCAGCAGATCAAGGTCCTGCTGACGCACAGCCTGCAGGGTGGCGAGTGGCGCCCGGGCGAGCTGATTCCGAGCGAGCTCGAGCTTGCGGCGCGCTTCAAGGTCAGCCAGGGCACGGTGCGCAAGGCGATCGACGCGCTCGCCGACGACAGGCTGCTCGTGCGCCGGCAGGGCAAGGGCACGTTTGTCGCGACCCATGCCGAGCGCGAGGTTAGGTTTCGCTTCCTGCGCCTGGTGCCGGACAACGGCAAATCCGGCGGCATGGCGCGCCGCTTCATCGACTGCCGCCGCCAGCGCGCGCCGGCCGATGTCGCACGCGCACTCGCGCTGCGGGCCGGCGACCCGACGCTGCAGGTGCGCCGCGTGCTCTCGTTCGAGGGCCGGCCGGTCGTCCTGGACGACATCTGGCTGCCGGGCCATGCCTTCAAGGGCCTCACTGCCGAGCGTCTGAGCGAGTACCGGGGGCCGATGTACCGGCTGTTCGAGACCGAATTCGGGGTCCGCATGATCCGCGCCGACGAGAAGCTGCGCGCGGTCGGCGCGGACGCCGAATCGGCCGCGCTGCTCGAAGTCGAACCCGGCGCGCCGCTGCTCAGCGTCGAGCGCCTTTCCTTCACCTATGGCGACCGGCCGCTCGAACTGCGGCGCGGCCTGTACGACACGAGTGCGCACTACTATCGAAACGAGTTGAGCTGAGTGCTGCCGTGCTTGCCGACATCGGCAAGAGTGGCAGGCTTTCCCGGCGGCGCTGTTGCATTGCAATAAAATGCTTCGGTTCAGCGCGCAGCTTCTGACCTTTCTGACTGGAACGCGAATGACCGAGACCGCAAAGACCAGACCCGGAACGATGCATCTGTGGGAAGCGACCCAATACCGGATGCCGCTCGCCGCCCTCGTCTCCATCCTGCACCGCGCGAGCGGCCTGCTGCTGTTCCTGCTGCTGCCGTTCATCGTCTGGATGTTCGATGCGAGCGTCACTTCCGAGGTGTCGTTCGACGCCTTCCGGTCGGTCTTCATCGCGGGGGCGTGGTTCCTGCCCGCATGGTTCGTCAAGCTCGTCGTGCTGGCGCTGATCTGGGCCACGCTGCATCACATCATCGCCGGTCTGCGTCACCTGTACATGGACGCAACGCATCGCGTCGACAAGGATTTCGGCCGCCGCACGGCCGCCTTCACGCTCGCCGCGAGCCTGCTGCTCACGCTCCTGCTCGGCGCGAAGTTGTTCGGCTTGTATTGAGGGGGCGCGCAGGGCTCGCGCCGGCTCGCATTCACGCGGAGGCTTCATCCAATGACACAGAACTTCGGCAGCAAGCGCCTCGTCGTCGGCGCCCACTACGGGATGCGCGACTGGCTCGTCCAGCGCGTCACGGCGCTGCTGATGGCGCTCTTCACACTCGTCGTGCTCGTGCAGCTGCTGATGCCCGGCGAACTCGGCTACGACCGCTGGGCCGGCATCTTCGCGCCGACCTGGATGAAGTCGCTCACCTTCGTCGTCATCCTCGCGCTCGCCTGGCACGCCTGGGTCGGGGTGCGCGATGTGTTGATGGACTATGTCCATGCCACCGGCGTGCGCCTGCTGGCGCAGATCGCCGTGATCGTCTGGCTGCTCGCCTGCGCCGGGTGGGCGCTGCAGGTTCTCTGGAGACTCTGATGTCATCGACTTCGAAGCTCGCCCGTCGCAAGTTCGACGTCGTCATCGTCGGCGCCGGCGGTTCGGGCATGCAGGCCTCGCTGCGCCTCGCGCGTGCCGGGTTGAGTGTCGCCGTGCTGTCGAAGGTCTTTCCGACGCGCTCGCACACCGTCGCCGCGCAGGGCGGCATCGGCGCCTCGCTCGGCAACATGAGCGAGGACAACTGGCACTTCCACTTCTACGATACGGTCAAGGGCGGCGACTGGCTCGGCGACCAGGATGCGATCGAGTTCATGTGCCGCGAGGCGCCGAACGTCGTCTACGA
>JACSRM010000299.1 GCA_014879745.1 Burkholderiaceae bacterium | reverse complement strand
TGAGAGGATTCGAACCTCCGGCCTCTACGTCCCGAACGTAGCGCTCTACCAGGCTAAGCTACACCCCGAAGAAAACGGGCCCGCAGGGGCCCATCTGCGCTCGGCGCCGCGGCGCCGAGCAGGCCGGGCGTTCACGATGAACGCTCGACCGATCGAACACACAATTCTAGCAGAGCGTCCCGGGCCGACGACTTCGGCAGCACGACGACGCACTTGCGCGCGAGGTCGGCCTCGGCGCGCGCCGCTTCGCGCGTCGCCTGCAGTGCGCCGGTCTTGCGCACGATCTCGACGATCTCGGGCAAGCGGGCGACTTCCCCCTGCTCGATCGCGTGGCGGATCAACGCGCGCTCGGCCGGCTCGCTGCGCGCCATCGCCAGCAGCAGCGGCAAGGTCGGCTTGCCTTCGCGCAGGTCGTCGCCGACATTCTTGCCGAGCTGCGTCGTCGCGCCTTCGTAGTCGAGCAGATCGTCGACCAGCTGAAATGCGGTACCGAGCGAGCGGCCGTAGCTTGCGCAGGCATCCTCGACCTCGGGCGATGCCTCGGCGAGCACCGCGCCCAGGCGCGCACTCGCCTCGAACAGCTTCGCCGTCTTGAAGCGGATCACGCGCAGGTAGGCATCGACCGCGAGGTCGGGGTCGTGCATATTCATCAGCTGCATGACCTCGCCTTCGGCGATCACGTTCGTCGCGTCGGCCAGCACGTCGAGCACGCGCATCCGGTTTACCGACACCATCATCTGGAAGGCGCGCGAGTACAGGAAGTCGCCGACCAGCACGCTTGCCGCATTGCCGAACAGGGCATTCGCCGTTTCGCGTCCGCGCCGCAAGCCGGATTCGTCGACCACGTCGTCGTGCAGCAGCGTCGCGGTGTGGATGAACTCGACGATCGCGGCGAGTTCGAGGCGCTCCGGGCCTTCGAAGCCGAGCGCACCGGCGAACAGCAGTACCAGCCGCGGCCGGATGCGCTTGCCGCCGGCACCGATGATGTAGGCGGAAATCTGGTTCACGAGCGCCACTTCTGACACCAGCCGGGCGCGGATGATCGCATCGACCTGCGCCATCTCCGCCGCCATGGGCAGCGCGGCTTCCGGCACTGCGGACGTGAGGGGCGGTGTCAGTGTATGCAAGGGGATCCCTGTGAGGTCCGGGGAATTATAGGAACGCGCGGTGCGATGTCGGGCGCTGCGGTGCGACGGGTGTTGCAGGGTGCCACGAGGGCGCGTTGCGCGGGCAACGGTCGTTCGCGGATGCCGTGCTAGAATCTATGGCTCTGCGTCCCGCACAGGGTAGAGCTGTCGGCGCTCGTTGCGAAAGGGCTGAGGCGACAACGCGGATCCACTAGAAGGGGTTTACATGTACGCGGTCATAAAAACCGGTGGCAAGCAATACAGGGTTGCGGCCGGCGAGAAGATCAAGATAGAACAGATTGCTGCGGACGTTGGCCAGGAGATCGTGATCGACCAGGTGCTTGCCGTCGGCGAAGGCGCAGAGCTTCAGGTCGGCACGCCCCTGGTTGCCGGCGCCAGCGTGAAGGCCACCGTGCTCGCTCAGGGGCGGCACGACAAGGTGCGCATCTTCAAGATGCGCCGTCGCAAGCACTACCAGAAGCGACAGGGCCACCGCCAGAATTTCACCGAGATCGAGATCAGCGCGGTCAGCGCCTGATCCGGCATGATTTCGGAATAGGAGCACAGACATGGCACAGAAAAAGGGCGGTGGTTCCACCCGCAATGGCCGCGATTCGAATCCCAAGATGCTCGGCGTGAAGGTGTATGGCGGGCAGGTCGTCTCGGCCGGCTCGATCATCGTGCGCCAGCGCGGCACGCAGTTTCACGCCGGCACCAACGTCGATATCGGCCGCGACCACACCTTGTTCGCGCTCGTCGATGGCAAGGTCGATTTTTCCGTCAAGGGTCCGCTGAACCGCCGCACGGTGTCCGTCACGGCGCTCTGACGGCCGCGACGCGGCTGCCTTCGCCGTCGGCAAGCACACCGAAGCCCCGGCCCGCCGGGGCTTCGACGTTTGCGCAGCAGTTCGAGCCGGGAGCCACACGTCGCCTCGCGCGGGTCAACACCAGCATGAAATTCGTCGACGAAGCCACGATCGACATTGCCGCCGGCGCCGGCGGCAGCGGTTGTGCAAGTTTCCGGCGCGAGAAGTTCATTCCCTTCGGTGGCCCCAATGGCGGCGACGGCGGGCGTGGTGGCAGCGTCTACGCCGTCGGCGACCCGAACCTGAACACCCTGATCGACTACCGCTATGCGCGCCGCCACGAGGCGCGCAACGGCGAGCCGGGGCGCGGCTCGGACCAGTTCGGCGCCGCTGCCGACGATATCGTGCTGCGCATGCCGATGGGCACGATCATCACAGATCTCGACACCGCAGCGGTGCTCGCCGAACTGCTCGTCCCGGGCGAGAAGGTGCTGCTCGCCAAGGGCGGAGACGGCGGCTTCGGCAACCTGCATTTCAAGTCGAGCACGAACCGCGCGCCGCGCCAGAAGACACCCGGATGGCCCGGCGAGGCGCGCCGGCTCAGGCTCGAACTGCGCGTGCTCGCCGACGTCGGCCTGCTCGGCATGCCCAACGCCGGCAAGTCGACGCTGATCGCCGCCATCTCGAATGCCCGGCCCAAGGTGGCCGACTATCCGTTCACGACGCTGCACCCCAACCTCGGCGTGGTCCGCGTCGGGCCCGAGCAGAGCTTCGTCGTCGCCGATATCCCGGGGTTGATCGAAGGCGCCTCCGAGGGTGCCGGGCTCGGGCACTTGTTTCTGCGCCATCTGCAGCGCACCCAGCTGCTGCTGCATGTGGTCGACTTCGCGCCGCTGGACGACGCGATCGATCCGGTCGCCCAGGTGCGCACGCTCGTCGCGGAGCTGAAGAAATACGACGCCGGACTGCACGCCAAGCCGCGCTGGATCGTCCTCAACAAGATCGACATGATTCCCGCCGAGGAGCGCGAGGCGCGCGTCAAGGCATTCGTGCGGAGACTGCGCTGGAAGGGGCCGGTATTCGCCATCTCGGCGCTCTCGCGCGAGGGCTGCGAGCCGCTGATCCGCGCCGTCTACCAGCATGTGTCGGCGGTGCGCCAGCCGGCCGCTGCTGCGGTGGACCCTCGATTTGCCGGCGCGGGCACAAGCACAGGCTGAGCATGCAATGGGCATGATCGTGCAGCGCGCGCGCCGCGTCGTCGTCAAGGTTGGCTCGAGCCTCGTGACGAACGAGGGCCGCGGGCTCGATGCGCAGGCGATCGGCCACTGGTGCCGCCAGCTGGCGCAGCTCGCATCGACCGGGCGCGAGGTCGTGATGGTCTCGAGCGGCGCGATCGCCGAAGGCATGAAACGCCTCGGCTGGAAGGCGCGGCCGAAGGAGATTCACGAGCTGCAGGCGGCCGCCGCGGTCGGCCAGATGGGGCTCGCCCACATGTACGAAACGCAGCTGAGCGCCCACGGGCTGCGCAGCGCGCAGGTGCTGCTCACCCATGCCGACCTGACAGACCGCGAGCGCTACCTGAATGCGCGCTCGACGCTGACGACGCTGCTGCGGCTCAAGGTCGTTCCCGTCATCAACGAGAACGATACCGTCGTCAACGACGAGATCAAATTCGGCGACAACGACACCCTCGGCGCGCTCGTCGCCAATCTGGTCGAAGCCGATGTGCTCGTCATCCTCACCGACCAGCGCGGGCTGTACGAGGCCGATCCGCGCCGTGCACCGGATGCCCGTTTCGTCGACGAAGCGCAGGCCGGCGACCCGGAACTCGAGCGCATGGCGGGTGGCGCCGGATCCAGCATCGGCCGCGGCGGCATGCTGACCAAGGTGCTCGCGGCGCGCCGCGCGGCGCGCAGCGGCGCATCGACGGTGATCGCCTCGGGTCACGAGCACGACGTCCTGCTTCGCCTCGCGGCCGGCGAGTCGATAGGTACGGCGCTCGTTGCCGCGACGCCCAAGCTCGCGGCACGCAAGCAGTGGATGGCGAATCACCTGCAGCTGCGCGGCGCGGTGCTGATCGACGATGGCGCCGTCGCCAAGCTGCGCGACGGCGGCAAGAGCCTGCTGCCGATCGGCATGCTCGAGGTGAAGGGCGAGTTCGCGCGCGGCGACGTCATCGCGGTGCAAAGCAGCGACGGCGTCGAAGTCGCGCGCGGCCTCGCGAACTACGCGAGCGCCGAGGCGCGGCTGATCGCGCGCAAGCCGTCGAGCGAATTCGAGCGCCTGCTCGGCTTCACCGGCGAGCCCGAGATGATCCACCGCGACAATATGATCCTGTCCTGACGCGCCGGGTGGCGGCGCGCGATCTCAGCTCCCGCCGTTGGACGGCAGAACCGATGCAGGCGGGTCTTCGGCGGTGTCGAGCGGCGCCGGGCGGGACAAGGGCTCGTGCGGTCGCATCGGCCGCATGCCGGCGCGCAGATAGCGGTTCTGGTGGCCGATGCGCGGCAGGAAGCGCGACAGCTCGGTGAGCGCCATCTCGTAGACGCCGCGTTTGAATTCGATCACGACTTCGAGCGGCACCCAGTAATCGTTCCAGCGCCAGGCATCGAACTCGGGGTGGTCGGTGGCGCGCAGGTTCAGGTCGCTGTCGTGCCCGGTGAGTTGGAGCAGGAACCAGATCTGCTTCTGGCCGCGGTAGTGGCCGCGCGCATCGCGCCGGATGAAATGATCCGGCACTTCGTAGCGCAGCCAGTCGCGGGTGCGCGCGACGATGCGGACGTGGTGCTGCTGCAGGCCCACCTCTTCGTGCAGTTCGCGGTACATCGCCTGCTCGGGCGATTCGCCGTGCTTGATGCCACCCTGTGGAAACTGCCACGAGTGGGTGCGCAGCCTCTTGCCCCAGAACACCTGGTTCCGATGGTTCAGCAGGATGATGCCGACGTTGGGTCGAAACCCCTCACGGTCGAGCATAATCAACCCCAGATTCTTCGTTGGATTCATTATTGCATCGGCGCCACAGCTTGCAACCCTGCACTTTCCCGCAGGGCATCGGCATGGTCCGCAGCCCCTCGGGTGCGCCGATCGCCACTCCAGTCTTCAACCAAACGGTCGAGCCGCCGCGCGCCGATGAGAGCTTCCAACTTCTTCATCTCCACCCTCAAGGAAGCACCGGCCGACGCGGAGGTGAAGAGCCATCAGCTGATGCTGCGCGCCGGCTTCATCAAGCGCCTCTCTGCCGGCATCTACAGCTATATGCCGATCGCGCTGCGCGTGATCCGCAAGGTCGAGGCGATCGTGCGCGAGGAGATGAACCGCGCCGGCGCGATCGAATTGCTGATGCCGGTCGTGCAGCCGGCCGAGCTGTGGCAGGAGAGCGGGCGCTTCCAGAAATACGGTCCCGAACTGCTGCGCCTGAAGGACCGCCACGAGCGCGACTTCGTGATCCAGCCGACGAGCGAGGAGGTCGTCACCGATATCGCGCGCCAGGAGCTGCGCAGCTACCGGCAGCTGCCGAAGAATTTCTATCACATCCAGACCAAATTCCGCGACGAGCGCCGGCCGCGCTTCGGGCTGATGCGCGGGCGTGAATTCACGATGAAGGATGCGTACTCGTTCGACCGCGATGCGGCGAGTGCGGCGAAGAGCTACGAGACGATGTCGCGTGCCTACTGCGCGATCTTCGACCGCTTCGGGCTGCGCTACCGCGCGGTGGGCGCCGATTCGGGCGCGATCGGCGGCGACCTGTCGCAGGAGTTCCAGGTCGTCGCCGATACCGGCGAGGACGCGATCGTCTACTGCCCCGATTCGGATTACGCCGCCAACATGGAGCTTGCCGAAGCGCTCGCGCCGGCCGCGCCGCGCGCGGCGCCGTCGCAGCCGATGAAGCTCACGCCGACGCCCGGCAAGAGCACCTGCGAGGATGTCGCCGAACTGCTCGGCCTGCCGCTTGCCGCGACCGTCAAGTCGCTCGTCCTCGCGACCGACAGCGTGGACGACGGAGGCAGCGTGACGGCGACGACGATCTGGCTGCTGCTCGTTCGCGGCGACCATTCGTTGAACGAAGTGAAGGCCGGCAAGCTGCCCGGGCTGAAGGCCGGCTTCCGGTTCGCGACGGCCGCCGAGATCGAGGACCACTTCGGCTGCAAGCCGGGCTACCTCGGCCCGATCGGCACCCGAAAGCCGGTCAAGATCGTCGCCGATCGCAGCGTGGCCGCGATGAGCGATTTTGTCTGCGGTGCGAACGAGGCCGACGCTCACCTGACCGGTGTGAACTGGGGGCGCGACGCTTCAGAACCCGATCTGGTGGCCGATATCCGTAATGTCGTCGCGGGCGATCCGTCGCCCGACGGCAAGGGGCTGCTTGCGATCCAGCGCGGCATCGAGGTCGGCCACGTGTTCTACCTCGGCACCAAATATTCGCAGGCGATGAACGCCACCTACCTCGACGAGAACGGCAAACCGCAGTTGATGGAGATGGGCTGCTACGGCATCGGCATCACGCGCCTGCTCGGCGCCGCGATCGAGCAGAACCACGACGAGCGCGGCATCGTCTGGCCCGACGCGATGGCGCCGTTCACGGTCGTCCTGTGTCCGATCGGCTACGACCGCTCGGCCGAGGTGAAGGCGGCTGCCGACGCCTTGCACGACGAGCTTGCAGCGGCCGGCATCGACGTCATGCTCGACGATCGCGGCGAACGCCCGGGCGCGATGTTCGCCGACTGGGAGCTGATCGGCATCCCGCACCGCGTCGTGATCTCCGATCGCGGGCTCAAGGACGGACAGCTCGAATACCAGGGTCGCCGTGACGCCGCCGCGACACGGATCGCGCGCGCCAACGTGGCGGGCTTTCTGCGCGGCAGGCTGGTCTCATGATCGCGCGGCGCGGCCTGCTCGCATGCGGCCTGCTGCCGCTGCTGCCCAGGCCCGCGCACGCCGGCTCCCAGATCGAGGAGCCGCTCGCCGATTCGGTGCGCTCCGCGCTTTCCAGGGCGATCGCCAACGCTGCGCCGCCGCGGCCGGCATTCGAGACGATCGAGGACCGTCTGGCCTACCTCGAATGGCTGGGCGCGGCGAGCGACCGGCTCAAGCGCCGCGAGGCCGAACATCAGACCCGGGTCGAGTTTCTCGAGACACTTTGGTACGAGAGTAAGCGCGCCGGCCTCGAGCCGTCGCTCGTGCTCGGACTCGTGCAGGTCGAAAGCGGCTTTCGCAAATATGTCGTCTCGAGCGCTGGCGCGCGCGGCTATATGCAGGTCATGCCGTTCTGGGCGCGCCTGATCGGCGACGGCAATGCCAGCCGGCTCTTTCACATGCAGACGAATCTGCGCTTCGGCTGCGTGATCCTGCGCCACTACCTCGATATCGAGCGAGGCGACATGTATATGGCGCTCGGCCGCTACAACGGCAGCCGCGGGCGGAGCAGCTATCCGAACGCCGTCTTCGCCGCCCGCAGGCGCTGGGAAATCGACGTCAAGCGGCTCGGCTGAACCGCTGCCGCACCGGCGGCGCGTCGCCTCAGGCGTGCAGCAGCGTCTGCAGTTCGCCGGCCTGGTACATCTCCATCAGGATGTCCGAACCGCCGACGAATTCGCCCCGCACGTAGAGCTGCGGAATCGTCGGCCAGTTGGAATATTCCTTGATGCCCTGGCGAATCTCCTCGTCCTCGAGGACATTGACGGTGAAGCACTCGCCGACATTGCACGCCTTGAGGATCTGCACCGAACGGCCCGAGAAGCCGCACTGCGGAAAGTCCGCCGTACCCTTCATGAAGAGGACGATTGGGTGCGACTTGACGATCTCGTCGATGCGCTTGTGCACGTCGGACATGGAATCAGTGCTCATGGTCGAAGCCCCGGGCCGGGGCGGCAATTGAGGATCGGCGGCCAGTTTAGCGGCAATTGCCGATCGCCCGGCCGGGCGTCCGCCAAGCCCTTGCCGGCCGCCGCCGATTGCGCACCCGTGTCAGAACGAATAAGACACGCCCAGCTGCAGGATCGGCGACAGGCGGATGTCGCGCAGCGTGTCCTCCAGGCTCGGCCCGCCCGCGCCCAGGCCGCGGCCGAAGCCGGCGACGCCGCGCGGATTGAGCGCCATCAGGCCCAGATCGGCACTGAAGCCCCATCCGCTCTTGACCGACGAGAGGCTGTAGCCGACGCCGAGGTAGGGCACGGTGCCGTCATCCGAGGTATCGCCCGACGGCAGCGCCGGGCTGCTCGCGAGGCTGAAGCGGTGCGTTTCGACCATGAAGGCGCTCCCGCCCGGCGCCGCAAGCGCCGGTCCGCCCCAGGATCCGGCGCGCGAGCCGAGCAGCACGCCGCTCGTGACGCGAAATCCGAATGTCTCCGCGGCCTGCGGTGACGAGCGCACGAAATAGTAGTCGCCGAGCACGCTTGCCGCGCTGAGGCGCGCGATGCCGGCGTCCGTGCCGGCGTCGAGCGGGCTGGCCGGCACGCTCATGCCGAGCCGGACCCGGCCCTGGAACTGCGGCATCGTCAGGCCGTCGGCGCCCAGCGGCTGCGCCGTGGCCGCGGTTGCGAAGCTCAAGGCACCCATCATCCACCACGCTGAATTGCGCATGACGACCTCCGGCAATGGCAACGCTTTCGCGTCGGGAAGCTCTCGGGCTCGGGACGAGCCTTCGGCGCATCGTAGAACCTTCCCGGGATATTGGCGAGCCGAAGTGTCGGCCGAAGCGCAGGCAATTGCCGCTTTCGGGGTTTTGCCACAACCGTTGCGTCACTCGCCGTGCGGTGCCTCAGCGGCTCCGGATCCAGCGTCCGGCGGTGCATCGCGGACGCCCGCCGAGGTCGGTTCGGGTCTCGATCGCGCCGAAGCCGGCCTCGGCCAACATCGCCTGTACCGCATCGGCCTGGTCGTGGCCGTGTTCCAGCAGCAGCCAGCCGCCGCCGCACAAGTGGGCGCCGGCCCGTGCGCTGATCGCGCCCAGCGCCGACAGACCGTCCGCACCCGCCGCCAGCGCGCCTTGCGGCTCGTGGCCGAGGGCGGCGAGGTGCGGATCGCCGGCCGCGACATACGGCGGGTTGGAGACGACGAGATCGAAGCGCCGGCCGGCGAGCTGGGCCCACCAGTCGGCGCGCAGCCATTCGACTTCGATGCCGAGCCGCTCGCCGTTCGCGCGGGCGACCGCGAGCGCGGCGGCGCTGATATCGGTTGCGCAGATGCGGGCGGCGGGATGAGCGTGGGCAATCGCCAGCGCGATCGCGCCGCTGCCGGTCCCGAGATCGAGCACCTCGGGCCGGGCCGGCCCGTCGCGCAGCAGCTCGAGCGCCCAGTCGACGAGGGTTTCGGTATCGGGCCGCGGCACGAGCACGTCCGGGCCCACCTGCAGCGTCAGGCCGTGGAATTCCTTCTCGCCGAGCAGATAGGCGAGCGGTTCGCCGCGTGCCCGGCGCTCGCAATGCGCGGCGAAGCGTTCACGCTGCGGCGCAAGCAGCAGGGCGTCGTCGTGCGCGAGCAGCCAGCTGCGCGGCTGGCCGAGCGCCGCGGCGAGCAGCAGCTGGGCGTCGAGCCGGTCGACGCCCTGGGTGCGCGCCTCGTGCAGCGCCTGCGCGACCGTCGGCGCGATCATGCCCGCCTCGCACCAGGCGCCACCGGTCTCACGCGCCGGCTTCCAGCGCCGCAAGCTGCTGCGCCGCGCGCGCCGCCTGCAGCGCGGCGATCACTTCGTCGAGCTCGCCGTCGAGCACCGCCTGCAGCTTGTACAGCGTCAGGTTGATGCGGTGGTCGGTGATCCGGCCCTGCGGGAAGTTGTAGGTGCGGATGCGGTCGCTGCGGTCGCCGCTGCCGATCAGGCCCTTGCGCGTCGCCGCCTCCTTTGCCGCGCGCTCGCTGCGCTCCTTTTCCTGCAGGCGGGCGGCGAGCACCGCCATCGCCTTCGCCTTGTTGCGGTGCTGCGAGCGGTCGTCCTGGCATTCGGCGACGATGCCGGTCGGCAGGTGCGTGATGCGGATCGCGCTGTCGGTCTTGTTGACGTGCTGGCCGCCGGCGCCGCTCGCCCGGAAGGTATCGATGCGCAGTTCGGCCGGGTCGAGCCTGATCTCGTCGACCTCGTCGGGCTCGGGCATCACGGCGACGGTGCAGGCGCTGGTGTGGATGCGGCCCTGTGCCTCGGTCGCCGGCACGCGCTGCACGCGGTGGCCGCCGGACTCGAACCGCATCTGCGCGTAGACCGCGTCGCCCTCGAAGCGCAGCACGCATTCGCGGTAGCCGCCGAGTTCGGACGCGTTCTCCGACATCACCTCGGCGCGCCAGCCGCGGCGTTCCGCAAAGCGCAGGTACATGCGCACGAGGTCGCCTGCGAACAGCGCCGACTCGTCGCCGCCGGTGCCGGCACGGATCTCGACGAAGGCGTTGCGCTCGTCGTCCGGGTCGCGCGGCAGCAGCGTCGTCTGCAGCTCGCCGTGCAGCCGCTCGAGGTCGGCGCGGGCGGCCTCGATCTCCTCGCCGGCCATCTCGGCCATGTCAGGATCCGCCAGCAGATCCTGCGCCGCCGCCAGGTCGCGCTCGCGCTGCTCGTAGCGCTGAAACAGCGTCGCCACGTCGTGCACCTGCGAGCGTTCGCGCCCGAGCGCGCGATAGCGCTTCATGTCGGAGGCGACGCCGGGATCGGCGAGCATCGCATCGAGCTCGGCGAGGCGCAGCGCGAGACGCTGGAACTGCTGGCGTAGGGATTCTTTCATCGGGACTCGCAGGGCGGGGCGTGGCGACGGCGTGCGCCGCGGAGGGCGCTGGCGGCGGGGCCGCCGCTAACGCTCTGCGTCGGCCGGGTTGCGCGTCGTCGATCGCAGGAACAGGCGCGATACCGTCTGCGCGAGCTGCGCGCGCTGTTCGCCGGCCGACGCGTGCAGCTCGGCGAGCGCGCCGTGCAGCATCTTCTGCGTCAGCCCGCGCGACAGCGCTTCGAGCACCGCATCGACGTTCTCGCCGCGCGCGAGCAACTTCCTCGCGCGCGCGATCTCGTGCGCGCGCCAGTCGCTCGCCTGGGCATTGAGCGCCTGGATCAGCGGCACGCTGCCGCGCTGGTCGAGCCAGTGGACGAAGCTCTGCACGCCGGTCTCGATGATCGCCTCGGCCTGCTGCACCGCGGCCTGGCGCTTCTCGCCCGCGGTCTGGGTCAGCGCCGACAGGTCGTCCAGCGTATAGAGGTAGATATCGCCGAGCTGGGCGACCTGCGGCTCGATATCGCGCGGCACGGCCAGATCGACCATGAACATCGGGCGGTGCCGGCGCGCCTTGAGCGCGGTCTCGACCGCGCCCAGGCCGATCAGCGGCAGCGAGCTCGCGGTGCACGAGACGACGATATCGAACTCCGCCAGCCGCTGCGGCAGATCCACGAGGCGCATCGCCTCCGCGCCGAGCCGGCCGCCGATGCGTTCGCCGCGCTCGAGCGTGCGGTTCGCGACCACCATGGCCTTCGGCGTGCGCGCCGCGAAATGCGTCGCGACCAGCTCGATCATCTCGCCGGCGCCGACGAACAGCACCTTCACCTCGCTCAGATCCTCGAACAGCTGCGCCGCGAGCCGGACCGCGGCCGCCGCGATGCTGATCGAATGGGCGCCGATCTCGGTCGACGTGCGCACCTCCTTGGCGACCGCGAACGAGCGCTGGAACAGCTGGTGCAGCGTCGCGCCGAGCGTGCCGGCGCTGTCGGCCTCGCGCACCGCCTGCTTCAGCTGGCCGAGGATCTGCGGCTCGCCGAGCACCATCGAATCGAGGCCGCTGGCGACCCGGAAGGCGTGCCGCGCCGCCGAGCTGTTCTCGAGCACGTAGCTGTGGTCGAGCAGCGCGCCGCTGGCGACGCCGCCGACGCCGGCCAGCCAATCGACCGCCGGCTGCACGAGCGTCGCGCTGTGCGTCGCGCCGTCGGAGACGTAGAGCTCGGTGCGGTTGCAGGTCGACAGCAGCGCCAGTTCGGTGCGGCCGCGCGCCGAGTGCTGCGCGATGCGGTCGTGAAAGCCGCGCAGCGCGGGCACGAGCTGCTCGGGCGCGAACGCGAAACGGCCGCGCAGATCGAGCGGCGCCGTCGTGTGGTTCAGTCCGAGCGCGAGGACACTCATACGGCAATTATAAAATTCGGCGCCCGAAGTCGTGCCGGGCGCGCCTCGATGTGCATTGCCGGCCGAGTCCGGCGGCGCAGCCTGCAAACCGGGGATCCTGCTTGAGTGCCTTCGACGCGCTGAATCACCTCTTCAATTTCGTGCTTCCGGCGCTCGTCGTCGGGCCGCTGGCCGCGGCCGCGGCGAAGGCCGTGTGGCGCAGCGAACTGCGCGCCGTGCGCTGGCGGCGACTCGCATCGTGGGCGACGGCGGCCAGCGCGCTCGCCCTGCTTTGCGGGCTGATTGCCTTCGGCCGCGACGGAATGATGGCGACCTACGGCGCGATGGTCATCGCGGCTGCGCTCGCGCTGTACTGGGCCGGGTGCCGGCCCGCGCGGCGCTGAACCTCACCGAAAGCTCCACAGCCGGTTGATCGCGAAGGTGAGCAGCAGGCTCGCGAGCGTCGCCGCCACCTGTCCGATCAGGTAGTGCAGACCCAAGCGCACCGCGCCGGCGACGATCAGCATGCCCAGCAGCGCGCCCGCGAGCGCCGTCATCTGGAAGCGCACCCACGAGCCGCGGATCGCACCGCGGAAGCGAAACGTATAGCGGCGGTTGCCGGCGTAGGCGACCTGCGCGCCGACCACCGCGCCGAACCCCGACGCCCACCACGCCGGCCAGCCGCCGGCTTCGACGCCGAGCACGAGCAGCGCATAGTGCGTCGCGGTCGCGATGGCGCCGACCACGGTGTAGCGAAACAGCTGCTGGATGGGAGCCATTGCATTCGGGGCGCGGCCGGCGCAGGATTATCGGTGCGACACGGCGGTGTAAGCCTCGCTTCAGCGCGCCGTCAGAGCTTCGTCAGGCGCCGGGCGCAGCATCGCGGCCTTGGCTCGAATCGCCGAGTTTTCCAAACCCATCGCCAGGAGACATCGTGGAGACCAACATCGCACAACGGATCGCCCGCGATCCGAACTACCAGAAGCTGCGCACCACGCGCAACCGACTGGGCTGGACGCTGACGGCGCTGATGATGATCGTGTACTACGGCTTCATCCTGCTCGTCGCCTTCGACAAGCCGTTTCTCGCCCAGCGCATGGGCGAAGGCGTCATGACGCTGGGCATCCCGATCGGCTTCGGCGTCATCGTCTTCACGATCGTCATCACCACCTACTACGTGCGCCGCGCGAATGCCGAGTTCGATTCGCTGACGGACGCCATCGCGAAGGCAGCCCTCAAATGAACCGCCTCTCCAACTCCACCCGCCGGCTGCTCACGCTTTGCGCGCTGTTCGGCGTCTCGGCCGCGGTCTATGCGGCCGGCGGCGATCTCGGCCAGGCCGAGAAGCAGGCCACGAACTGGACCGCGATCGGCATGTTCGGCGTCTTCGTCCTGTTCACGCTCTTCATCACCAAGTGGGCGGCGTCGCGCACCAAGTCGGCGGCCGACTTCTACACCGCCGGCGGCGGCATCACCGGCTTCCAGAACGGCCTGGCGATCGCCGGCGACTATATGTCGGCGGCCTCCTTCCTCGGCATCTCGGCAGCCGTGATGATGAACGGCTACGACGGCCTGATCTACTCGATCGGCTTCCTGGTCGGCTGGCCGGTGCTCACGTTCCTGATGGCCGAGCGGCTGCGCAACCTCGGCAAATTCACCTTCGCCGACGTCGCGGCCTTCCGCTTCGAGCAGACGCCGATCCGAATCTTCGCCGCGTCGGGCACGCTCGTCGTCGTCGCGTTCTACCTGATCGCGCAGATGGTCGGCGCGGGCCAGCTCATCAAGCTGCTGTTCGGCCTCGAGTACTGGATCGCGGTCGTCATCGTCGGCGTGCTGATGATGATCTACGTCCTCTTCGGCGGCATGACGGCGACGACTTGGGTGCAGATCATCAAGGCCATCATGCTGCTCGGCGGTGCGACCTTCATGGCCTTCATGGTGCTGTGGAATTTCGGCTTCAGCCCGGAGGCGATGTTCGCGAAGGCGGTCGAGATCAAGACCGGCCTCGCCAGCAGCGCCGGCAAGACGCCGCAGGAAGCCGCGGCCGCGGGGCAGTCGATCATGGGGCCGGGCAATTTCGTGAAGGATCCGATCTCGGCGATCAGCTTCGGCATGGCGCTGATGTTCGGCACCGCCGGCCTGCCGCATATCCTGATGCGCTTCTTCACCGTGCCGAGCGCGAAGGAAGCGCGCAAGTCGGTGATGTGGGCCACGGGCTGGATCGGCTACTTCTACCTGCTGACCTTCATCATCGGCTTCGGCGCGATCACCTTCGTGCTGACGAATCCCGAGTTCCTCGACGCCAAGGGCGGCCTGCTCGGTGGCGGCAACATGGCGGCGGTGCACCTGGCCAATGCGGTCGGCGGCAATATCTTCCTCGGCTTCATCTCGGCGGTCGCGTTCGCGACGATCCTCGCGGTCGTCGCCGGCCTCACGCTGTCGGGCGCCTCGGCCGTCTCGCACGACCTGTACTCGACGGTCATCAAGAAGGGCAAGGCCGACAGTGCGTCCGAGCTCAAGGTTTCGCGCCTGACGACGATCGCGCTCGGCATCGTCGCCGTCGTGCTCGGCATCGCGTTCGAGAAGCAGAATATTGCCTTCATGGTCTCGCTCGCCTTCGCGATCGCGGCGTCGGCCAACTTCCCGGTGCTCTTCATGAGCGTGCTGTGGAAGGACTGCACGACCAAGGGCGCGGTGATCGGCGGCTTCCTCGGCCTCATCTCGTCGGTCGGGCTGACGATCGTCTCGCCGTCGGTGTGGGAGGCGACGCTCGGCAATCCGGCCGGCTCGGCGTGGTTCCCGTATGCATCGCCGGCGCTGTTCTCGATGACGATCGGCTTCGTCGGCATCTGGCTGTTCTCGATCCTCGACAACAGCCAGCGCGCGAAGATCGACCGCGCCGGCTACCTTGCGCAGCAAGTGCGCTCGGAGACCGGGATCGGCGCGGCAGGAGCGTCCGGCCACTGAGCACGGCGCCAAGAGATCCCTGACCCGCGGGACTGCAGGCACACTGTCTGCAGTCCCGTTTCCACATCTGCCCCGACCATGCCCGAGTCGCGCGACACCGAGACCCAGCGCGAGACCCTCTCGCTCGTCACCGCGCGCGTGCGCGATGCGTACGTGCGCAAGCCGTTCTACGTCGACGGTGCGGACGACATCGTCTCGGTCTGCCGCGCGATGGCGCAGCAGCAGACGACGAGCGTGCTGGTGCGCGACGGCGAGCGGCTGGGCATGTTCACGACCACCGATCTGCGCGACGCGCTGCTGCGCGACGTGGCGCCGGCCGCGCTTGCGGTGCGCGACGTCGCGCGCTTCGATCTGGTCGAGGTGCGGCCCGACGCCGAGCTGTTCGAGGCGCTGTGGCTGATGGTGCGGCACCGCGTGCACCGCCTGTTGGTGCGCGACGGCGATGCGGTCGTCGGCGTGCTCGGCCAGCTCGACCTGGTGAGCTTCGTCGCCCACCACTCGCACATCGTCGCGCTGCAGATCGACGAGGCGCGGGACGTCGCCGAGCTGCAGGCCGCCGCGCAGCGGATCGACGCCATGGTGCAGCTGCTGCAGGACGGCGGCATCAAGATCGAGCGCATCGCCAACCTCGTCGGCGCGCTCAACCACCGGCTCTTCGCGCGCCTGTGGCAGTTGATCGCGCCGCCCGAGCTGATCGCCAACAGCTGCCTGCTCGTGATGGGCAGCGAAGGCCGCGGCGAGCAGATCCTCAAGACCGACCAGGACAACGCGCTGCTGCTGCGCGACGGCTTCGAATGCGCCGATCTCGCAGCGATCGCCGAGCGCTTCAACGCCGCGCTCGCGAGCTTTGGCTACCCGCCGTGCCCGGGCGACATCATGCTCACCAACCCGCTGTGGCGCCAGCCGCTGGCGAGCTTCAAAGAGGCGCTCAACGGCTGGATCTACGGCGCCGAGGCGCAGGGCGTGCTGAACCTCGCGATCTTCGTCGACGCCGTCGTCGTCGCCGGCGACGGCGCCTTGCTCGACGCCGCGCGCGCCCATCTGGGCCGGGTCATGGCCGACAACCAGGGCTTCCTCGCCCGATTCGCGCAGGCCGCCGACCAGTTCGCCGAACCGGGCAACTGGTGGACGCGGCTCGTCGCCCGGCGCAGCGAGCAGGCGGTCGACCTGAAGCGGATCGGCAGCTTCCCGATCGTCCACGGCGTGCGCTCGCTCGCGCTGCAATACCGCATCGACGCCCGCAGCACGGCGCAGCGCCTGCGGCAGCTTGCCGAGCAGGGCCACCTGGACGCCAGCGTCGCGCGCGACCTGACCGATGCGCTGCACTTCCTGATGCGGCTCAAGCTCGAGCAGCAACTGCTCGCGCGCGAAAAGGGCGAGCCGGTCGGCAACCAGGTCGCGCTCGACTCGCTCGGCGCGCTCGAGCGCGACATGCTCGAGCAGTCGCTCGCGATCGTCGGCCGCTTTCGCCAGCATCTGCGCCAGCACTTCCGGCTCGATCTTCTGTAAGCGCTTGCTCGCGGCGGCGTCTGCCGCCGAATTGACCGCACCGCATTGACGGAAGCGGCGAGCCGCGCACAATCGCGCGCAGACGACAAAGGTGATCGATGGAGTTCAAGGATTACTACAAGGTGCTCGGCGTCGAACGCGGCGCGAGCGACGACGAGATCAAGAAGGCGTTTCGCAAGCTCGCGCGCAAGCACCACCCCGACGTCAGCAAGGCGCCCGACGCCGCCGCCCGCATGCAGGACGTGAACGAGGCCTACGACGTGCTGCGCGACCCCGAGAAGCGCGCCGCCTACGACCGCGTCGGCTCGGGGCTGCACGGCGGGCAGGAGTTTCGCCCGCCGCCGGGCTGGGACGCCGGCTTCGAGTTCAGCGGATCGGGCGCGCCCGAAGGCGCCGGCTTCGGCGACCACAGCGACTTTTTCGAGACGCTGTTCGGCGCCGCGCGCCGCGCCCGCGGCCAGCCGCCGGGCAGCGGGCGAAGCCTGCGCGGCGAGGACCATCACGCCAAGATCGTGATCCCGCTCGAGGATGCGTTTCACGGCGCGACGCGCAGCCTCGGGCTGCGCGCGCCCGAGCTCGACGCGAGCGGCCATGTCGTCTTCAACCAGCGCGAACTGCAAGTCAGGATCCCGAAGGGCATCCGCGCCGGGCAGCAGATCCGGCTCGCCGGCCAGGGCTCGCCCGGCTTCGGCGGTGCTCCGGCGGGCGACCTCTATCTCGAAGTCGAGTTCGAGCCGCATCCGCGCTTTCGCGTCGACGGCCGCGACCTGTACGTGACGCTGCGCGTCGCGCCGTGGGAGGCGATGCTTGGCGCGAGCGTGCCGCTGCGCGTGCCCGACGGCGAACTGCAGATGAATATCCCGCCCGGATCGCAGGCCGGGCGCAAGCTGCGCCTGAAGGGGCGTGGCATTCCGGGCGCGACGCCGGGCGACCTGTACGCCGTGCTCGAAGTCGTGCTGCCGCCGGCGGCGAGCGAGAAGGCGCGCGCCGTGTACGAACAGATGGCGCGCGACCTCGCGTTCGATCCGCGTGCCGGCCAGGAGGGTGGGCAATGAAGGTCATCGCAACCGGCGTGCGCATCGGCATCGACGACTGGCTCGACCTCGAGACGCTGGCCCGCGCCTGCAGCGTGAAGGTCGAATACGTCCGCACGCTGATCGACGAAGGCCTTCTCGAGCCGCCGCCGCAGGCGCCGGCGCTGCACTTCGGCAGCACCGAACTCGCCCGCGTGCGCCGCATCTTGAGGCTGCAGCACGACTTCGACGCCAACCTGCAAAGCATCGGCGTCATGCTCGACCTGATCGACGAGGTCGAGCGGCTGCACGCGCAGTTGCGAAGGGCGGGGCTGGGGGATTGAAGCGGCGTCGCGCTCGGCGCGGCGTGGTCGATTCGGAGATCCCGTCAGCAGCAGGTCGGCGCGTCGCGTCAGGCGGCACCCGCCAGGGGCTCATGGTGCGGCGGTCGCCGCTGCGCGGCGACTGCACTGCGGT
>JACSRM010000294.1 GCA_014879745.1 Burkholderiaceae bacterium | reverse complement strand
CGCGAGCACGATCAGCATCACGACGCCGCCCATCGCGACGATCAAGAGCGGCTCGAGCAGCGTCGCCGCGGCCATCGCGCGGCGCTGCATCTCGGCGCCGAGCTGGCGTGCGGCGCGGTCGAGCATCTGCGGCAACTGGCCGGTCTGCTCGCCCAGCCGCGCGAACATTGCGAGCAGCCCCGGGAAGCGCTTCTTCGTCGCCAGCGCCGACGCGAGCGGCGCGCCTTCGCGCACCTGCACCAGTGCGTCGAGCGCGTCGGCGCGCATCGCGCGATTCGAAAGCGTCTCGGCCGCGGCCTGCAGCGCCTTCAGGATCGGCACGCCGGCGCCGGCGAGCATCGCCAAGGTGCCTGCGAAGCGCGCCGCGTTGTAGCCGCGCGCGAGCCGCCCGGCGAGCGGCACGCGCAGCAGCGCAGCGTCGAAGCTCTCGCGAAAGGCGTCGTTGCGCAGCATCAGCTTCAGGCTCGCGCCGGCCGCGGCGAGGGCGAGCAGCAGCAGCCAACCCCAGTTGCGAACGAAGCTGCTGAGCGCGAGCATCGCGACGGTGAGCCCCGGCAGCGCGCGCTTGCTGCTCGTGAAGACCGACGCGACCTGCGGCACGACGTAGGTGACGAGGAAGACGACGATGACGACCGCGATCACCGACACGATCGCCGGATAGGCGATCGCGCCGACGAGCTTGCCCTTGAGCGCCTGGCGGTCCTCGAGGTCGTCGGCGAGGCGGTCGAGCACGCTGCCGAGCGCGCCGCTTTGCTCGCCGGCGGCGACGACGCCGCGGTAGACGTCGTCGAACTCGCGCGGCGCGCTCGCCAGCGCGCGGGCGAACGGCGCGCCGGCGTTGACCTCACTCTTCAGGTGGGCGACGAGTTCGCGCTGGCGCTCGTCCTCGGCCTCGTCGCCGAGCGCGGTGAGCGCGCGCTCGAGCGGCAGGCCGGAGACGACGAGGCCGGCGAGCTGGCGCGTCCAGACCGCGAGCGAGGTCGTGCTGAAGACGCGCCGGCCGAGGCTGCGCTTCGCCTGCGCGCCATCCGCCGCCGCGACCTGCTTGACGTCGAGCGGCACGAGCGATTGCGCCCGCAACTGCGCGCGCGCCGCCTTCGCGTTGTCGGCATCGAGCAGCCCGCTGCTCGTCTTGCCGGCGGCGTCTAGCGCCTCGAAACGGTAGGCTGGCATGGCTCAGCCGGGCGCCGGGCCGCCCCAAGCCCGGCTGCGCCCCCTCGGGGGGCAGCGCAGGCGCGAAGCGTCAAGCTTGGGGGTCAACATCACTCCCGCGTGACGCGCATCACTTCCTCGGCCGAGGTGACGCCTTCGGCGACGAGGCGTTCGCCGTCCTCGCGCATCGAGCGCAGGCCGGCCTGTTCGGCGGCGACGAAGAGCTGCGACTCGGCGGCGCGGCTGTGGATCAGGCTCTTGACCTTGTCGTCGGCGACCATCAGCTCGTAGACGCCGGTGCGGCCCTTGTAGCCGGTATGCCCGCACTCGGCGCAGCCGACCGGGCGCCAGCGCCCGCGCGCATCGGCCGTCTTGCACTGCGGGCAGAGCTTGCGCACGAGGCGCTGCGCAAGAACGCCGAGCAGCGTCGAGCTCAGCAGGAACGGTTCGACGCCCATGTCCGTCAACCGCGTCACGGTCGACGGCGCGTCGTTCGTGTGGACGGTGGCGAGCACGAGGTGGCCGGTGAGCGAGGCCTGGATCGCGATCTGCGCCGTCTCGAAGTCGCGGATCTCGCCGATCATGATGACGTCCGGGTCCTGGCGCAGGATCGCGCGCAGCGCCTTCGCGAACGTGAGGTCGATCTTCGGGTTCACCTGCGTCTGGCCGATGCCGGCGAGCTCGTACTCGACCGGGTCCTCGACCGTCAGCACGTTGGTCGACGAGGTATCGATGCGGCCGAGCGAGGCATAGAGCGTCGTCGTCTTGCCCGATCCGGTCGGCCCGGTGACGAGCACGATGCCGTGCGGCTGGTGGATGAGCTTGTCGAAGCGCGCCAGCGTCTCGCCGCTCATGCCGAGGCCCTCGAGCGTGAACTTCGATTCCGCCTTGTCGAGCAGACGCAGCACCGCGCGCTCGCCGTGCGCCGAAGGCAGCGTCGAGACGCGCACGTCGACCGCGCGGCCGCCGATGCGCAGCGAGATGCGGCCGTCCTGCGGCAGGCGCTTCTCGGAGATGTCGAGCTCGGCCATGATCTTCAGGCGGCTGATGAGCGCCGCGTGCAGCGCCTTGTTCGGCTGCACGACCTCGCGCAGCGTGCCGTCGACGCGGAAGCGCACCGCGCTCGAGCGTTCGTAGGGTTCGATGTGGATATCGCTCGCGCCGTCCTTCGCCGCCTGCGTCAAGAGCGCGTTCAGCATGCGGATGATCGGTGCGTCGCTGCCGGCTTCGAGCAGGTCCTCGACGGCGGGCAGCTCCTGCATCATGCGCGACAGGTCGACCTTGCTCTCGACCTCGCCGATCACCGTCGCCGCGCTCGATTCGCCGCCGGCGTACGCCGCGGCGATGCGCTGCGCGAGCGTCGCTTGCGCCTCGTGCTCCATGACGTCGACGGCGTACAGGCGCAGCACCTCGGAAAGCGCCGCGAGCGAAGCGCCCTCCGGCGCCGACAGCACGAGTTGCTCGCCGTCGTCCTCGAGCAGCAGCGTGTGCGCCTTCGCGAAGGCATAGGGCAGGGGGTGGCGGGCGCTCATCGCAGACGTTCCGCCGCCCTCAGGGCATCATCAGCTGTTGCGGGCCGACCGGGCCGCGGCCCGACGGCGGCGCGGCACTTGTCGCCGGCGCCGCCGCGGCGGGCGCCGACGCCGCAGCGCGCGGCGGCGTCGCCTCCAGCGACAGCGGCGCGGGCACGTTGCCGCCCTTGAACGGCGAGCCCGGCTCGGGAGCCGGCAACGGCGCGGTGACCGGCGCCTCGTTGATCGGCATCACGACGCTCTGGCGCGGCTGGCCGGCGGTCTGCTGCGTCGCGCGCATCAGGTCGTAGCGGTCCATCGTCAGGCGGTTCGAATCCTCCTGGTTGCGGATCACCATCGGACGCAGGAAGACCATCAGATTGCTCTTCGTGCGGGTGCGGTTGTCGGTGCGGAACAATGGCCCGAGGACCGGCAGGTCACCGAGGAAGGGCACCTGCTCGACGTTGCCGCCGTACTCGTCCTTGAGCAGTCCGCCGAGCACCATGATCTGGCCGTCGTCGACGACGACCGTCGTCTCGATCGCGCTCTTGTCGGTCGTCAGGCCCTGCGGCGAAGCGCGGCTCGACGGCACGACGGTCGAATTCTCCTGGTAGATCACGAGCCGGATCGTGCCACCCTCGCCGATCTGCGGCTTGATGCGAAGCGTGAGGCCGACGTCCTTGCGCTCGATGGTCTGGAACGGGTTGACGGCGCCGTTGCCCCCGGTGTTCGAATACGAGCCGGTCAGGAACGGCACGTTCTGGCCGACGACGATCTTCGCCTCCTCGTTGTCGAGCGAGACCATGTTCGGCGTCGCGAGGACGTTGGCGTCGGTCTTCGTCTCGAGGAAGCGGGCGAGCATGCCGATATTCCAGAACTCGCCGATCTTCCTGAGGATGCCGATGTTGAGGCCGGGCGGCACGGCCAGAGTGGCGAGTGCCGCGGAGCCCGTGTTGGCGGCTGCCGTCAGGTTCACGATGTTGCCGGTTCCGCTGTAGTTGGTGCCGCCGGCGACGCGCGTGCTGCTGTTGGAATCGCCGGTGATACCTTGCCACTGGATGCCGATATCGGCCATCTTCTCGGCGTCGACCTTCACGATCAGCGACTCGATGTAGACCTGCGCGCGGCGCGTATCGAGCTTGTCGATCACGTTGCGCAATTGCTGGTACAGCGGCTGGGGCGCCGTGATGATGAGCGAGTTGGTCGCCGGGTCGGCCTGGATGAAGCCGCCGGTCGAGGGTTCGGCCGAGGCGGACACAGGCGTCGTCGCCGGGGTTGCGCCGCCGAGTCCGCCGGACTGGTCGCCGCCTGGCGCATTGGCGGCACGCGATACCGGCAGCGGCGTGGACGGCGTCGCGCCGCCGCCCGACCCCTGGCCGCTGAAGGCGGCGCGCAGCACGGCCGCGAGCTTGACCGCGTCGGCATTCTTCAGATAAACAACCCAGATATTGCCCGCGCCGTTGTTCGAGGCGGCCGGCATGTCGAGCTTGGCGACGATCGAACGGATCAGCGCGAGGCGCGCCGGGTTCGGCGCGCGCACGACGAGCGAGTTGCTGCGCGGATCGACCATGATGAGCGGCGCCCCCGCGCCCTGCGGTACACCCGGCGTGGCGCTTGTCGCGGCGAGCCGCTGCACGATGACGGCCAGATCGGCGGCGACCGCATACTGCAGCGGGATGACTTCGACATCGCTGCCGGCGACGTCCATCGCGGCGATGATCTTCGCGATGCGCTGCAGGTTGTCGGCGTAATCGGTGATGACGAGCGAGTTGGTCGCCGCGTTCGCGTTGATCGTATTGTTCGGGCTGATCAGCGGGCGCAGCACGGCGACGAGGCTGTTGGCGTTCTCGTAGTTGAGGTGGAAGATCTGCGTCAGCACCTGGTCGCCCTGGCGCGGCGTCGACTCGACGGCGACGATGCCAGTCTGCAGCTTGGCGTCGGCCTCGGGGACGACCTTGAACATGCCGCCGACCTCGACGACCGTAAACCCGAGGCCGCGCAGCGCAGCGAGATAGTTGAGGTAGACCTCGCGCGGCGTCAGCGGCTGATCGCTGTACAGCGTGAGGGTGCCGCGCACGCGCGGATCGACGACGAACTGCTTCTTCAGGATCGCGCCGACCGCGCGCGTCACACCCTCGATATCGGCATTCACGAAATTGAGCGTCACCGGCTCGCCCTGGAAGCGGTTCTTGGCGGGCTGCGACGGGGCCGGCGTCTGGGCCTGCACGCCGGGGCCGGCGGCGAGCGACAGGCACAGCAGCGCGACGGCGAGCCGCGACGCCAGCCTGTGCCGCCCAAGGCGTCGCGCAGGCAGGGGGGCAATGCGCTCGGTCATGTTCATCCTATCGAAATGACGGACCGCGCGCCATCGCGCCGTCCGATGATGTTGAGCAGGTTGGAAAGCGCCGTCTCGTCGCCGGGCGCGGCGCGCGCCTCGCCGCGGAATCGCACTCCGCCCGGGCCCCAGTTGCCGTTGCCGCTGAGTTGCAGGGCGCCGTCCTCGGTCGTCAGGGCGAGCATCGGCTGGCCGGATGCATCGCCGGCCAGGCGCAGCCGGTACGAGCCGAGCGTCTCCAGCGTCGACAGCCGCGACGAGGTATTGACGAGCTCGATATCGAGCGAACCCTCGACCCGCCAGCGTCCGGCGATGCGCTCGGCGCTGAATCCGGGCGACGCGAGCCGCAGGCTGCCGCCGAGCTGCAGCGTATTCCACGGCGTGCCCAGGCCGCCGAGCCAGGCGCTCGGCCATTGGCCAATCGATCCCGAGGTCGGGGCCAGCGCGATGGTCCAGCGCGACAGGCCGGGGCTGACCCGCAGGACCTGCGTGCCATTGAGGCAGCAGTCCTGCGTGATGCGGATCTCGAGCGCCGCGCCGCGCCAGGCGAGCGTCCAGCCGAGCCGGCCGGGGAGGGCGGCGGCGTCGCGGCTGCCCGGTCCGCCGGTGAGCACCGGCACCGCGCTGCCGGACCAGACCGTGCCGCGCGCATCCGCGAGCAGCAGGCGCTCGCCGCTGGCCGACGCCACGGCGCGCGCCAGCCAGCTGGCCGGCGCGAAGGCAACGATGCCGATCAGCGCGCCGAGCAGGGCGCCTGCCACCGCCCAGCGCACGCTGGCGGCGCGCGCGCGCTGCCACGCCTGCTGGGTGTAGGTCGATTCGGGCCAATGCAGCGACGCCGGCGCCGTCATGCCCGCGCGGCCGGCGCCGCGCTTGAGCGCCAGCCTCATGCCGGGCCCCCGACGGCGAGCACCAGCGTGCCGTCGTAGCCGTCCTTCGATCGCACGAGTTGCGCTTCGATCGGTCGCGCGCGCGCCGTGCTGCGCACCTCGGCCAGCAGGCTGCGCAGCGCTTCGCCATCCACCGCGGTGAGCGAGAGCGTCGCCCGGTCGCCCTGCTGCACCAGCTTCGCCTTTGCGCCGAGGCGCGCCGCAGCCGCCTGCAGCGCGGCGGCGGCGGTCGCCGGCGCGACCGGCGGCGCGGCGCGCAGCGCGCGGCTTTCGGTTGCGAGCAGTTGCATCTGTTGCAGCTCGGCGTCGAGCTTGTCGATCGCCGCTGGCGCCGTGTTCAGCGTGCGCAGCGCGGGCTGGACGGCGATGAACCAGCCGCCCGCGATGGCCACCAACGCCAGCGCGAGCCACGCGCCCTGGCGCTCGCGCGGCGCGAGCGCACGCCACCAGGCGACGATGCGCGCGCGCAACTGGACGACCGGCGCCGGCACCGAAAGCGCCCCGCTGTTCACGAGCGCCCCCCGCCTGTGGCGGCGCGGCTCAGGACGAGACGGCCGTCGGCCACATCCAGCCGCAACCCCATCGGCTGCAGCTGGGCGCGAAACTGCTCGATGCGCCCGGCGTCCCAGCTCGACGCCGCGAGCGTCAGTTTGCCGGGCTCGAAGCGGATCGACTCGACCGCGGCGAGATCGGCCGGCCAGGCCGCGGCGGCGGCGCGCAGCAGCGGTTCGAGGTCGCTCGCGTCGGGCCGGCCGGCGGCGGCGCGCAGCAGCGCCACCTCACGCTGCATCTGCAGCGGTGCATCGAGCACCGCGCGCACATGCGGAAAGGTCGATTGCAGCAGCGCGACCTGGCTCTCTCGCTTCGCATCGAGCGTCGAGCGCAGATGCCAGGCCCAGAGGTTGAGGCCGACCAGCTGGGTCAGCACGAGGGCCGCGATGCCATAGCGCGCGGGACGCCAGGCGGGCGTGCGCAGTCCGCGCAGCGCGTCGCGCAGGGCGCGCGTGCCCTTGCTGCGGCGGGCGAGGTCGAACTGGCGCAGGTCCCACAGCGAATGCGTGGCCTGCAGCGCACGCTCGGCCGCCGGGAGCACGACGACCGGCGCGTCGAGCCAGCGCTCGGCAGCGGTCGCCGCGGCTGGGGTCGCGCTCCAGCGTGCGCCCTCGGGCAACGGCTGGGTCAGCAGGGCGCGCGCCAGACCGCCCTGCAGCGACAGCGTGGCGACGCCGTCCGCATGCGCCCAGTGCAGGGCGAGCGAACGGCTGTCGGTTTCGTCGGCAAGCTCGAAGTGCCCGTTTGGCGGCTCGTCGGGCCAGCTTGCGGGAAGCACGCGATCGACGAAGACGTTGGCCTTCTCGAGCGCCGCCAGCTCGGCGGCTAGCCAGCGCTTGTCCACCGCCGCGACCCAGGTCGGCTCGCCTGCGGCGGCCTGCGGTGCGAGCGCGAGGTGAAGCTGTTCCGCGTCTTCGAGCAGGGCCTCCTCGAGCACCCCCGCAAGCGCCGCGCGCAGCCGGGCGGCGGGGGCCTTGGGCAGTGTGATGCGATGCCAGCTCACGTCGCAGTCGGCGAGGACGAGCGCGACGCTGTCGGCGCGCGGCAGCAGCGACGGCGCGCACCGGCCCTGCGCGCTGACGGTGAGGCCGTCGCGGCTCAGGACGTAGTCCAGCTCGGCGCTCGTCCGCGGCGTCGCCGGCTCGGGCGCGGACGCGCTGCGGGCGCGCAGCCTGCCGCGTGGCGCCAACGGGACGACGAGGATCGACATGGGGTTTGGAAAGCCTACAAGGATTATCGGCTGGTCACAACGGAGAGCCTCACCAAATCAACGACTTAGAACTCGTTGTTGTAGCAGGCTCGAAACAACCTGAAAGGCCGAAAAGGGCGGCGCCGGATGGCTTCTTTGCGTTGCGGATGCGCCGGGTGCATGCCGCCGCTCAGGATTGCGGATCGGTCAGGTTGATGCGCTCGCGCTGAACGGCGATGACGTTGGCGCCGCGCCGCTCGAGCAGCGATTGTTCCACCAGGACCCGGTCGTCGAGCCGCAGGCGTCCGCGGACCTCGAAGTAGCGCGTCGTCGTCGACACCCGATTGGGCTCCAGCGTGATGCCCTGGGGCAGGGTCGCCTGGGCCTGCGCGAGGGAGCGAAACGGCGTGCGCTGGCGCACCTGCACGAGTTGTTCGGCGTCGCCCCGCTGCAGGCCGTCGACCGCCGCGGCGATGACCTCGCTCGATGCGGTATTGATGTTCACCGGCGTGCGAGTCGGCAGCAGCACGACATAGGGCGCGAGTCGCTTGCGCGTATCGGCGTCGAAGCCGAGCCAGGCGAGCTGCGCGATCGACTCCGGCATCAGTGCGGCGTCGCCCTGGCCGAGGTTCGCGGCGGCGAGCGCCGACGCCAGGCGGTCGGCGACATCGTCGGCCACGCCGGCCGCCTCGCACAGGCGTTTGAGGATCGCCAGCTCGGCCGGGATCACCTTGTCCTCCTGTTCCTGGAACAGGTTGCGCAGGTTGTAGCGAGCCTGGGCATCGGTGATGGTGCCCGACAGAAAGGCCTCCGGCGCGTCGTCGGTATTGTCCTTGTCGACGGCCAGGAACGACGACAGGCGCGCCTCGGCGAGCGGTACGGCCCACGGCTCGCCGAGATGGTCGGGCCCGCCGGCGCGCGCGTCCTCGCGCAGGATGAGGCGTGACCAGTCGAGCGCGCCGACGAGAATCCATGCCGACTGGATGCGCGCGCGCTCGGTCGCCTCGGCCTGCACCGCACGCCATTGCTGCCACACCATCGCCGCGGCAAGCGTCGCGACGAGCGTGACGATGACCATCGCGGTGAGCAGGGCCGCGCCGCGCTCCTGTCTGCGAAGCTTCATGGTTGCGGGCCGAGCACGGTGTCGCGCGTCAGCGTTCCGGACAGGCCGCTGGCGGGTGCAAAGTTGAGCAGCAGCCGAACCCCGTTCGGCAATGCGGCGCTGGCGGGCGCGCCGCTGCCGCCTTGCGCCGCATCGGCGCTCGACTGGGCGTTGCTCCACGCGTTGCCGCGAAAGAAGTAGACCTGCCAGCTCTCGACGCCGTCGAGCACCATCAGCTGCGACGGTTCGGCGCCCTGCAACTGCTGGCTGCCGAGCCAGCTCTCCTGCAACGCGCGCTGGGTCGTCGCGCTCGGTCCGGCCCAGCGCAGCCAGCGCCCACTGCGCAGCGACCAGACGACGACCTGCAGACCGTCGGGGGTGCGCCGCGTGAGCTGCAGCGCGGCGCCGTCGAAGCGCAGGTCCGGAACCGCCGCCGAGGACTGGATCGCCGCCAGATCCTGCTGCCATTGGGCGAGCGCGGTATTCACGCGCAGTGTCGTCTCGAGCCGCTGCTGGCTGATATCGCGCGCGCGCAGCATGCCGTCCACCCCCTGCCAGGCCATCATCGCGAGCAGGCTCATGATGACGAGCGCAACGAGCACCTCGACGAGCGTGAAGCCACGCGGCGTGCGTCGCGCGGGGCATCGGTGAAGCGGGGCCGGGCGTGGCGTCATGGATCAATACCTCGCCAGCACTGTAGACAGCGAGTAGAGCGGAACGCCCCGGGCGTCGGCGATGAAGGCTTCGACGCGCCGGAAATTGGGGTTCGGCGTCGGGCGCACGACGAGCCGGCCCGGGTAGCTGGTGCCGAGCTGTTCGCAGCCGAACGTATAGTCGCCGACGCCGGGGAACTGGCGCTCGAGTTCGAGGCCGGCGAGCTGGTTGTCGGCACACCACTGCGCGGCGCTGACCTGGGCCAAGCGCTCGCTGTTGTTCACCAGAGCGCCCGCCGCCTTGACGCCGGTGGCGCTGGCGATCGCAACGATCGCCAGCGCCACCAGCACTTCGATCAGCGTGAAGCCCGGTTGCCGGCGCAGCGCCTGCGAGCCGGTCGGCGGCGCCGCCGGCCGTGTCGGGCGCGGGCGGGTTCGGGTGCCCGTGGCGTGGGTGGGCCGGTTCATTGCGAAGCCTGCGCTGAGGTATCGGCGACGACGGCGAACGGGCCCAGGCCATCGGTGGCGAGCGTGATGCGCTGCGCATCGAGGCTGAGGGTGACGCGCTGCGCGCCGATGATGGGTTCGGGACCGAGGACGAGCGCCTGGGCACCGACGATCTCGGCCGTCACGTCGCGGTCGAGCCAGTGCGTCGGCAGCGTATTGCTCGGCGGCAGGCCGGTGAAGCGGAAATCGGCGCCGGCGCCCTGGGCGTCGGCGGCATCCTTCGAAACCGGCCGCCATGTGACGGGCAGGCCGAGCGCGCGCGCCTCGCCGCGGGCCGATTCGAGCAAGGCCGTCAGGCGCGCTGCTTCCTGCTCGAGCCGGCTCGCGGCCGGGTCGCGCAGCGCGAGCGTCGCAACGGCGCTGGCGACGGCGATCAGCGCCACCACCAGCAGCAGTTCGATGAGCGTGAAGCCGCACGCCGTGCGCGCACGGCAGCGCTCCGGTCGTGCCGCGCGCGGGCGCCTACTGCCAGGAGCCGATGTCCGCGTCCTTGCCTTCGCCACCGGGTTGCCCGTCGGCCCCGAAGCTGTAGACATCGATCTCGCCTTTCACGCCCGGGTTGGCGTACTGATAGGGCCGGCCCCAGGGGTCGTTGGGCAGCTTGTCGAGGTAGGGTTTCCAGTTGGGCGGAATCGCGCCCACCGTCGGCCGCGCGACCAGCGCCTGCAAACCCTGCTCGCCGCTCGGGTAGCGCTGGTTGTCGAGCTTGTAGAGCTTCAGGGCCTGCATCAGGTTGTTGACGTCGGTGCGCGCCGCGGTGACGCGGGCGTCGTCCGCCCGGTCGAGCACATTGGGCACGATCAGCGCGGCGAGCACGCCGATGATGACGAGCACGACCATCAACTCGATGAGCGTGAAGCCGCGCGCGCGGCGCGGAGCAGTTTGGGAACGGGTCATTGCAGCAAGGAGTGAGGTGTAGGCCATGTTCGCGCAGGGGCTTCCTGCGCGGCGCGCGAAATACAGGCGCACTTGGGACCCATTTCCGCGCGGGAACGGGCGCGGCGCCGAATCATAATCGCGACATGCAGGCTCGATTGTCGGCTTTTCTGATCTGGGCGCTGGTCGCCGCCGGCGTGGCATTCTGGGGACTGCGGATGTTCGCGCATCCGTCGGCCCTGCCGGCGCACGCGCAGGTGGTCGACACCCAGGTGATCGCCGGCGGCGATTTCGCACGCATGTTCGGCGCTGCACCGGTCGTCGAGAGCCCGGCCCCGGCGCCGGTCGCCGAGAGCAGTCGCTTCAAGCTGCTCGGCGTGCTGGCCCCGGCGGGACGCGAAGGGAGCAACCTGCGTTCGCAGGGCGGTGTCGCACTGATCGCGGTCGACGACAAGCCCGCAAAGCCGTATGCGGTCGGCGCGCCGCTCGATGCGGATCTGATCCTGCAGTCCGTCGCGCGCCGTTCGGCGTCGATCGGCCCGGCTGGCGAGGCGCCAAGCGTGGTGCTCGAACTGCCACCGCCGACGCCGCCGGCGACCGGAACGCTGCCGATGGCCGCGCCCGAATCGGAACCGATGGCATCTCGGCCGCATATCCCGCCGCCGCCGCCGCCACAGGCGGGAGACGAATCGACCGAACCGGCGCCGAACCTGCCCCCGCCGCGCGGCGATACGCCGCGCAATCCCGCCCTGCGCTGAGCCTCGCGGCGCGGCGTCAGACCGGCGCGCCGAAATTCGAGGCCGGGCCGGCGTCGGCCGGCGGCGCAGGCCCCGGATCGTCGCCGTCGGCGACTTCGGTGAGCAGCGCAGCGGCGCTCTTGACGAGCGGGAAGGCGAGCGTCGCGCCGGTGCCGTCGGTGCTCTCCATGCCGAGTTCGAGCAGCGCCGAGGCGTGAAAGAGGGCGAGCGCCTGATCGAGCCCCTGGTGTCCGTTGCTGCGGCAGAAGACGCAGTAGTCGGTGACGGCGGGGGCGATCTGGGCCGCCGCCATCAGCGCCGCGCAGGCCGACATGCCGTCGGCCATGATGAGCTGGCGCTTGCTGCCGGCGACGAGCATCACGCCGACCATCATCGCCAGTTCGAAGCCGCCGAATGCGGCGACCACCTCGACCGGATCGGTCGCGTCGCGATGCCGGCCCTGGGCGCCTTGCAGCACGACCTGCAGGTGCGCAATCTCGTCTTCCGACATCCGCGGGCCGGAGATGATCAGCTCGCGCACCGGGCTGTCGGTCAGCCGCGCGAGGACGAGCGCCGCGCTTTCGTGGGCGCCGACCCCGATGCCGGCACAGGCGATCGCGTTGCCGGTGAGCGAATCGGCGATCTCCATGCCGGCGCGGATCGCGGCCTGCGCCTGGTCGAGCGACATGGCCGCGCTGACGCGCGCATTGCGGGTGCCGTGCGCGATCTTGCGCGCGAGCAGCCTCGGGTGCGGCGCCATCGGCTTGGCGATGCCGCAGTCGACGACCGTCAGCTCCAGTCCCTGCAACGCGGCGAATGCGGCGACCGGCAGTTGCGACGCGAGCACGCTGTGCACCAGTGCTTGCGTAGTCTGGCGCTCGGTGGCGCCGACGCCATCGACGGCCAGGCCGTGGTCGGCGGCGAACAACAGCAGTTGCGGCGCGCGAAAGTGCGGCTTGAGCGTGTTCTGGATCAGCCCGAGCCGGATCGCAAGCGGCTCGAGTTCGCCCAGACCGCCGGCCAGATTCGCGCGGCGCTGCAGCTTGTCGCGCAGCGCCTGCTCGAGCAGGGGGTTTGACGTCGGGGTGATCAGCGAGCGGTGCAGCGACATGACGGCGGTTGCGGATCAGGCCAGTTCGTCATTGTGAGGCAGTGCAAGGGGCAGATCGGGTCGGGTTCGCGAGCAGATCGACAGCGCCGTCCTTGCATCTCAGCGCAGGAACTGCCTGTAGGCCGGGTTGTCGGTCTCGTCGACGTTCGGGTAGGGCAGGGTGGAGAGGAACGCGCGCAATGCGCGCCGGTCGCCGTGCGGCACCTGGATGCCGACCAGGATGCGCCCGTAGTCGGCGCCCTGGTTGCGATAGTGGAACAGGCTGATATTCCAGTCCGGATGCAGCCGGGCGAGGAACTGCATCAGCGCGCCGGGCCGCTCGGGGAAATTGAAGCGGAACAACTGCTCGCCGTGCGCGAGTTCGGAGCGTCCGCCGACCAGATGGCGCAGATGCTCGCGCGCGAGCTCGTCGTGCGTCAGGTCGAGGGTCGGAAAGCCGTGCCGCTCGAAGCCGCGCGCGATGCGCGCCGATTCGTCGCGGTCGTGCGTCGACAACCCGACGAAGACGTGCGCGACTTTCGCGTCGGCGATGCGGTAGTTGAACTCGGTCACGCTGCGCGGGCCGATCAGTTCGCAGAAGCGCTTGAAGCTGCCCTGCACCTCGGGGATCGTGACGGCGAACATCGCCTCGCGCTCCTCGCCGACCTCGGCGCGGTCGGCGACGAAGCGCAGGCGGTCGAAGTTCATATTCGCGCCGGTCGTGATCGCGACGAAGCTGCGGCCCTTCACGCGGTGCGTCTCGACGTACTGCTTGATCGCGGCGACGCTGAGTGCGCCGGCCGGTTCGAGAATGCTGCGCGTGTCCTTGAACACGTCCTTGATCGCCGCGCAGACGGCGTCGGTATCGACGAGCACGAAATCGTCGACCAGGTCGCGAACGAGGCGAAAGGTTTCTTCGCCGACCTGCTTGACCGCGGTGCCGTCGGAGAAGAGGCCGACGTCGTCGAGCACGACGCGCCGGCCGGCGCGCACCGAGCGCGTCATCGCGTCCGAGTCGGTCGTCTGCGCGCCGATCACCTTGATCTCGGGGCGCACCGCCTTGATGTAGGCGGCAACGCCCGAGATCAGCCCGCCGCCGCCGATGGCGACGAATACGGCGTCGATCGGCCCCTGGTGCTGGCGCAGGATCTCCATCGCGATCGTGCCCTGGCCGGCGATCACGTCCGGATCGTCGAATGGATGGACGAAGGTGAGCTTGCGCGCGCGCTCGATCTCGACCGCATGGGCATACGCGTCGGAGTAGCTGTCGCCGGTCAGCACGACCTCGGCGCCGAGCGCGCGCACCGCATCGACCTTGAGCGCCGGTGTCGTCACCGGCATCACGATCACCGCCTTGCAGCCGAGCTGGCGGGCGCTGAAGGCGACGCCCTGCGCGTGGTTGCCGGCGGAGGCGCAGATCACGCCGCGCCCGAGTTGCGCGCGGGTCAGGTGCGCCATCTTGTTGTACGCGCCGCGCAGCTTGAAGCTGAAGACCGGCTGCTCGTCCTCGCGCTTGAGCAGCACGGTATTGGCAAGTCGCTCGCTCAGGTTGCCCGCCTTCTCCAGCGACGATTCGATCGCGGCGTCGTAGACGCGCGCGGTGAGGATTCGCTGCAGGTAGTCCGGCTGTCGGGTTGCGCGCGCACTGGCGCCGGGCGGCGGGTTCGGTTTCGTGCGCGGCGTGCCGGCCATCGGGAATCGGTCTCGCTGAAGCTTTGCGGCGCCGCATCTTACGCGAGCCGGGCGCCGCGGCCGACGGCACCTCGACAGGCGAAGAAAAAAGCCCAAGGCATTGCTGCCCTGGGCTGAAGTCCACCCGGAGGTGGAGGAGACAATCATTCGCGACGGCGACCGGGAGGGTCTGGCGACCGTTCCCCCTGCCTCGCATCCGGATCGAGTGTAAGCGCTGGAATGCTGCACTGCAATATCCGCGACCGGTCCGAATTAGGGATGCGACTCGGAAACCACAGCGGGACGGCACAATGCGCGCATGGAATGCACGATCCACTGGCTGCCGGCGAGCGGCATGAGCTTTGTCGCCGAGACCGGCAGCGGGCATACTCTCGCGATGGACGGCGCGCCCGACGGCGGCGGGCGCAACCTCGCGCCGCGGCCGATGGAGACGGTGCTCGCCGGCACCGGCGGCTGCACGGCCTACGATGTCGTGCTGATCCTCAAGCGCGGCCGCCACGACGTGCGCGGTTGCCAGGTGGTGCTGAAGGCGCAGCGCGCCGAATCCGACCCCAAGGTATTCACCGCGATCCAGATGCACTTCATCGTCACCGGGCGCGGCCTGCCGCCTGCCGCGGTCGAGCGCGCGATCGCCCTGTCGCACGAGAAATACTGCTCGGCAAGCATCATGCTGGCCCACACGGCGCGCATCGGCACGAGTTTCGAGCTGATCGAGGCATGAACCCGCGGGAGCGAAACAGGCTCCTGCAGGCCGCCGAGGGATATTTCAGTTCCGGCAATCAGGGGCTCGCCAGACTCAGCCTCGAAAGCCTGGTCGCGGCCGATGCTTCATCGTCGCGAGCCTTCGAACTGCTGGGCTATGTCTACGGCAACGAGGGCAGAGAAAACGATGCCCATCGCTGCCTGACCAAGGCGTGCCAGCTGCCGCGCGCGACACCCGAGGCGTGGTACTACCTCGGCGTATCCTGCCTGAAGCAGCGCGAGCCCTTGCCCGCGATCCGGGCCTTCGACAGGGCGCTCGCCCTCGCCGGCCCGTTCTTCGAGGCGCTCCACGACCGGGGGACCGCCTATTCGCTGCTCGGCAAGAGCGCATCGGCGCTGGACAGCTATGCGCGGGCTTCGAAGTTCAGACCGGACTCGTTCGACCTCGTCTTCAATATCGGCAAGGTCTACGACGAGGTCAAGGACCTGCGCAACGCGCTCGTCTACTACGACCGGGCGCTCGCGCTCGACCCCGGCGTTGCCGACGTGTGGGCGCACCGGGGAGCGGTGTTCTATGACCTCGAGCGCTACGCCGAGGCAATCGCCGACTGGGAGCGCGCGCTCTCGATCGACCCTTGCGTCGATTTTCTGCGCGGCTTCCTCCTTCATGCGCGGATGCGGATCTGCGATTGGCGCGGCTGGCGCGCCGAGCGGGACGATCTGCTCGCCCGCGTACGACGTGGCGAGAACGCCTGCGGCCCGTTCGAGATGCTCGCGTTCAGCGGCGACGAAGAGCTGCAGTCGAGCGCGGCGCGTCGCTGGGTCGAAGCGAATTTCGCCGGTCCGCAGGCCGCGGTGGCGTTCGAGCGCGGTGCGCGCGACCGGATCCGGGTCGCCTATTTCTCCGCCGATTTCCGCCACCACGCGGTGGCCTACCTGACCGCCGAGATCTACGAGCTGCACGACCGCGAGCGCTTCGAGATCTTCGGTTTTGCATTGAGCAAGGCGGATCGGGACGACGCGATGCGAGCGCGGCTGGCGCGGGCGTTCGATCATTTCGTCGAAGTGGACGAACTCACGGCGTCCGAAATCGCCTCGCGAGCGCGCGGCCTCGGCATCGATATCGCGGTCGATCTGGGCGGGCATACCAAGGGCAGCCGGACGGCCATATTCGGCCAGCGGGTCGCGCCGGTCCAGGTCAACTACCTCGGCTTTCCGGGCACTATGGGCGCGCACTTCATCGACTACATCATTGCCGACGAGACGACGATCCCGGATCCGAGCAGGCACGCCTACGCCGAGAAGGTCGTCCATCTGCCCGAGTGCTTCCAGCCATCGGATACGCGCCGGCCGATCGCGTCAGCCGGCGTATCGCGCAGCGCGTTCGGGCTGCCGACCGGCGGTTTCGTCTTCTGCTGCTTCAACAGCACCTACAAGATCACGCCGGACGCCTTTGCCGGCTGGATGCGGATTCTCGGCGCGGTGCCGGCGAGTTGCCTGTGGCTGCTCGCCGGCGGCGAACAGATGGAGGCCAATCTGCGGCGAGAGGCCGCTGCCGCAGGCGTCGCACCCGATCGGCTCGTTTTCGCCGGCCGGGTCGCGGCCGACGAATATCTGGCCCGCCTGCGCCTGGCCGACCTCTTTCTCGATACGCTGCCGTTCAATGCGGGAACGACGGCCAACGATGCACTGTTCGCCGGCCTGCCCGTGCTCACCTGTCCCGGAAATGCATTCGCGGCGCGGATGGCTGCGAGCCTCCTGCACGCGCTCGACCTGCCGGAATTGATCGCGGCCTCGGGCGCCGAGTACGAGGCCAAGGCCATCGCATTGGCGCAGCGCCCCGCCGAGCTGGACCGGATCAAGGCCAGGCTGGCGCAAAACAGGACCGCCAAGCCGCTCTTCGATATGCCCAGGTATACCCGTCATCTCGAAGCGGCCTACGAGGAAATGCTGCGCCGGCGGCAAGAGGGTCTCGCGCCCGACCACATTCGTGTCCCGCGCGCGCCGTGGCCGCCAACGTGATGGCCGCCGCGGCCGCGGTGTCAGAGGTGATGTGCGGTCTGCGTCATCACCTTTGCCGCGCCCCGCATCAGCCAGCGCACCGGGGCCGGCAGGGCCGCGGCGCCGGCCTGCTCGGCTTGCGCCGCATGGCGGGTCTCGTCTTCCTTCATCTGCGCGACGATCGCGCGCGACGCGGCATCCTCCGCCGGAAGGCGATCGAGGTGGCCCTGCAGGTGGCGCTCGACCTGGCGTTCCGTCTCGACGACGAAGCCGAGGCTGAGCCTGTCGCTCGCCGTGCCGGCCAGCCAGCCGATCCCGAAGGCACCCGCATACCACAGCGGATTGAGCAGGCTGGGGCGCGCGCCGAGTTCGCGCAGGCGCTGGCGCGTCCAGGCCAGATGGTCGGTTTCCTCGCGCGAGGCGCGTTCGAACTGGGCGCGCAGCGCGGGGTCGCGCGTCGCGAGCGCCTGCGCGTTGTAGAGCGCCTGCGCGCAGACCTCGCCGACGTGGTTGACCCGCATCAGCGCGCCGGAGAGGCGCCGTTGCGCCGGGTCCAGCGGGGCCGGCGAGTCCTGCTCCGGTGCTGCCGGGCAGGCCCGCGAGGCGATATTGGCGCCCGAAAGCGTGCGCAGCGCGCTGTCGGCGGCGACGACGAGGCGGTCCAGCGGCGAAGTGGCGGCGGCAGGCATGATGGGCAGGCTTTGACGAGGGAATCGAGCATATCGCACCCCCCGCCCAAGCCTCGCCCGGGCCTTCGGGGCCGCGTGCTGGCCGCCCGGAAAGCCCTGTTCGCGTCCCCCGCCGGACGGGCCCGAACGACGTTGTGCCCAGACAACATATTGAGTCATTTCTGCCCCGAATCTTTGCCAGCGGCCCCTTCGTCTGGTGCAATACACACAACTTCCGATGAGGAGGTTGGCCTGATCTGCCCTCGCGGGTACATCCCGATCGGGACCTCTTGTTCAACCTAGGAGATAGT
>JACSRM010000502.1 GCA_014879745.1 Burkholderiaceae bacterium | reverse complement strand
TTCATGTAGATCGCTTCGGCCGGGTCGTTGGAGATGATCCCGCCCAGGCATTGCAGCGACGCGCGCAGCAGGTACTGCTCCTGCAGACCGGCTCGGCCCATCGCCTGCGGCGGGTACTTCCAGCCGTTGACCTGCTTGCCGAACGTGGGCATCGCGTCGTGCAGCAGGGCCATGCCGTCGGTCGCCGCGCGCGCCAGGCCGGCCTGTGTCGCCGCATCGGTCTGGGTCACGTCGAGCCCGGGCCCGATGCCGATGTCGGCGAAGCTGCGCACGATGGCGGCCTGCGCGCCGGTGGGCGGGTTCGCGCTCATCGCGGCGTTCATCGTCTTCCACGCCGCCAGCGGGTCGCCCTTCGGGTTGGCGGGCGGCGGCACGTCGCGGCTCGCCGGGGCGGTCTTGCCGCTGCCCCACAGGCTGAGCGGCGTCAACTTGTATTGATCCTGGATCTTGTTGACGGCCGGCACGTCGTCCGGCCCGGTCACCAGTGTGCGCCCGAAGATCAGCGCCGCATCGGTGCGCGAGCGCGGCAGTTCGGTGACGCCCGCGGGCAGCGTGCCCTTCCAGTTCGGGCCGATGATCGCGAAGCGTCCCGCCTTGGTTCCGGTCGTGCGCTTGCCGACGTAGGCAAAGTTGTCGGAATCGAGCGACGCCATCTCCATCGTGTAGTAGCGGTCGCCGGTGTCGGGCACCGACAGGATCAGCGGCTCCTTCGACAGGTCGAGCCAGGCGATCGAGTACAGCGTGTCGTTGTTCGGCGAGCCGCCGTCGCGGTACTCGGCCGTCGTCAGCTGCCGCGAGTTGTAGAACTGGTTGAGCGGCGCATACGGCACGAAGGGCGAGTGCGGATCCTGCGTCACCCACTTCCAGCGCAGCTCCGGCAGGAAGCTCCACGGAAAACCGAAGACGAAGGCCTGCATGCCCTGCGTGTAGGCATAGGTCTCGCGCCAGTCGGCCTTGGTCACCGCGGGTTGCGCGATGGCCACCACGGGCGCGGCTGCGATGCCGCAGGCGACCGTGGCCGCCCGTTGCAGGAAGGAGGATCGTCTGTTCATCGCGGTCTCTATCCGGTGGTCGGGAGAGGATGGTCCGCGTCACGAAGACGGCGGCGGTGCGAAGAACATCGCGGCGAGCCGGCCCATACCCAGCACCCGGCCCAGTTCGGTGAAGGCGAAGAACGGCACGAAGGCGACCATCATCATCAGCGTTCGTGCGGCCAGTTCGTAGGTGCCCGCCGCGGCGATCTCGCGCAGCCCGGCGAGCAGGCCCTGGCGGTGCAGCCACCCGCCCACCAGATGCTCGAGCACGCCGAACAGCAGCACCAGCAGCCCGAACAGCAGCGACTTGTAGACCACCGGCACGATCAGCGCCCGGTCCTCGAAGCGGCGGCTGAAGCCGAACATGCGGCCCAGCAGCACCACCTTGGCGATGATCATCGCCTCGACCAGCGCGAGGCCGTAGTGCAGATAGGCGGTGCCGGTCTCGGCCAGGATCAACCGGCGATAGACGGTGAAGCAGCCGAGGAACAGCCACAGGTACAGCGTGATGACCCAGAAGACCTTCAACTCGTCGAGCGCGCGCTGCTTCAGGCTGCGGGGTTCGGCTTCGGCCATGGCAGTGCTCATCCCGGATCGGGCTCAGTGCGCGCCCGGTGGCGAGGTGTACGGCCGGCCCGCCAGCACCGCTTCCACTGCCGCCGGAAGGTCGGCCGCCAGCGACGCCTTGTGCACCACGCCGGCGGCGCCGGCGGCGAGCGCAGCGGCGTCGATGGTCGCGTCGTCGTAGTCGCTGAGCAGCAGCGCGGGGCTGTGCGGCGCCTGGCTGTGCAGATCGGCGAGCAACGCGGCGACATTGCCCTCGGCGAAGGCCAGGTCCACCACCACCAGTTCCGGCTGCAAGCGGTGCGCGCCTTCGATCAGCGAGCCGCGGTCGGCGACCATGTAAACACCGTCGAACGACGCCTGCAGCCAGCCGCGCAGGCCGTCGGAGAGGCGCTGATGCGCCTGCCCGACGAGCACGCCGCCATGCGCCTTCACGGCGCGGTCGCCGGATTCAGCGAAGACGTCCCCATGCGCCTGCTGCCGGTGGGTTTCAATCGACCTTCTGCACCTTCGGCGGCGTCCAGCTGCTGTCGAGGATCGACGGCGCCTTGTCCTTCGGCCAGTACATGCGCAACATCGGGATGAACTCGCCTTCGGGCGCGGGCAGCCAGTTCGATTCCTTGTCCTTGCCGGGCGAGTCCTTCTGGAAGTACAGCGTGATCGAGCCGTCGGCGTTGGCCTTCAGGTGGTTGCGCGGGCTGACCGTGAATTTGTTCAGCTTGTTCGGCACGAACCACCAGCCCTCGTCGATCATGTACATCGTGATCGACCAGAACGCGTTGACCGGCGGCGTCTGGCCCTTGGCCCAGGTCAGCGTGTACTTGTGCGCGCCGTTGAGCGTTGCGCCGTTCTGATCGACCAGCGTGTACGGATAGACCGCATCCTCCTGCAGGTTCGCCGGCCAGCCGAAGGCGGCGACGACGGCGCGCTTCATGTAGTCGGTGCCGTAGACGCCCAGGCCCTTGGTGATCGACCAGCCGTCGACCAGCTTGCCCAAGCTGGCTTCGCGATTGGCGTTGATTCTTTCGAGTGCGGTCTTCGGCAGGTCCTTCAGCGCCGCTTGCACGCCTGAGTCGAGCTTGCCGAGCGCGAAGGGCTTGCACGGCTCGAAACCGATCTTGGCGAACTTCGCCAGCGCCGGGGCGTCGGCGGCGTAGGCCGGCGAGTCGGAGCACATGCGCTTGGCAAGCCAGTTGAAATAGCCCTCGGTGCCCATCGCGAGGATCACCTCCTGCGGCTTGTCGGTCATCGAGATGCCGGGGTTGGCATCGACCGGCGGCGCCTTCGGCGTGAAGGGCTTGCCCCAGGCGGACAGCGGCGTGATCTTGTACTGCGCCTGCAGCGCGTTGGCCGCCTTGTAGTCAGCCTCGCTGCCGTCGGCGTAGGTGCGCCCGAGGATCACCATGTAGCGCGTCGCCGACGAGATGTGCGTCATGCCCTTCGGGACTTCGCCCTTCCAACCCGGGCCGGTGAGCAGGAAGTTGCCCGCCTTCTGGCCGGTCGTGCGCGTGCCGGGGCTGTTGAAGATCGTCATCCACAGGTCGATCATCGGGAACAGGAAGTAGCGCTTGCCCATGTCCGGGTGGCTGAAGACCTGCGGCTCCTTCAGATCGATCCAGGCGAGCGAATACAGCGTGTCGGCGTTCGGCGCCGAGACGCCGCGATAGTCCGCCGGCGGGTAGCGCGGCACGTTGGCGAACTGGTTGAGCGGCGCGTTCAGCGGCCCCGCCTTGGCGACGTTGGACATCTGGATGCGCGTCACGTCGGTCGTCAGCAGCGAGTAGCCATAGACGTAGGCGTCGGTCGCGATGTCGACCGCCTCCTTCACCTTCGGGTCGGCGGCGCTCTGTGCCAGCGCCGGCGCGGCGGCAGCGGCGATCGCGGCGGTGAGCGCGGGGACCAGCAGTGCGCGGGAAATGTGGGCAGGGGTCATGTTCGCTCCAAGGTTGGGTTCGGGCGGGCGTCGAAGGATCGGCGTCTCGCGGGACGCGATGCTC
>JACSRM010000499.1 GCA_014879745.1 Burkholderiaceae bacterium | reverse complement strand
GGCGTTATCTGCCGGGCCCGGGGCGTGATGGCACGGCGCACAATTTCCATCCACCGCTTGCGTCCGGCAAGCGAATCGAGGGCCGAGGCCATTGCATCGATGACCGTCTTCGACGACATCCGCCTGCTGCGCGTGACTTTCCTGCGCGGCCCCAACCTGTGGACCTACCGCTCTGCGCTCGAGACCTGGCTGGACCTGGGGGCGCTGGAAGACTGGCCGTCGGACCGCCTGCCGGGCTTCGTCGACCGCCTGTGCAGCGCGCTGCCGACGCTGCCCGAGCACCACTGCGGCGTCGGCGAGGCCGGCGGCTTCGGCCAGCGGCTGCGCGAAGGCACTTGGCTCGGCCACGTGCTCGAGCATGTCGTCATCGAACTGCTGAATCTGGCCGGGATGCCGACCGGCTTCGGCCAGACGCGCGGCACCTCGCAGCGCGGCGTCTACCGGATGGTGTTTCGCGCCCGCGACGAGGTCGTCGCGCGCGCCGCGCTGACGCAGGGCCATCGCTTGCTGATGGGCGTCGTCAACGATCGCGCGGTCGACGTCGATGCCGCCGTCGCCGCGGTGCGCGAAGCGATCGATGACGCCTACCTCGGGCCGAGCACGGCGCACATCGTCGCCTGCGCGACCGAGCGGGGCATCCCGCACCTGCGGTTGAACGACGGCAACCTCGTGCAGCTCGGCCACGGCCGGCGCCAGCACCGCATCTGGACGGCCGAAACCGACCGCACGAGCGCCATCGCGCAGGCGATCGCCGGCGACAAGGATCTGACGAAGCGCCTGCTCGCCGAGGTCGGCGTGCCGGTGCCGGAAGGGCGCGTCGCGGCCTCGCCCGACGTGGCCTGGGAGATCGCCGAAGACATCGGTCTGCCGGTCGTCGTCAAGCCGGCGGATGGCAACCACGGCCGCGGCGTGACGCTCGACCTGCGCACGCGCGAGCAGGTCGAGGCGGCCTGGGTCGTGGCCGAGCGCCACGGCAGCGAGGTGCTCGTCGAGCGCTTCGTGCCCGGCGACGAGCACCGGCTGCTGGTGGTGGACGGCACTGTCGTTGCCGCCGCGCGCGGCGAATCGGCCTGGGTCGAAGGCGACGGCCGCGGCACGGTGCGCGCGCTGGTCGACGCCCAGATCAACGCCGACCCGCGGCGCGGCGACACCGAGGATCACCCGCTCGCCCGGCTGCGCGTCGACACCGACGGCGTGATCCGCCAGGACCTGGCACGCCAGGGGCTCGAGCCCGACAGCGTGCCGGCGGCCGGCCGCCGGGTGCTGATCCAGCGCAACGGCAACGTCGCGATCGACTGCACCGATGAGGTTCATCCCGAGCTGGCGCGGGTCGTCGAACTGGCGGCGCGCACCGTCGGGCTCGACATCGCGGGCGTCGATCTGGTCGCCGAAGACATCGGCCGGCCGCTCGCCGAGCAGGGCGGCGCGATCGTCGAGGTGAACGCCGGGCCGGGGCTGCTCGCGCACCTGAAGCCGGCGGTCGGCCATCCGCGGCCGGTCGGCCGTGCCATCGTCGAGCACCTGTTTCCGAAGGACGGCGAATGCGCCGACGGCCGGATCCCGATCATCGGCATCGCCGGCAGCGGCGACAGCACGGCCGTCGCGCGGCTCACCGCCTGGCTGCTGCAACTGGCCGGCCATGCGGTCGGCCTCGCCTGCCGCGACGGCCTCTATCTCGCCGGCCGCCGCATCGACGACGCCGACGCCTGCGACAGCCAGGTCGCGCAGCGCCTGCTGATCAGCCGCGAGGTCGATTGCGCGGTGTTCGAGAACGGCGCCGCGACCATCCTCGACCAGGGGCTCGCCTACGACCGCTGCAGCATCGGCGTCGTGACCGACCTGGGCGGCGCCGAGGCGCTTGCGCGGCACGACATCCAGGAAGCGTCGCAGCTGCCGCGCGTGCTGCGCACGCAGGTCGACGTCGTGCTGGCCGACGGCGCCGCGGTGCTCGACGCCGACGACCCGGCGGTCGCCGCGCTCGCCGAGCATTGCGACGGCGAGGTGCTGCTCTACGCGACCGACCCGGCGCCGCTCGCCGCCCACCGCGCCGGCGGCGGCCGTGCGGTGCGCCACGATTCGCGCGGCCTGTGGCTTTGCGAAGGCGCGGCCGAGCGGATGCTCGCGCTGCACGGCGAGCCGTCCCTGCCGCCGCATGTGCTGCTGCCGGCGGTCGCGGCGGCCTGGGCGCACGGCCTGTCGCCGGCGCTGCTCGCGGCCGGCATCGAGACCTTTGCCGATCACGCGATCCAGTAAGCGACATGGACATCAGCCGCATCCGCGCGTTGCGCGGCCCGAACCTGTGGACCAAGGCGACGGCGATCCAGGCCGTCGTGCATTGCGAGCTCGACGAATGCGCGATCGAATCGGGGTCGCTCCTCGAGCGCCGCCTGCGCGAGCGGCTGCCTGCCGTCGGCGTCGTGCGCACCGTCGGCAGCCGCGAGCCGATCCCGCTTGCGCGCTGGCTCGAGCGGCTGACGCTGACGCTGCAGTCGCAGGCGGGCTGCGTGGTGAGCTTCAGCCATACCGCGCCGGCGCCCGAGCCGGGCGTATTCCAGGTCGTCGTCGAGTATTCCGAGGAGAAGGTCGGCCTGCGCGCGTTCGAGCAGGCGCAGCAACTGCTGGCCGCCGCGGCGACGGATGCCGCGTTCGATGCCGAGGCGGTAGTCGCCGAGTTGCGCGCGCTCGACGAGGAGCTGCGGCTCGGTCCGAGCACTGGCGCGATCGTGCAGGCGGCACTGATGCGCGGCATTCCGTACCGGCGGTTGACCGAAGGCAGCCTGGTGCAGTTCGGCTGGGGCTCGCGCCAGCGCCGGATCTGGGCCGCCGAGGTCGACCGCACCGGCGCGGTGGCCGAGTCGATCGCGCAGGACAAGGACCTGAGCAAGGCGTTGCTCGCCGCGGCCGGCGTGCCGGTGCCGCGCGGCCGGCCGGTGGCCGACGCCGACGAGGGCTGGGCAGTGGCGCAGCGCATCGGGCTGCCGGTCGTCGTCAAGCCGCGCGACGGCAACCAGGGCAAGGGCGTCACCGTCAATATCCAGGACCGGGAGTATTTCGACACCGCGTACCGCGCCGCGGCCGAGATCGGCCAGGTGCTCGTCGAGCAGTTCCTGCCGGGGCACGACTTCCGGCTGCTGGTGGTCGGCGACAGCCTCGTCGCGGCGGCGCGCCGCGATCCGCCGCACGTCATCGGCGACGGCGAGCACACGGTGCGCGAGCTGGTCGATGCGATCAACGCCGACCCGCGCCGCGGCGACGGCCATGCGACGGCGCTGACGAAGATCCGCATCGACGATATCGCCGAGGCGCGGCTTGCGACGCTCGGCCTGACGCCCGACAGCGTTCCGGTCGCCGGCCTGCGCGTCGTGCTGCGCAACAACGCCAACCTGAGCACCGGTGGCAGCGCGACCGACGTTACCGACGACGTCCACCCGGAGGTCGCGGCGCGCGCAGTGGCGGCGGCGCGCATGGTCGGGCTCGAGGTCTGCGGCGTCGACGTCGTCTGCGAAAGCGTCGGCCAGCCGCTCGAGGCGCAGCGCGGCGGCGTCGTCGAGGTCAACGCCGCGCCCGGGCTGCGCATGCACCTGGCGCCGAGCTTCGGCAAGCCGCGGCCGGTCGGCGAGGCGGTCGTCGAGCGG
>JACSRM010000468.1 GCA_014879745.1 Burkholderiaceae bacterium | reverse complement strand
GCGCTGCAGAAGCAGAGCTGGGATGCGAGCGTCAAGTCGCTCACCGCTTTCCCCGACGTGCTCGCCCGCATGAACGAGGACCTGGCCTGGACGCAAAAGCTCGGCGACGCCTTCCTCGGCCAGCAAAAGCAGATGCTCGACGCGGTGCAGGCGCTGCGCAAGAAGGCGCAGACCGCGGGCAACCTGAAGAGCAACGAGCAGCAGTCGGTCAAGACCGAGACGCAGGAGAACAAGGAAGTCATCGTCATCGAGCCGGCCAACCCGCAGGTGGTGTACGTGCCGACCTACGAGCCGACGGTGGTCTACGGCGGCTGGGGCTACCCGGCGTACCCGCCGTACTACCCGCCGTACTGGTATCCGGTCGCCACGCCGCTCGTCGCAGGCTTCGCCTGGGGTGTGGGCATCGCCGCGGGCGCGGCGCTATGGGGCAATATCGGCTGGGGCCACGGTGACGTGGACATCAACGTCAACCGCTACAACAACTTCAACCGGACCAATATCAGCAACGGCAACTGGAACCACCGGCCCGAGCATCGCGGCTCGGTGCCGTATCGCGACAGCGGCTCGCGCGACAAGTATGCCGCGCGCGATCGTCAGGCGGCGCAGGCGCGCGACCAGTTTCGCGGACGTGACGACGGATTGGGCGGCCAGGGGCTCAACGACCGGCAGGGCCTGCAGCAGGCGCGCGACAACCCGGCGGTGCGCGACTCGGCGGCCAACCGCGGCGGCGATCGAGGCGGTGCGGATCGCGCCGGCCCGTCGACCATGGACCGCGGCGGCGACCGAGGAGGTGCGGATCGAGCCGGCACGTCAACCGCAGACCGCGGCGGCAGCCGCGACACCGGGGGCGTGCGCAGCAGCGCGACCGACCGCGGCGGCGCGTTCGGCGGCGGTGATGGCGCGAGCACGCGCGCGGCCGCCGATCGCGGCCACTCGAGCATGGGGGGCGGCGCCAGCCGGTCGGGCGCGTCGGCGGGGGCCCGGCCCTCCGGCGGCGGTGCACGCGCCGGCGGCGGCGGTGGCGGACGCGGCGGCGGGGGTCGCCGATGAAACCGACCCTGTCCAACCCTGCCCGCCGCCATGCTGCTCCGGATCGCGCCATGAAGAACATCGCCTCGCCTCACGTCCGTCTCCACCCGCGCTGGCTGCTGCCGATCGCGGCTGCCGCATTGCTTGCCATGTCGGGCGGCTGGGCGTCGGCCGCCGACGCCTCGGCGCCCGCCGCCTCCGCCGCCGTGGCGCAGGCGCCGTTGCAGCGCAAGATGTTCGCGAGCCCCGAAGCGGCGGTCGAGGCACTGATCGACGCGATGCGCAAGGACGACGTCGCGGCACTCGAGCGCGTCCTCGGGCCGGGCAGCGTCAATATCGTCTACTCCGGCGACGCCGCCGCCGACCGCGAGTCAAGAAAGAAGTTCGTCGCCGCCTACGACGAAGGCCACGAGCTCGACCAGAGCGTCGCGGGCCGCGCCATCCTGTCGGTGGGCAAGGACGATTGGCCGATGCCGGTGCCGATCGTGAAGCGTCAGTCCGGCTGGACCTTCGACGCGCGCGCCGGGGCGGCCGAACTCGTCGCCCGCCGCATCGGCCGCAACGAACTCGATGCGATCCAGGTCTGCCTCGCCTTCGTCGACATGGAGCGCGACTACGCCGAGCTCGATCGCAACGGCGATGGCACGCTCGAGTACGCGGCGCGGCTGGTATCGACGCCCGGCAAGCACGACGGCCTGTACTGGGAGGCCAAGGCCGGCGAGCCGCAAAGCCCGGCCGGCCCGCGGCTGGCGGCGGCCAACCCGCAGCCACGCGCAGCGGGCAGCCCGCCGACACCTTTCCACGGCTACTACTTCCGCATCCTGACGAAACAAGGGGCCAGCGCGCCGGGCGGCAAGCGCGACTACTTCGTCGAAGGCAAGCTGATCGGCGGCGTTGCGCTTCTGGCCTGGCCGGCGCGCTATCGAGTCTCGGGTGTGAAGACCTTCGTGTGCAGCCTCGACGGCACCGTGCTCGAAAGGGATCTGGGCCCGCAAACCTCGGCCAAGGCGGCACGGATCGTCGCCTATGATCCCGATCCGAACTGGAAGCCGACAAAGTGAGCGCATCGGCCACCAAACCAAGCATTCGCCCTGAACCACCGAGAACAGCATGAACGAGAAGCGAAAGACGAGCGTCTGGACCCAGCAGATCGACGACGTGATGCTCGAGATTTCGCGCCAGGCGGCGACCTGCAAGGTCAGGCTGCTCGACCCGGGCGTGATCGAGGCCGTATTGCACAACAACGAATCGGTCTGCGGCAACAGCAACCCGCGCGCCTTCAAGAAGCTGCGCGATACGCTGATGCTCGGCTTCACGCTGCGCGAGAAGGCCTACGACCAGCTTGGCCCGATCGAGGCCGACGAATTGATCCAGAGCATCCGCGCAAAGCTGCGCGAACGCTTCGGCGACAAGCTCGGCGGGCCGGCCAGCCAGAGCTGACCGTCGACCCGCACGGCGCGGGGAGCCGCGACCGGCTCGCCCCGCGCAATTCAGGAGTCTCGATTCGCGCTTGGCGCCCGACCGTCAGGGCCGCTGCCAAGCGCTGCGAAGGACGGTCGCCGGCTGCGCGTTCAACCCGGCGCGGCGTAGAAAATGCCTTCGACATCGGTGTCGATCATCGTGCCCGCCTCGCCGTCGAGGATGCGTCCGAGGTCGGCGAGCGCGCCGATCGCCGCCCGCTTGCCGGTTGCGCGCGCGAAGCGGCAGGCGGCGTCGACCTTCGGGCCCATTGAACCGGCGGCGAAGCTCATCGCCGCCAGCGCTTCGGGCGAGGCACGGCGGATCGCGCGCTGTGATGGCAGGCCCCAGCTTTCGTAGACGGCGTCGGCGTCGGTCAGCATCACGTAAAGGTCGGCGCCGAGTTCGCGCGCGAGCAGTTCGGTCGCGAGGTCCTTGTCGATCACGCATTCGACGCCGATCAGCTTGCGCTCGCCGGCCGGATCGTAGGCGGTCGGGATGCCGCCGCCGCCGGCGGCGATGACGATCGTGTGCTTGTCGAGCAGCCACTTCATCGGCCGCAATTCGAAGATGCGCTTCGGTTCCGGCGACGCGACGACGCGGCGCCACTTGTCGCCGTCGGGCTTGAAGACCCAGCCCTTCTCGGCCGCGAGCCGGTCGGCGTCGGCCTTGTCGTAGACCGGGCCGATGAACTTGGTCGGGTTCCCGAACGCCGGGTCGTGCAGGTCGACTTCGACCATCGTCAGGAGCGTCGCGAACGGCCGCTCGAACGGCAGCAGGTTGCCGAGCTCCTGCTCGATCATGTAGCCGATCGAGCCTTCGGTCTGGGCGTCGAGCACGTCGAGCGGATAGGTCTCGACCGCGGCGTAGGACGCGCCCTGCAGCGCGAGCAATCCGACCTGCGGGCCATTGCCGTGGCCGACGACGAGGTCGTGCTCCGCCGCGACCGGCGCCAGCGCCTGCGCCGCGATGCGCACGTTGTCGCGCTGGTTCTGCGCGGTCATCGGCTGGCCGCGGCGCAGCAGGGCGTTGCCGCCGAGGGCGGTGACGATCAGCATGATTCATCCCTCCGCGCCTGGCGCCGTTGCCAGACGTACACCGGCAGCCCGAGCAGCAGCAGCGTGAGCCCGTACAGCACTGCCTCGGGGCCGCA
>JACSRM010000356.1 GCA_014879745.1 Burkholderiaceae bacterium | reverse complement strand
AGGTAGGCGGCGTGCGGGCCGCCGCCGCCCATCGGCACGCCGAAGCGCTGCGTCGTGCCGTAGGCGATGTCGGCGCCGAGTTCGCCCGGCGGAACGATCAGCGTCAGCGCGAGCAGGTCGGCGCCGACGATGAACGCGGCGTCGTGTTTGTGGATGCGCGCGGCATCGGCGCGGTGGTCGTGGATCGCGCCGCTCGTCGCCGGGATCTGCGCGAGCACGGCGAAGTAGTCGCCGCCGTCGAGCAGGCGGTCCCATTCCTCGGCCGAGTTGGCGAGCGTCACCGTAATGCCCAGCGGGGCGGCGCGCGTGCGGATGACTTCGATCGTCTGCGGATGCGCGTCGCCGACGACGACGATGGTGTTGCTCTTGCTCTTGACGCTGCGCTTCGCGAGCGTCATCGCCTCGGCGGCCGCGGTCGCCTCGTCGAGCATCGAGGCGTTCGCGATCGCCATGCCGGTCAGGTCGCAGACCATGGTCTGGAAATTGACGAGCGCCTCGAGCCGGCCCTGCGAGATCTCGGCCTGGTAGGGCGTGTACGCGGTGTACCAGGCCGGGTTCTCGAGGATGTTGCGCAGGATGACGCCGGGCGTGTGCGTGGCGTGGTAGCCCTGGCCGATGAAACTCTTCAGCACCCGGTTCTTCGCCGCGATCGTGCGCAGTTCGGCCAGCGCCTGCGCCTCGGTCGCCGGCGGCGGCAGGGCCATCGCCGTGCTGCGGACGATGCCGCGCGGGACGACGGCGTCGATCAGCTCGGAGCGCGACGCGCAGCCGATCGCGGCGAGCATGCGCGCCTCGTCGGCGGCGTCGGGGCCGATGTGGCGGGCGGTGAATTCGGTCGCGCCTTCGAGGTCGCGCAACGAGGGGCGGTCGGATGAGATCGGCATGGCAGGGTCCTGCGCGGCGGCGGCGCCTGACTGCGCGCACGCCGATTGAGCCTCGTCGGCGAGGCGGGGAGGGTTCAGCGGCGGGTCAGAGGGTCTTCAGCAGCGCGTCGTACGCGGGCACGTCCATCAACTGGTCGTACTCGGTCATGTCGGCGATGCGGACCTTGAAGAACCAGCCTTCGCCCATCGGGTCCGAGTTGGCGAGCGCCGGGTTCGCGCGCAGCGCCTCGTTGACCTCGACGATTTCGCCGCCGACCGGCATCGCGATGTCGGCCGCAGCCTTCACCGATTCGACCACGCCCGCCACCTCGCCCTTGGCAAAGGTCGCGCCGACGGCGGGCAGATCGACGAACACGATGTCGCCCAGCGCGTCCTGCGCGTGCCGCGTGATGCCGACCGTCGCGGCCTCCTCGTCCTCGATGTTGATCCATTCGTGGTCGGTCGTGAAACGGGTCGTCATGGGTTGGCTCCGGGGCGTTGACTGAGTGTGAGGCAGGCAGGTTGGGGGCGGAAAGAATCGGCGCGGGTTCAGCCGCGGAAGTAGTGGTGCGGCGTGAACGGCATCGCCTGCACCCGCATCGGCACCGGCTGGCCGCGCACCTCGGCCGAGACTTCGTGCTGCAGCGCGGTGTGGTTCATTGCGAGATAAGCCATCGCGATCGGCTTGCCGAGCGTCGGCCCTATCGTGCCGCTCGTGACGAGGCCGATGCGCCGGCCCTTGATGTCGCTCAGGATCGCGCCCTCGCGCACCGGCACGTGCTCGAGGCCGACGAGGCCGACGCGCTTGTGCGGCACGCCGTTGGCCATCTGCGCCTCGATCACCTTCGCGCCGGGGTAGCCGCCTTCACGCGCACCGTCGTGGCGGCGCACCTTCTGGATCGCCCAGGTCAGCCCGGCGTGGACCGGCGTCGTGCGGTCGTTGAGGTCGTGGCCGTAGAGGCACAGCCCCGCCTCGAGGCGCAGCGTGTCGCGCGCGCCGAGCCCGGCGGGCTTGACCTCGGGCAGCGCGAGCAGGGCGCGCGCGAGCGCCTCGGCCTTGTCGGCCGCGACCGAGATCTCGAAGCCGTCCTCGCCGGTGTAGCCGGAGCGCGTCACGTAGCACGCGGCGCCGTTGAGCGTGAACCAGCCGCCGGTCATGAAGGTGAGGGCGGTGACGCCGGGGTCGAGCCGGATCAGCGCCGCCACCGCCTTCGGCCCCTGCAGCGCGAGCAGCGCCTGATCGGGCAGCGGCTGGATGTTGCAGCGCAGGCCGATGTGCGTGCGCAGGTGCGTCGTGTCGGCCGTCTTGCCGGCGGCGTTCAAGACGAGCAGCAGGTCGTTGCCGCTGCCGCCGCCGGCGCTGCGGCGGGCGACCATGAAGTCGTCGATGATGCCGCCGGTGCTGTTCGTGAAGAAGGTGTAGCGCTGGTGGTCGGCGCCGAGGCCGATGATGTCCGACGGCACCAGCGTCTCGAGCGCGCGGTCGGCGCCGTCACCGGTCAGCCGCACCTGGCCCATGTGCGAGACGTCGAAGAGGGCCGCCGAACTGCGGCAGTGGTGGTGCTCGGCAAGGATGCCGCCGGGGTACGAGACCGGCATCTCGTAGCCGCCGAACTCGACCATGCGGGCGCCGAGTTCGAGATGCAGGGCGTGCAGCGGCGTGCGCAGCAGCTCGGTCGAAGCGGTGGAGGCGTTGTTCATCGCGGACCTTTCGAGGGCGTTGCAATCACCGAACTGTAAGCCGATGACGGAGCCCTCGCTGTCCGCTTTACCTGAGAGATTGGCGGCTCGCGATTGCGCGCGCACCGCTTGCCCCTTCGGTGGGCCGGCTCGCGGCCGGCCTCTCTCCAGTGAGGAACGCCGCGCGTCGCCGCCCGGCGCTTGCCAGTCCTTTTGCCTGAGCGTTCGAAGGCGCCACCGCCCCCTGCGCCTTCGGCGGCTCGCGCCCTTGCGGGCTCGAACTCTCTCCTGGCGCGCAAAGTGTAGCAGCAGGCTATCGGTGCAAGGGCCTTCCCTCGGCCGCGATTCGGTGACGGTCGGGTTTGCGACGAAGGCTTCGACAGTGAGCGCTGCGTGCCGACCGCGATCGAATCGGATCGATACCCTGAAGCGTTGGAGTCATTGACAACACACTGTGTCGCACGCGAGAATCGCCAGCGTGAAGGCCGTGCTGCTCGTCCGGGATCGCATCGTGTACTCGGATGACGCGTTCTCGGAGATCGTCGTCTGGCAATTGCCGCAGCCGCTTCCTGGCTCGCATCACGGCTACAAATACCGCCTTGCCCTCGTGGCGCGCGGAATCTGCCTTCTGCGCTACGACAACGAAGCCGGGAAGGGCGACCATCGGCATGGGCCGCAGGGCGAGTCCCGCTATCGATTCGGCTCGCTGGAGCAGTTGTTCGCGGACTTCGAACGCGATGTACGGGGAGTTCTCGATGAAGACAGTGACGCTTGATGTTCGATCTCCCGCCGAGGTCATGGCCGGCGCGCTGGCCGCGGCAAAGTCCGGCCGGCCGGCGAAGACGGCGCGAATCTCGTTTGCCACCCCCGAGCTTCTGTGGCGGGTGCTGACCGCGAAACGCTGGGAGATCGTGAAGGCGCTGTGCGGCGCGGGCCCGGTGTCGATCCGCGAAGTGGCGCGCCGCGTGAACCGGGACGTGAAGGCCGTTCACTCGGACGTGACCGCTTTGCTCCAGGCCGGGGTACTGGATCGCACCGATTCCGGTCAAGTGGAGTTTCCGTACGAGGCGATCAAGGTCGAGTTCATGCTTCAAGCCGCGTGA
>JACSRM010000497.1 GCA_014879745.1 Burkholderiaceae bacterium | reverse complement strand
GACCTGGGCTCGAACCAGGGACCTACGGATTAACAGTCCGGCGCTCTACCGACTGAGCTATCGAGGAATAGCCGTGCATTATAGCGGTGTGGCGGCGCGTGCTTGGCGCTACCAGTTGACTTGCAGCGACACCCGCGCCGTGCGGCCGGGCAGGGGAAAGAGGTAGACGTGCGCGAACTGGTAGGGCGATTCCTTCCACGCCTGCTTGTCGAACAGGTTGTCGATGCCGGCGCGCCAGGTGAGGGTGGTCGCGCCGGCGGTGCGTTGCACCCATTGCGCGGTGAGGCCGGCGACGGCGTAGCCGGGGATCGTCGTCTCGTCGTCGTCGGGGAGCACGCTGCGGTCGCTGACGGCGGAGAGCGTCGCGCCGAGCGTGAGGCCGGGAAGTTGCGGCACGCTGTAGCCGGCTTGCATGCGGAATGACAGGGCCGGGACGTTGACCGGCCGCAGGCCGTTGATGCTCGCGTCCTGGCTGCCCCGGCGGCGCGCGTTCAGCCATTGCAGCCCTGCGCCGAGCGACCAAGGGCCGTCGCGCCACGTGCCTTCGGCTTCAACGCCGGTGTGGCGCGCGCTGCCGTCGGCCTGGCGGGTGCAGCTGTCTTGCACGTCGCACGCCCCGAAGTCGGCCCACACCGGGCGGTCGATGTCGAAGGCGGCCAGCGACCACGTGAAGTGCTCGGTCGCACCCTTGATGCCGATCTCGAACTGCTGGCTCATCAGCGCCGGCAGCGGCTGGCCGGCGTTGGTGTAAATGTCGAGGTTGGGTGCGACGTCGGATTCGGCGCCGCGGCCCCAGCTCGCGTAGACCATCTGCGCCGGCGCGAACTCGTAGCTCGCGGCGACCCACGGCGAGGTGAGCGACTGGCTGTAGTCGGTGCCCAGCGTGCCGTCGGTGCTGACGGCCTCGCGATCGAGGTTCGTGTAGCGCAGCCCGAGCCACAGCCGCAGTTTCTCGCCGATCTGCATCGCGTCGTGGACGAAGAGTTCGGTGCTGCGCTCGTCGCGGTTGGTGTTCTCGTAGTTCAGCGTCGGGTCGGGCGGCAGTACCACGCTGCCGTCGATGTTGCCGACACCGACCCAGTTGTACGCGTTGCGCTGGAAGCGGCTCTTGAAGCGCGTCGCGAGCACGCCGAAGCCGAGTGCGTGCTGCACGCTGCCAGCCGCGACGCGCCCGTTGACGGCGAGTTCGGCCGCGCTGCTGTCGCGCCGCTCGTCGTCGCTGCGGTAGTCGTACATGTCGAAGCTGCCGTCGCTGCAGAAGCGGTCATAGTGGCCTTCGGCGCTGCAGCCGAACGGGAACGCGGTGCGGTCGTCGGTGCGCAGTTGCTGGCCCATCAGGCGCGCACTCCAGCGCCAGTCGGCGGCGATCGCCTGCGTGTAGCGGATCGAGCCGGTGTTCGCGCCGAAGACGACCGGCTCCGACCACGGCTGGTTGTTGAGGTTGATCGACGGGTCGGTCGGCGGCGGGATGCGGTCGCCGAGCATGCTGAAGCCGGGCACGCTCGGCTGGCTCTGGCGGCTGCTTTCGAACTCGGCTTCGAGCAGGCTGCCGGGCGCGATGCGCCAGTCGCCCGCCGCGGCGACGAGCCAGCGGTTGCCGTTGGCAGCGTCGATGTCGGGGTGCAGCGTCTCGACCGCCGCGTTGACGCGCAGTCCGACGGCGCCGGTTTCGCCAAAGCGGCGCGAGAGATCGACCGACGCCAGCACCGACGATTCGGTCTGCCATTGCAGGAAGGCGCTATTCAGCGGTGCATCGAGCGGCCGCTTGACGACGTAGTTGACGAGCCCGCCCGGCGAGCTGACGCCGGCCTGCATGCCGCTGATGCCTTTCAGCACCTCGACGTTGGCCTTGTTGTCGAGCGGGATCGGCGTTTCGGCGTTGATCGGCAGGCCGTCGCGCCGGTAGTTGAAACGGTTGTCGATGACGAAGCCGCGCAGCGTGAGCGTATCCCAGTAGCCGGCCGCGTTGTACGAATCGCCGATCGCGGCGTCGAGCTGTATCAGGCCGCGCACCGACTGGATGCCCTGGTCACGCAGCGTCTCGGCGTCGTAGATGCTCGCTTGCAGCGGCGTCTGCGCGAGCGGCAGGTCGCCCCAGCCGCTGACCGATACGGCGGGCGACTTGCTGCCGCTGATCGTGACCGCGGGCAGTTGGGCGGTGTCGCTGGTCTGCGCCGTCGCGCACGGCAGGGCGCTTGCGCCGATCATCAGCGCGGCGGCGCCGTGCGCGCCGGCGCGGCGCCAAGAAGGAGAGGGGGCATGCATCGTGTGGCCTACTGCGATGGCAGGTCGGCGAACACGGGGCCGGTGCAACCGGCAGCTGGTGCGTGCTTCCCTGCGCGAGGATTACCTCAATCAGGTTCAAAGGGACTTTCTCAGTCGATCCGCGGTGGCGGATCAACACCCCTAGCGAGAGCGGCGCGCATGGCGCCGCGAACGAATTATCTCTCAGCGTGAGCGCCGTCCGGCGGCGCGGCGGTTGCTCTCAATCAAAGTCAGGCGTCTCGACGCCGAGCACCTTGTGCAGTTTCGGGCTCGTCGTCGTGTACTGCAGCATCACGCGCTTGTCCGGGAAGATATAGGGCGAGGCGCCGAACGCGGCGAGCGCCGCCTCATGAAAACCGGACAGGATCAGCTTCTTCTTGCCCGGGTAGGTATTTACGTCGCCCACCGCGAAGATGCCCGGCACGCTCGTCTCGAAGGTTGCCGTATTCACCGCGACCTGCTTGCGCTCGAGGGCGAGGCCCCAGTTTGCGATCGGGCCGAGCTTGGGCGTCAGGCCGAAGAAGACGAGCAGCATGTGAAGCGGCACGACCCGCGTCACGCCGTCGCTGGCGGTCACCTTCAAGCCGGTGAGCTTGCCGCCGGCCTCGTCGAAGCCGGTCGCCTGGCCGACCATGAACTGCATCTCGTAGGCGCTGCACAGCTCGCGCATCCGCGCGACCGAGGCCGGCGCGGCGCGAAAGCCGTCGCGCCGATGGACGAGGATGACGCTTTGCGGCCGGTTCGGGCTCTCGCCCTTGATCGCGCCGACGAAATTGAGCGTCCAGTCGAGCGCCGAATCGCCGCCGCCGAGGATGACGAGATCCTTGCCGGCAAAGAGCGCCGGGTTCGTCACCCGGTAGAAGAGCTGCGAGCCGAGGAACTTCTCGATCCCCTCGACGCGCAGCGGCCGCGGCTGAAACGATCCCGCGCCGCCGGCGATGAAGATCGTCTTCGTCAGGAAGCGCGTCCCCTTCGCCGTCGCGACGTGAAAGCGGCCATCGGCCTGGCGCTCGACCTCGCAGACCTCTTGTCCGAAATGAAACGTCGCGCCGAACGGGTCGATCTGGCGCAGCAGGTTCTCGGTCAACTCGCGGCCGGTGCACACCGGCACGGCGGGGATATCGTAGATCGGCTTGTCGGGATAGAGCTCGACGCACTGCCCGCCGGCATAGCCGAGCGAATCGACGACGTGCGCCTTGATCTCGAGAAGGCCGAGCTCGAAGACCTGGAACAGCCCGACCGGGCCGGCACCGACGATCAGCGCGTCGGTCTCGATGCGGCCGTGCGAACTGCCGCCACCGGTTTGCGCTACGTCTGGCGCTGCCGGTGCGGCGCGCGACGGCGCGAGAGCGAGTTCATCTTCCATCGTCAGCGCTCGAGTTGCGGCAGCT
>JACSRM010000098.1 GCA_014879745.1 Burkholderiaceae bacterium | reverse complement strand
CGCCGCAGTTCCGCCGCGCACAGCGCGACGGCGGAATTGGCCTCGTCGAGCACCCGGCCCATCGGCATGAAGCCGTGGATCTGGCGCTCGAAGCAGACGTAGGTGCAGCGGTTGCCGGCGCTGCTCAGCGCGCTCGCATAGTCCAGCCCTTCGTCGCGCAGCGGGTCGTAGCCGGCGGTCAGCACGAGGGCGGGCGGCAGGCCGCTCAGGTTCTCGCGCAGCAGCGGCGAGGCGCGCGGGTCGAGCCGGTCGGCGGCGTTGGCGATGTAGTGACCCATGTAGTAGGCGATCGAGTCGCGCGTCAGCAGATAGCCTTCGCCGTTCGTCTGGTGCGAGGTCTGGCCGAGGCGCTGGTCGGTCGCCGGATAGATCAGCAACTGGTAGGCGATCGACGGGCCGCCGGCGTCGCGCGCGAGCTGCGAGACGACGGCCGCGAGATTGCCGCCCGCGCTATCGCCGCCGACGGCCAGCAGCGCCGGATCGATGCCGAGTGACGCGGCGTTGCGGGCGATCCAGGCGGTGGCGGCGAAACAGTCGTCGACCGCGCACGGGAAGCGGTGCTCCGGCGCGAGCCGATAGTCGACCGCGATCACCGTGCAGCCGGCGCCGTTGGCGATTTCGCGGCACAGCACGTCGTGCGTGTCGAGGTCGCCGATCGTCCAGCCGCCGCCGTGGAAATAGACGAGTCCCGGCAGCGGCGCGCCGGGCGTGGCGTGAAGGGGCCGGTAGGCGCGCAGCGCGATGCCGCCGTGCGGGCCGTCCGCGGTCAATGCGCGGACGTCGCCGACGGCCGGCGCATCGGGCTGCGTGAAGCTGCGCCGCTCGAGGTACATGCGCCGCGCCTCGGCGGGCGTCAGCGTATGCGTCGGCGGTACGCCGCGCTCGGCGATCAGATCGAGCAGGGCGCGGGCCTGGGGATGCAGCATCGAGTCTTCCTTCGGTGGATGCGGATCGAGCCGAGCATACGGGCAAATCCGGGCCGGCGAAGCGCGGCCCGCGCGGCGGCCGGCACCGCGGCCGGCGCCCCCGGCTCGATAATGGTGGCATGAAAGCCCGCCGCCGCACCCCATCGCAACTTCTGGCCGCGCAGGCCGTGGAGCTATCGCTTGCCGCGCCGCAGGTGGTGGCGCAGCGGGTCGCGCGCATGGCGCGCGGCGGCGCCGCGCCGTCCACCGCCGACCGGCGCGAGTTCGCGCGCATGGGAACGGAAAAGGTCGCCGCCTTCTGGCAGTCGTGGTTTGCGATGGGCATGGTCGCCTGGCAGCAATCGTGGCGGCTCTGGAGCGGCGCAGCCGGATTCGGCCGGCTGCCCGATGCCGCCGGCCGGGTGCTGGTCGCCGGGCTCGCGCCGGTGCATGGCCGTGCGGTGGCCAATGCGAGGCGCCTGAGGCGCCGGCGGTAGACGAAGCGAAGCGGCCGTTCTGCGGCATATCTGCGGTGCGCCGGATTGACTCGCGCAGGGCGAGCGTCGAGACTCGGCGCATCGCCGCCGCGGCGCATGCGGCGGCCTCACGGTTCTCGCCATGGAGTGCACATGACCGCGCGCCGCCGCCTCCAGTCCAGGTTGTGCATGCTGCTCGTCGCGGCGGCTTCGATCGCTGTGCCGGGCCCCGCGCCGGCCGCCCCGGCCGCGACCGCGAGCGACAGGCTGCGCGTGCAGCGCGTCGAGATCATCGACGCCAAGGGTTTCGAGCGGTCGATGGTCGCGGCGACGATCATGGTGCCGGCAGGCTGGCAGTCGCGCGGCGAGGTGCAGTGGTCGCTCGGGCGCCAGTGCGGCCGCGCCTACGGCTTGACGCTGCAGGCCGCCGTGAGCGATGGCAGCGCGGGGATCGATCTTGCCGCGCCCGAGGCCTGGGGCGCGACGAACTACGGCGCCCCGGTCGGCGACTGTCCGCAGGCGGGCTTTGGCACTGCAGGCGATTACCTGGCGTCCTGGATCCAGCGCCATCGAAAGGACGCGCGGATCGTCGAGGTCAAGCCGCGGCCCGACAAGTCACGCCTCATCGGGCAGCAGCAGTCGCCAGGCATCGGCCTGCGCAGCTGGGTCGACAGCGCCCAGGCGCTGATCACCTACCGCCAGGGCGGGCGCGAGATGTACGAGATGCTGGTGACCAACGTGGTCCTGAACCACAGCCGCATGGCCATGCCGGGAGGGCAGGTGATGGAGACGCTCCAGGGCCAGGCGTTGGGCGTGCTCGCGTGGCGCAATGCAGGCGCGCCGGTGCCGCAACGTCACTTCGACCTGATGTGGGCGACGCTCAGGACGGCGCCCGAATGGCAGGCCCGAATCGACGCCGCCGAGCGCCAGATGGCGGCCGACAATGCGGCGACCCAGGCGAAGATTTCGCAGATCCAGGCCGAGACCTCGCGCCAGACGCTCGAGCAGATCAAGCGCCGCGGCGAGATCCGCAACCAGACGATGCAGGATATCGCGGGGATGCGCGACGACACCTGGCGCTCCGGGCAGGCGAGCCAGGATCGCATGCACAAGGACAACGTGCGCACGATCCGCGAGGTGCAGGGCTGGCGCGATCCACGCAGCGGCGGCGTCGTCGAGCTGCCCCAGCACTACCAGCACGCCTGGCAATTGCGCGACGGCAGCTATGTGCTGACCGACGATCCGAATTTCGATCCCGGCCGCGATATCGGCATCGCCGGCAAGGAGCTCGAGCGCACGCGCGACTGAGCACCCACACCTGCGCGTGATGGCGCGCCGATCGATGCCGCGGCGCGAAGCGGGCCGCACCCGGCGGGCTACAACCCGGCGCGCTACAGCGTGCGGTTGCGCGCGAGCGGCGGATTGCGCGCGAAGTAGCGCTCGATCCCCTTGGCGAGCGCGGCGGCGAGTTCGGCCTGATAGGCGGGATCGTTCAGCCGCGCCTCCTCCTGCGGGTTTGAGATGAATGCCGTCTCGACCAGGATGGACGGAATGTCGGGCGCCTTCAGCACCGCGAAGCCGGCCTGCTCGACCTTGCCCTTGTGCAGCTTGCCGACCCGGCCGATGTGGGTCAGCACCTCGCTGCCGAGTTTCAGGCTGTCCTTGATCTGCGCCGTCGTGCTCATGTCGAGCAGGGTGCGCATCACGGTCGCATCGGCCGCCTTCGAGTTGACGCCGCCGACGAGGTCGGCCGCGTTCTCGCGCTGCGCCATCCAGCGCGCGGCGCTGCTGCTCGCGCCCTTGTCGGACAGCGCGAAGACTGACGCGCCGCGCGCCTGCGGCGTGAAGAAGGCGTCGGCGTGGATCGAGACGAACAGATCGGCCTGCACGCGCCGCGCCTTCGCGACGCGCTGGCCGAGCGGGACGAAGAAATCGGCGTCGCGCGTCATCATCGCGCGCATGCCGGGCACCGCATTGAGCCGCTCGCGCAGCTGCAGCGCGATCGCGAGCACGACGTCCTTCTCGCGCAGGCCGCTCGGGCCGATCGCGCCCGGATCCTCGCCGCCGTGGCCGGGATCGATGGCGACGATCACGAGGCGGTCGATGCGGTCCTGCGACATCGGCGGCGGTGGCGCGATCGGCGCCGGCGTCTGTTGCGGCGGCGACGGCGGGGCCGGTGCGGCGGCGACCGGCGGCAGGCCGCGCGGCGGCAGCGGGGCCGGCTTGCCGAGCTTGCCGATCAATTCGCCGAGCGCGTCCTTCACCGCTGCCGCGGCCTGGCGCTCGGCCTCTTCCTTCTCGTGCACCAGCGCGAGCAGCGGATCGGGCGGCGTCGTCGGATAGAGGTCGAAGACGAGCCGGTACTGGTAGGCCGCGACCGGCGCGAGCGAGAAGACCTGCGGCGCGGTGTGCTGCTTCAGGTCGAAGACGAGGCGCACCACGCGCGGCAGGTTCTGGCCGACGCGCACGCGCGTGATGAACGGGTCGTCGGTCCCGACCTTGGCGACGAGTTCGCGCAAGGCCGGACTGAGCTCGACGCCGTCGATATCGACGACCAGCCGCGACGGGCTTTCGGCGACGAAATGCTGCACCGAAAGCTGGGCGTCGGATTCGATCGTGACGCGGGTGTATTCGTCGGCCGGCCAGACGCGCACCGCGACGATCGACGCGCCGAATGCCAGGTCGCTCGCGCCGAGCAGCAGCACGAGCGCGCCGCCGCGCTCGAGGAAGTGGCGCCGCGACGGCTTCGAGCGCGTCACGCGAGCAGCTCCCGCCCGCGCGCGCTGTGCGCGGTGAAGGTGGCTTCGCGGCCCGCGCCCGCGTCGTCGCGGCCGAAGGCGATCTCGATGCGCAGATCGGGCGCCGGCAGCAGCTCTTGCGCCTTCTCGGGCCATTCGGCGATCTTCAGGCCCGCTGCGGCGTAGATGTCGCGAAAGCCGGCGTCTTCCCACTCCTGCGGATCGTCGAAGCGGTAGAAGTCGAAGTGCCAGACCGCGCCCGAAGGCAGCTCGTAGGGTTCGAGCACGGCGTAGGTCGGGCTCTTGACGCGGCCGGCGACGCCGAGCGCGTGCAGCAGATGCCGAACGAAGGTCGTCTTGCCGGCGCCGAGCGGACCGCGCAGCTCGACGATCGCATCGCGCAGCGCATCGTGCCCGGCCAGTTCGTGCGCCGTCGCTGCGCACGCGGCCTCGTCATTCCAGGTGACGCGGCGGGTTTCTAGAATCGGCGGATGGTCGTTGATGCTCGGCAAAACGGGGGTGGCGAAGAACTGCTCGCGCAACTGCGCACCTGGGCCACCGAGTGCGGATTCTCCCAGATCGGTATTGCCGATGTCGATCTGACGAGCGCCGAGCCCGGTTTTGCGGCCTGGCTCGCGGCCGGTTTTCACGGCAGCATGCACTACATGGCGGCGCACGGCATGAAGCGAGCGCGGCCGGCAGAGTTGATTCCAGGCACGGTTCGCGTCGTCACCGCGCGCATGGACTATCTGCCGCGCGCCGCGCCGGACGACTGGCAGGTGGCCGAATGGCGGCGCCTCGCGACGCCCGAATCGGCGGGCGTCTCGATCTATGCGCGCGGCCGCGACTATCACAAGGTGCTGCGCAACCGGCTGCAGCGCCTCGCGGAGCGCATCGCGCAGGCGGTCGGCCCGTTCGGCCATCGCGTCTTCACCGATTCGGCGCCGGTGCTCGAGGTCGAGCTCGCCGCGCGCAGCGGCATCGGCTGGCGCGGCAAGCACACGTTGACGCTGCACCGCGATGCGGGGTCGATGTTCTTCCTCGGCGAGATCTATATCGATTTCGCCTTGCCGCTGTCGTCGCCGGTGAGCGACCATTGCGGAAGCTGCGCGGCGTGCATCGCCGCCTGCCCGACACAGGCGATCGTCGCACCGTACCGGCTCGACGCGCGGCGCTGCATCTCGTATCTGACGATCGAGAGCGATGATCCGATCCCGGTGGCGCTGCGCGCGGCGATCGGCAACCGCATCTACGGCTGCGACGACTGCCAGCTCGCCTGCCCGTGGAACAAATTCGCCAGGCGCAGCGCGCTGCCCGACTTCGACGTGCGCGGCGCGCTCGGCGATGCGACCCTGCTCGCGCTGTGGGCGTGGAGCGAGGAAGAATTTCTGGCCGGCACCGCAGGCAGCGCGATCCGGCGCATCGGCTATGCGCGCTGGCAGCGCAATCTGGCGGTCGGACTCGGCAATGCGCTGCGCGCGGCGCGCGATGCCGCAGCGGCGCAGGCGATCGAGAGCGCGCTGCGCGCGCGGCTCGCTGGCGCGGGCGAGATGCTTGCCGAGCATATCCGCTGGGCGCTCGCGCAGGCCTCCCCCGCGCTGCCGAAATACGCTACAGCGAGCTGACGAAGCGCGCCGCGTCGGGCCGCGCCCGCATCGGCTTGCGCTGGCTGACACTGCCGATATTGACGAAGCAGACCGGTTCTTCGCCGCGGCCGAGCGCAAACAGCTCGCGCAGCGCCCGCGAGGTGATGGCCTGGCCGCTCGTCAGCGATGCGCCGAAACCCATCGCATGGGCGGCGAGCAGCATATTCTGGATCGCGCAGCCGAGCGAGATCCAGCGTTCGGCGGCCGGCACCTCGGCCTCGCCCGGCGGCGGCGGGGCGTCGTCGACGAGCCGCGCCAGCGCGAGCATGACGAACGGCGCGCGCTGCGCCTTCTCGCGCGCGGCCTGTACCTGCGCCGGCAGCGCCGCCGGGTCGCGCTCGATCAATGCGCGCTCGAAGGCGTCGGCCAAGCGCCCGCGCTGCACCTGCGGCACGATGATGAAGCGCCACGGCAGGCGCCGTTCGTGATCGGGGGCGGCGGCCGCGGCGCCGAACAGCATCTGCTGCTGGGCATCGTCCGGGCCCGGCGCGACGAGCCGGCGCGGCAGCACCGTCTGGCGCGACTGGATCAGCGTCAGCGCCCAGGCGGCCGGATGGTCGGTGGCGGGCGGGACGGCAAGGTCGTTCGTCGGCATGGGGCGGGCGCGGTCGGCGAGGCAGCCGGCGCATTTTGCACCGCGCGGGCCCGGCGAACCGGGCGCGCCGGGCACGCCGGTCAGCGATCGCACCGAGCGATGCGCGCGGGCCAGCGATCGCGCCGCGCGATGCGCGCGGGTCGGCGATCGCGCCGCGCGATGCGCGCGGGTCAACGATCGCGCCGCGCGATGCGCGCCGCGAGCCGCCCGCGGGCGCCGGGGCGCAGTGCGCCGGCCGCGGCAAGTGCCGGCTTGGCGGCGAGCATGCGGCGAAAAGCCGCGCGCACCTGGGCCGCGCTGACCGCTTCGATGCGCGCCGCGAGTTCGGCGCGCGAGCGCACCCGGCCGAAGACGAACAGATCCTGCGCCGCATCCTCGATGCGCCGGAACGGCCGCTCCTGCGCGCCGAGGTTGCGCACCGCGATCTGGTTGCGCGCCCGCTCCAGGTCGGCGGCCTTGACGTGCTCGGCTTGCGCGGCCAGCAGGCGCATGACCGTATCGAGGACTTCGTCGAGCTGCGCCGGCGAGGTCGAGGCTTCGATCACGAACTGGCCGCTCACGTCCATCACCTCGGCGGTGCACGAGGCGTAGTAGACGAGGCCGCGGCGTTCGCGCAGTTCGTCCATCAGCGGCGAGCTCATGCCTTCGCCGAACAGCGCCGCGGCGACGATGCCGGCGTTGTCGTCCTCGCGCAGCGTCGCGATCGGAAAGCCGAGCACCATGTGGGTCTGGCCACAGCCGCTTTGGCGATGGGTGCCGACGCCGCCCGCCGGTTCGGGCCGCGCGACCTCGTGTCGGCTGCCGCGCGGCATGGCGCCGAAGGCATCGTGCGCCGCGTCGAGCATGCGGCTGGCGTCGATGTTGCCGGCGACGCCGACGACGACGTTCGCGCCGGTGTACTGGCGCTGCACGTAGGCGAGCAGATCGTCGCGCCCGAAGCGTTCGATATTGCGCCGTGCACCGATCACCGGCCGCGCGAGCGGGTGTTCGCCGAAGGCGAGCTTGTCGAACAGGCGCGAGGCGATCGACAGCGCGTCCTCCTCGTCCTCGGCGAGCTCGTGCAGGATCACCTGACGCTCGCGCTCGAGCTCGTCGGCGGGGAAGGTGCCGTGCTGCACGATATCGCCCAGCATGCGCACGAACTGCGGCGCGTGGCGCGCGAGGCCGCGCATGTGGTAGGCCGTGTGGTCCTTGTCGGTATGCGCGTTGACTTCGGCGCCGAGCCGTTCGGCATCCAGATTGACCTGCTGGCAGCTGCGCGAGCGCGTGCCCTTGAACGCCATGTGCTCGATGACGTGGCTGATGCCGCTGTCGCGCGCGCTCTCGTCGCGGCTGCCGGTGCGCACGAAGACGCTGACGGACGCGCTCGCCAGGTGCGGCAGTTCGATCGCGACGACGCGCACGCCGTTGGCGAGCGTCGCGATCGATGTGTCGGCGTCGGGTGGCGGCAGTTCGCGTGCGTTCATCGGTCGGTGCGGGCTCGGTGATCGGGACGGGCGTCGCTGGCCGGCATTGTCGCGTGCCGTGGCGAGGATCGTGCGCCGACCCGCTTTGACCGCAGAATGCGGCGCAACGGAGATTGACCGGAGCACAAGACGATGCAGCTTGGATCGCGACTCGGCGCATTGGTTCTGGCGGGCGCCGCCTGCGCCGCGGCGGGCGCGTTCGACCTCCAGGGCCACCGCGGCGCGCGCGGCCTGGCGCCGGAGAATACGCTCGCCGGCTTCGAGCGCGCGCTCGAGATCGGCGTCACGACGCTCGAGATGGACGCCGCGGTGACGCGCGACGGCGTTGTCGTCGTCTCGCACGACCCGGCGTTGAATCCGGCGATCACGCGCGACGCGAGCGGCCGCTGGCTCGCGGCGCGCGGCGCGACCATCCACACGCTCACGCTTGCCGAGCTGCAGGGCTACGACGTCGGCCGCATCGATCCGGCGAGCCGCTACGCACGCCAGTTTCCGGACCAGGTCGCGCGCGACGGCGAGGGCATCCCGACACTGGCCGCGGTCTTCGCGAGAGTGAAGGCGCTCGGCGCCGACAAGGTGCGCTTCGATATCGAGACCAAGATCGACCCGCGGCGGCCGCACGAGACGCTCGCCCCCGAGCCGTTCGTGAAGGCGCTGCTGGCCGAGATCGCCGCCGCCGGGATGACCGGGCGCGTGATGATTCAGAGCTTCGACTGGCGCACGCTCGAGATCGTGCAGCGCCTCGCGCCCGGCATGCCGACCGTCTACCTCACCGCGCGCGGCAGCCGCTTCGATACGCTCGCCGACGGCAGCTGGACCGGCGGCCGGCTGCTGAAGGACTACGCAGGCGTGCCGCAGATGGTGAAGGCGGCGGGCGGGACGATCTGGGCGCCGAACCACCGCGATATCGGCGAGCGCGACGTCGCCGACGCGCATGCGCTCGGCCTGCAGGTGATTCCCTGGACGGTGAACGACGTGCCGGATGCCGAGCGCCTCATCGGCTGGGGTGTCGACGGCCTGATCAGCGACCGTCCGGATCGCATGCGCGAGGCGATGCAGCGCCGCGGCATCGCGCTGCCGGCGCCGCTTGCGGCGCGCTGACGCGGCGGCTCAAGCGACGCCCGGCGGCCGGGCGTCGCCCAGTGCGGCGATCGCCGCGCGCAACCGCTCGCGGTTCGCGGCGTCGAGCGCGTCGCGGCCGAGCGCCGCGACCAGCAGGTCGTCCGCCGTGTGCGGCTGCGGCGCGCCCGCCGATCTTGCCTCGAGCGCGGATTTCATCGCCTGCAGCTTGAGCGCGCGGCGCGCGGCCTGGAACGGCGGCGGCGAATCGATGTCGAGCGATGCCTCGAGGTGCAGCAGCAGATCGCCGTCACCGAGCGAGTCGGCAGGCGTGGCCTGTGCCTGGCGCGCGAGTGCGCTTTCCCAGCGCGGCGGCAAGGGTTGCGCGGCGGCGTCGGCGCCCGAGCTTGCTGCGCCGGGGGCGCCGTCACGCGCGTCGAGCCGTGCGGCAAGCGCGTCGCACTGCGCGCGCCAGCGCCGCTGCGCCGCGCCCGACAGCCGCGCCTGCGCCGCTTCGCGCGCGCTGCGATAGCGGGCGTCGAGCGCCCCGGCTTGCGCGCGCGGCGCGGCGCCGGCCTGCCGCCAGGCAGCATCGACCTCGGCGAGCGTGCGCCGGATCGCATCGGGCGCCGCGTCGGGCGCCTCCTCGGAGGTGATCGCCTCGACGCGTGCGAGCAACGCCTCGCGCTCGTCCAGACTCGCCTTGAAGGCCGCATCGCGCGCCGCGACCTCGGCCTGCCGGGCGCCGTAGACGGCGTCGATCGCGGCCTTGAACTCGGCCCACAGCGCATTCTCGACCGCGCGCGCGAGCGGCAGCGACCGCGCTGCGTCCTGCCAGCGGGACTGCAGCGCGCGCGCCTGGTCCAAACTGTCGCGCGGCGCCGCGGCGCCGGCGAGCGCACGGGCGCTTGCGATCAGCGCCTCGCGCTGCGCCTGCGCGACCTGGCGCGCCGCGGCGAGCGGCGTTTCGACCCGTTCGACGGCCGCCTGCATGCGCGCCGCAAGCGCTGCGCGCTCGGCGCGCGCGACCGTATGTTCGAGCGGCCCGAGCTTGCGCCAGGCTGAATGGAACTCGGCCAGCGCGGCGCCGAGCGCCGCCGCCGGCGCGCGCGCCGCGCCGGCTGTTTCGGGCCCGGCATCGTCGGGCGCGCCGGCATCCTGCGCAGCGCCCGGCAACGCCACCGCTTCGAGCGCGATCAGGAGCGCGGTGCGCGCCTGCAGGTTGTTCTCGCGCGCCTCGCGCTGCGCCTGCGCCTGCGCGGCGACCGGTGCGTGGGCCGCATTCAGCGCGGCGTCGAAGCGCTGCCAGAGCGCGCGCTGGGAGGCGCCGCCGTGACGGTCGAGTTCCTTCCAGCGCGCCCGCAGCTCGCTGATCAGCGCCGCGCGCTGGCGCGTCGTCAGCCGGGCGACGTCCGCGTCGGGCGTACCGGCATCGGCGGCGGCGAGTGCTTCGGCCTGGGCGACGAGTTCGTCGCGCGCCCGCGCGCTGCCCCAGTGCTGCCAGCCTCGGAGCCGGGCTGCCTCGGCGTGCAGGCGATCGATGCGCGCGCGCAGCGCGGCCGGTATCGGGCCCTCGCGCGCGAGCGAATCGATCGCCGAGAGCGGCGCGCCGGCGGCCGCCAGATGGCCTTGCTCGAGCGCCGCCTCCGATTGTTCGACCCTGCGCGACAGCTTCTCGAGCCGGGCGCCGTCGTCGGGCGCGGCCACCGCCGGCACCGGCGCGCGCTCGGGCATCGGTCGGCGCTGCGCGCGCTGCCACTGCGCGAAGCGCGCGGCGAGCGCCTGCGCAAGCCCGGCATCGGCGAGCGGGGGGAGTGCATGCCAGCGTCGCAGCGCGTCGGCCCTGCCTTGCGAGGCGGCGTCGCCGGACGCGGCGTCGGGTGCCGGATCCGCCGCGGCGTGCGGCCCGGACGGCGACGCTGCCCCCAGCAATTCCTCCAGTGCCTCGAGTCGCGGCGCGAGTGCGTCGGCGCTGACCAAGGCCGCGCGCAACGCCTCGCACGATGCCGTGGCATCGGTGCCGTGCGGCGCGCCGTCGAGCACCGCCCGCGCCTGCGCAACGGCGGCGGCGAGCGCGCCGTGATCGATCGCGCCGGCTGCCGCCCGCTCGCACGCCGATCGCAGATCGGCCGCTGCACCTCGCGCGGCAGTGCCGAAGCGTTCGGCGTCGAGCGCACGGTCGGCGCGTTCGCGCACGAGTGCGCTGAGCCGCTCGAAGAGCGCGGCGAATGTGCCGGCCTGCGAATCGTCGAGCAGACGCGGGTCGAGGGCGCGCCAGGCACGGTCGAGTTCGACGAGGCGATTCGCGGCGATTAGCGGTTCGGCAAGCAGCGCCTGCGCACGCGCCGTCAATTGCGCCGCCTGGCTGCGCGCCTCGCGCCGCGCGAGCAGTTCGGCATGGCGCTGCTTCGCGAGCCGGTAGACGCGGCGGTCGTGCTTGCGCAGGTCGCGCTCGGCGCGCCTGAGCGCGTCTTCGCTCGCGAGCGCGCCGACCGCGCCGAGCTTGACATCGACCGGCGCCGAGCCGGAAGCGAGCGCGAGCAGTGCCTCGTCGTCGCCGGCCGCCGCGGCCAGCCTGGTCGGCCAGTCCGCGGCCGGCGGTGCAGCCGGCGCCGGCGCAGGGCGAGCGCCGGGCGAAGCCGCGGCAACCGCCTGCGCGCCTTCGGGCGGCCGCGGGGTTTTCGTCTTCTTCCTCTTGAACAGCCAATCGATCATGGGATGGGTGCACTGTGGGCCACAGCCGCATTGTGCTGCGTGGCCACCTTTGCCCCGCGCCGCCGCCCGCGCCTGCGACGCCGATCGGCGCCGGCCGTCATCATCGATATCACCTGCGGCGCGGCCTGGACCGGCTTCGGCGCCGAGGGGCTGCGAAACGGCGCCGGCTACATTCCTGCGGCGCGGCGCGCTACGCCTGCGGCAAATCCTCGTGGATGCACAGGACATTGCCCTCGGTGTCCTTGAACCATGCGGCCTTCTCGGCGCCGAGCACGCAGACGTGACCCACCGTCTTCAGGCCCGGGAAGTCATAGTCCTCGAAGACCACGCCGGCGCGCTCGAGCTGCGCGATGCTTGCCGCGATATCGGCGACCCGAAAGCTGATCGCCGTGTGGTCTGCCCTGGTGCCCTCGGGCTTCGGGAACAGCGCGAGGGTGCTGCCGCCGACGGTGTAGACGAACTTGCCGTCGGGCTTGAAGCCGCCGGGCTCGAGGCCGAGGCATCCTTCGTAGAAGCGGCGGGCGCGGTCCACGTCCCGCACCGGCAGCATCGTCGTGACCTTGGCAGCGGACAACATGGGACGTCCTTTCGCGGTTCGGGCGCCGGCCGCGCCGCCCGGCGACTGCCGGCCGCGCGCCGCTTCGATAGCTTATGCCGGCGTCCGCCGCGGCGCCAGCGGCGCAACGCCATCTCTGGCCGGTTCGGTGGGTCGTGCAAGCTTGCGCCCGGCGCCGGCGATGCCCGCGCCGCGGCACGGGAACGGCCGGCAGCACAAATGCGGTGCATCACATCGCGACCTAGAATGAACCTTCGAGGGCGCGGCCCGGTTGTTTTTCTGGAAGGCAGATCATGCGTGACTATCTGAAGTTCTATATCGACGGCCAGTGGGTCGACCCGGTCGTCCCGAAGACGCTGGACGTCATCAACCCGGCGACCGAGGTCGTCGCCGGCCATATCTCGATGGGGTCGGCGGCCGATGTCGACCGCGCGGTGAAGGCGGCGCGCAAGGCATTCGCGAGCTACTCGAGAACGACGGTTGCCGAGCGCATCGCGCTGCTCGAGGCGTGCATCGCCGAGTACAAGAAGCGCCTCGCCGATATGGCCGCGGCGATCACCGAGGAGATGGGCGCGCCGGCGAATCTGTCGCAGAAGGCGCAGGCGCCGCTCGGCATCGGCCACCTGCAGGCGGCACTGAACGTGCTGAAGGACTACAAGTTCGACACGATGCAGGGCACGACGCGGATCGTGCGCGAGCCGATCGGCGTCTGCGGCCTGATCACGCCGTGGAACTGGCCGATGAACCAGGTCGCGTGCAAGGTCGCGCCGGCGCTCGCCGTCGGTTGCACGATGGTCTTGAAGCCGTCCGAGATCGCGCCGTTCTCGGCCTGGATCTGGACCGAGATCCTCGATGCCGCCGGCGTTCCGGCCGGCGTATTCAATCTCGTCAACGGCGACGGCCCGGGAGTCGGCGCGCCGATCGCGAGCCATCCCGAGGTCGATATGGTGTCGTTCACCGGTTCGACGCGCGCCGGCATCGAGGTCGCGCGCAACGCGGCGCCGACCGTCAAGCGGGTGCACCAGGAACTCGGCGGCAAATCGCCCAATATCATCCTGCCCGACGCCGACCTGAAGCGCGCCGTCACCGGCGGCGTGCGCGGCGTGATGACGAACTCGGGCCAGTCGTGCAACGCGCCGACGCGCATGCTCGTGCCCAACGCGCTGATGGACGAGGCGCTCGCGATCGCCAAGACGGCCGCCGAGTCGATGAAGGTCGGCGACCCGGCGGGCGACGCCGCGATCGGCCCGGTCGTTTCGGCGGCGCAGTGGGACAAGATCCAGACCCTGATCCACAAGGGGATCGACGAAGGCGCGACGCTCGTCGCCGGCGGCCCCGGCCGGCCCGAGGGCTTGGAGAAGGGCTACTACGTGCGGCCGACGGTGCTCGGCAAGGTGACGAACCAGATGACCGTCGCGCGCGAGGAGATCTTCGGCCCGGTGCTCGTGATCCTCGGCTATGACACGGTCGACGAGGCGGTCGCGATCGCCAACGATACGCCCTATGGTCTGGCGGCCTATGTATCGGGCACCGACGCCGAGGCGACGCGCGCCGTCGCGTCGCGCCTGCGCGCCGGGCAGGTCACGCTCAACAACGCCGCGCCCGACCTGATGGCGCCGTTCGGCGGCTACAAGCAGTCGGGCAACGGACGCGAGTGGGGCGAGCACGCATTCGCCGAGTTCCTCGAGACGAAGGCCGTCATCGGCTTCGCGCCGAAGGCGGCCTGACGCCGAGCCGACCCGGCGTGAACCGACGGCCGGCCCGGGCGCAACGCTCGATGCGCGGGTGCCCGGGCGCTGGCGGGCACGCTTGGGCATGAGTCCGGCCGGCGACGCCGCGCGCGAGGCGCCGTTCAGCGCGGCCGCCGATCGCAACAAGGCGCCGATCCTCGAAGTGCTGGCGAACGCGTTGCCCGCGGACGCGAAGGTGCTCGAGATCGCGAGCGGCACCGGCCAGCACGCGGCGCATTTCGCGGCCGCGCATCCGCGCTGGGACTGGCAGCCGAGCGACATCGACCCGCGCGCGCTCGACGGCATCGCGGCGCGTTGCGCCGGTCTGCCAAACGTGCGGCGCGCGATCCTGCTCGACGTCCTCGCACCGCCCGCCGCGTCCGGCCTCGACGGCCCGTTCGATGCGCTTTACTGCGCCAATATGGTCCACATCGCGCCGTGGGCGACCTGCGGCGCGCTGATGCGGCTCGCGGCGCGCGAGCTGGCGTCCGGCGGGGTGCTCGTCGTCTACGGGCCGTTCATCGAGGACGATGTGCCGACCGCGCAGGGCAATCTCGCCTTCGACGCCGACCTGCGGGCGCGCGATCGGCGCTGGGGCTTGCGCCGCATCGCCGAAGTCGACGATGAGGCGGCGCACGCCGGGCTGCAACGCGTGCAACGCCATGCGATGCCGGCGAACAATCTGGCCCTCGTATACCGCCGCGAGCCGGGCTGATCGCAGGCATCGTTCGGCCGACGGCGGTACGGCGCCCGATCAGGCGAGCGGATCGCGCTTGCGACGAACGACGAAGGCCAGTACGGCGAGCCCGCAGAGCATCAGCGCGTACGTCTCGGGCTCCGGAACGACGACGACGCTGCCGACGAAGGTGAGCAACGCGGTCGCGACGGGAGGGAAATGCCGCCGATCGAGCAGGCCGCGCTTCGTCAACTCGCCGGTCGCGCCTTCGAAGGCGCCGCTTCCTCCCGTCACGACGAACAGTCCGTCGATGTTGAAGACATTCGGCGTGCCGCTTTCCGTCAGATCGCTGTACGTCGTGCCCCACACCGAGCCGCCGGCGAAATCCATGCTGAAGAGTCCGTCGAAGGTCGACGTCGGCGGCGGCGGGTAGATGCACTCGCTCATGTTGAAGACGAAGCTGCCGAGGTTAGACAGCGTCGTCGTGACGTTCTCGTTCGTGATCGTGATCGCCGGCGCGCAGCGCCCGTTGGGCGATGCGCTGGCGGCGCTGATATAGATGGTTCCATCCAGGTCGATGACCGCCGCCGCCGAAGGCAATGCGGACACGAGCCCGGCCAGCGCGACGATCGCGGCCGCCATCGTACGAAGAATCTTGTCGTTCATCGTGACCTCCATGTGTACGCCAGGACGGCGCGAAGGGCAATTTGTGCCGCGCCGCAGCGGGCGTCCACACCCTGAAGGTGATGGATCGGTGATGGCGGGGTGATTTGTGCCGGCTCAGACCGGCGACAGGCCGCGACCGAAGTTGTCCAGGCCCATCTTTTTCATCAAGGCGATGAAGCGCGGCCGGGTCCGCAGGTCGCGCCAGTGCGGGTCGTCCTTCAGGTAGATCAGCCGCGTGTCGCGAACGCTGTAGGCCCGTTCCAGTTCGGTCAGCGCCACATCGGTTTCCCCGAGTGCTGCATGCAGCGCCGCCAGCGACGTGGGCGGGACGAAGCGCGTGCGAGCCCTCGCCCGCACGCGCTCCATCGTCTCCCGTGCCTCGTCGTGCCGCCCCATGGCGGCAAGGCTGACACCCAGCACGGCCTGTGGCCGCGAGATGTCGCCGCCCAGATCGGCGGCCGTGCGAAGCGCGGCCAGACCCTCTTCGAACTTCTTGTTCGTCGCCAGCAACATGCCCCGAACCACGTGCGACAGCCAGAGTCGTGGCGCGATATCGAGCGCCCGCTGCAGGCGGCTCTCGGCCTCGGCGAGCCGGCCGAGGTCCAGCAGGAAGCTCGCCTCGATCGCGTTGAAGACGGGCGACATGGGGTCGAGTTCGCGGGTCAGGCGCATGTGGCGCATGCCGTCGTCGATCCGGTCCTGTGTCAGCAGCAACTGCGCGAGGCCGAAATGCGCCGCCGCGACGTTGGGGTTGGCTGCGATCGCGGTCCGGAATTCGCGCTCGGCCCCCCGCCAGTCGTAGCCGTACCAGTACGCGCTGTAGCCGCGCTCGGCGCGCGCGTTGGCAAGCTCCGGCGCCAGTTCGAGCGCGTGGGCCAGGGCAGCGTCCGCCGGCGCAAAGACGCTCGAAGGCTCGGCGTCGATCCACAGTCTGCGCCGGTGCGTCCAGGCGAGCCCCACCCAGGCCAGTGCGTAGGAAGGGTCGAGTGCGAGGGCCTCTTCGAGCAGGCGCAGGGCGAGTGCAATGTCTTCGGGGCGCTGCCCCTGCGCGCGCCACATCGCCGCCAGATAGAGCTGATAGGCCTGCGCGTTTCGGGTGCGGCCGATCTCGCCCGGTCGTTGCGGTACGGCGACGAGTTCGTTGCGTAGCACCGGTGCGAGCGCCTGTGTGATGCGCTGCGAGATCTGATCCTGCAGCTCGAAGACGCCGGTGAATGACTCGTCGAAGCTGCCGCTCCAGACCGCGACGCCGTCGCTGCGGCGCAGCAAGCGCGCCGTGGCTCGAAGCCGATCGCCGCTGCGCTGCAGCGAGCCATCGACGATCCAGTCGACGTCGAGTTCCTGCGCCGCCCGCAGCGGATCCTGATCGGGCGCGGCAAACCGCAGTGCCGAAGCGGTCGAGCGTACGACCAGCCCGGGCACGCCGGAGAGTCGGGCGATCAGGCTGTCGGCCATGCCGATCTCGAGCAGCTTGTCGCGCCCGTCCTGCGTCAGCGGCCGAAACGGCAGCACCGCGAGCGTGGCACCTTGAAGCGGCGCATGCGCAGCCTCCGGGCGGCGCCACGCCCACCAGCCGGCGGCGGCCAGGCTGCCGCCGGCACATGCGGCGAGCGCCAAGGGCAGCCAATGCCGGCGGCGAATCGGGGCCGGCGCAGCGGGCGCGATCCTTGGCTCGAGCGGGGTTTCCGGTGCGTTCGGCGCCGGGTCGTCCTCCCGCTCGGGATCGCCAGGGTCGGCGACCCGGGCACGTGGTTGCGCCGCAACGCTCAGGCGGTAGCCCACCCTGGGGACGGTCTCGACCTCGAAACTGCCGTTGCCCGGCGTCGCGGCCAACTGCCGGATGCGATAGACGACACGGTTGATCGCGCTGTCGCCGACGACGCGTCCCAACCAGCAGCGCTCGATCAGTTCAGTACGTCCGACGACCTGCTCGCGCGCCTGCGCCAGCACCACGAGCACCTGCATCACGCGCGGCTCGACGGTCACGGCGACGCCGCCGCGCTGAAGCTGCAGGCAAGACGGCCGCGCGACGACTTCGCCGAGCTCGAAGTCGGGCTCCTGCGACAGCAGCACCGGTCCGGCCCGGCCTCCCGGAGGCGCAAGCAGGCCGGCTCGACTGTTCATGCCCGTCCCTCCAGGGTCGAGCCGAAACGCTAGCACGCCGCCATGGCGCGATCAAGCGGTCAATCGAATCCCGGGACGAACGGGCCGCGCGCCCGCTCGCGGCAAAGGCTCAGCCGTGCAGCGCGTCGTATTTCGCCTGCAGCTCCTCGCGGCTCTCGACGTTGTTGGGGTCGGGGAAGATGCAGTCGGCGGGGCAGACGAGCTGGCACTGCGGCTCGTCTTCGGCGCCGACGCATTCGGTGCAGCGCGCCGGGTCGATCACGTAGATCGGATCGCCGGTGCTGATCGCTTCGTTCGGGCACACCGGCCTGCAGGCGTCGCAGGCGGTACAGTCGTCGGTGATGTAGAGGGCCATGACGGATTCTCCTTCAATTCAGGCTGCGGCAGTCTCCAGCTCCTGCAGCTTGGCGTGGCGAAACGCCCCCCACAGGGCGGCGCCGATCGCGCCGGCATAGATCGAGTCGGGGTGCGAGACGGTCGTCACATTGACCTTCTCGGCGACCATTTCCTCCTGGATCGCGGCGAGCAGCCCCGAATCCAGCGCCAGCCCGCCGGTCAGCAGCACGGTCCCGGTCTTGATGCCGGTGACCTTGAGCAGCTTGACGATGCGCGACGCCATCGACAGGTGGATGCCTTTCAGGATGTCGGGCGTGGCGATGCCGCGGCTGACCATGTTGATGACGTCGGTTTCGGCGAGCACGGCGCAGATCGAGCTGACCTTCTCGGGGTCCTTCGCACTTTGCGACAGCGGCCCGATCTCCTCGACCGCGACGCCCAGGTAGCGGGCGATATTCTCGAGAAACTGGCCGGAGCCGGACGCG
>JACSRM010000495.1 GCA_014879745.1 Burkholderiaceae bacterium | reverse complement strand
GAGCGAAGGCAGCCACATCACCTGCCCGCGCTGCAACGGCACCGGCCACATCCGCGATACCGAAAGCTCGGCGCTGCAGATCCTGCGCATGGTGCAGGAGGAGTCGATGAAGGACAACACCGCCGCCGTGCACGTTCAGGTGCCGGTCGAGGTGACGAGCTTCCTGCTCAACGAGAAGCGCACCGAGATCACGAAGATCGAACTGAAGCAGCGCGTCACCGTGCTCTTGGTGCCGAACAAGAACCTCGAGACGCCGAACTACCGCCTCGAGCGGCTGCGCCACGACGACCCGCGCCTCGAGAACCTGCAGGCGAGCTATACGATGATCGACGAGCTCGACGAGGAGGTCGGCATCACGCGCCGCGAGAAGGCCAAGGCCAAGCAGGAGCCGGTGATCAAGGGCGTGCTGCCCGAGACGCCGGCGCCGATCGTCGTACCCAGGCCCGAGCCCGTGGCGCCGCCGCCGGCGCCTGTGCAGGCCGCGTCGCCGCCGCCGGTTGCCGCGCCGGCGGGCAGCGGCTTCTTCGGCTGGATCAAGAGCCTGTTTGGTGCGCCGGCCGAGGTGCGGCCGGCCACCTCGCAGCCGGCAACGATCGACAAGCCGGCGCCTGCCGAGGCGCCGGCAGACAAGCCCGGTGGGGGCCGCCGCGGCGGGCGCAACGGCGATCGCGACCGCGGCAACCGCCGTCACGGCGAGCAGCGCGGCGAGGGGCGTGGCGAGCGCGGCGAAGGTCGTGGTGAACGCGGCGGGCGTGGCGGCCGGCGCGGCGACCGCGAGGAGCGCGCCGACAACGCAGCAAGCGCTGCTGCCGGCGACGACAACCGCGCCGAACGCACAGAGCGCACAGAGCGCACAGAGCGCACAGAGCGTGGCGAGCGCGGTGAGCGCGGCGGACGCCGAGATCGAGGCGAACGCGCGGAGCGCGGCGAACGCGGCGAACGCGGCGAACGCGACGAGCGTAACGGCCGCAACGCGGTCAACGATCGCGCCGAGCGCGACGTCGCGGCGCAGGGCGTGGCCGCGGCCGAGATCGATACCGCAGCAACCGCTTTCGCCGACACCCAACCCGGCATCGCGGCCGAGGGCGGCGAGCAGCGCGGCGAGCGCGGCCGCCGCCGCCGCCGCGGTGGCCGGGGTGGTCGCGACCGCGACGCTGGTGCAGCGCAAGCCGATTCGAACGAAGGCCAGGTCGGCGACACCGCAACGGCCGAGGCGGCTGCGAGCGAAGGCGAAGTCGCTGAGGCCGTCGCGGACAACGGCAGCGCCCTGGCCGTTGCCGCCGCGGATGCCGAAAGCCGCGCGAGCGATCTCGCAGCCGAAGCCGAGGCAAACCAAGGCGAGGCCGCGCGCGGAGGCGGCCGGCGCCGCGGCGGACGCGGACGTTCGCGAAACGAAGCGCGCGAGGCGACGACCGCCGACGCCGAGAGCGATGGCCAGCCGACGCAGGCCGCTGTCGAGGCCGTGGCCGAACCGTCTATCGAGCAAGTGCCGCAAGCGCCGCAATCCTTCGCCGCGCAAAGCGTCGAACCGGCGCCGGGCGAAGCCGCGCAGGCAACGGTCGAGCAAGACGTTGCCGCCGGAGAGGAAAGCACGGCCGAGTCGGCCGCGCCGGCAATCGCGCGACCGGAACGCGCTGCGGCGGCCGACGCCCCGGCGCAGCCGGCGACGTTCAAGCTCGACGCCGAACAGCTGCAAGCCATCGCCGCCGCGGCCGGCCTGCAGTGGATCGGGTCGGACGCGGCGAAGATCGCCGCCGCGCGCGAAGCGATGGAGCGCGAGCCCAAGCCGGTGCACGTGCCGCGCGAACCGAAGCCGGTCGAGATCGTGGACGTGGGTCCGCTCGTGATGGTCGAGACGCGCAAGGACCTGTCGCAGATCCAGCTGCCGTTCGACACGCCGGCCGGCGGCTCGCAGCCGCACGCGTAGAGCTGACGGCCGCGGCCCTGCCCTGACGCCTGCCCGCCGTCAGGGCAGGCGTTCGAGCGCGTGCTGGTAAGCGGGATGGTGCATCAGATCGTCCCAGATTAGCGGCGCCGACTGCGGCAGCAGCGCGCGCCGGCGCGCCTCGCTGTCGGGGTCGGCGTGCCACAGGCCGTCGCCGCGCGCGCGCTCGAGGCCTTCGAGCCAGACATCGATTACGTCGCTGCCGGCCGCCGACTGGTTGCACAGCAGCACCAGGTCGCAGCCGGCGGCTAGCGCGACGGCGGCCGCATCGGCGAAGCTCACCGCGCTGCCTGCGATCTGGCGCGCGCCTTCCATGCTGAGGTCGTCGCTGAAGATCGCGCCGCCGAAGCCGAGTTGCTGGCGCAGGATGTCCTTCAGCCAGCGCGCCGAAAAGCCGGCCGGCAGCGCATCGACCTTCGGGTAGATGACGTGCGCCGGCATCACGCTCGCAAGTACGGTCGACAGCCATTCGTAGGGCCGCGCATCGTCGGCGAGGATCGCCTTCAGGCTGCGGCCGTCGCGCGGCACCTCGTGATGCGAATCGCCGCGCACGAAACCGTGGCCCGGAAAGTGTTTGCCGCAGTTGGCCATGCCCGCCAGCAGCAGGCCGTGCATCAGGCTGCGGGCGAGCGCGGCGACGACCCGCGGGTCGCGATGGAAGGCGCGATCGCCGATCACGCCGCTCGGTCCGTGGTCGAGGTCGAGCACCGGCGTGAACGACAGATCGACGCCGCAGGCACGCAGCTCGGCGCCGAGCACATAGCCGGCGGCGGTCGCGGCGTCCATCGCCTGCAGCGCGCCATTGCCGGCGCCGCGCCGGCCGTCGTCCATCCACGCCTCGCCGAGCGCGCGCATCGGCGGCAGGTGCGTGAAGCCATCGGTGCGAAAGCGCTGCACGCGCCCGCCTTCGTGATCGACGCAGATCAGCAGGTCGCTGCGCAGCGCCTTCACCTCGGCGCAGAGCTGTGTGAGCTGATGCCGGTCCTGCCAGTTGCGCGCGAAGAGGATCAGCCCGCCGACGAGCGGGTGCGAGAGTCGGCGGCGGTCGTCGGCGCCGAGTGCAAGGCCCGCGATGTCGATGATCGCCGGCGCATGCTCGATGGTTTCGTTCGGCACGCTTGCATCGGGGTTCGAACTCATGGCGCGGATTGTGCCGTCTCGACGACGACGAAGGCGACGGCGTAGTCGGATTCGTCGCTCACCGAGACCGTCGCCTTTAGGCCGCGCTCATCGAACCACGCCGCAAGCTCGCCGTGCAGCGCGATCACCGGCTTGCCGCCGGGGGCGTTGAGGATCTCGCAGGCACGCCAAGTCATCGGCAGGCGGATGCCCAGACCGATCGCCTTCGCGAATGCCTCCTTCGCCGCGAAGCGTGTCGCCAGATAGCGCAAGCCGCGCGCTGCGATGCGTGCGCGCCGGCCGGCGTAGACCTGCAGTTCGCGCGGCCCGAGCACCTTGTGCGCGAAACGCTCACCGCGGCGCGCGAGCGCGGCCTCGATGCGGCGGATGTCGCAGATATCGGTGCCGATGCCGTAGATCATGTTGCGCGGATCGGTTGGTAGCAGCGATCGCCGCGGCGCGAATCAGCGCGGCTGACCGGCGTGGATGGCGCGCAGATAGGCGCGCACCGTCTCGGCATAGCCGAGTTCGAGCGCGTCGGAGATGAACGCATGGCCGATCGAAACCTCCTGCACCCCCGGCACCGCGGCGAGGAAATCGGCGAGGTTGGCGCG
>JACSRM010000247.1 GCA_014879745.1 Burkholderiaceae bacterium | reverse complement strand
GGCAAGTGGCCAGCCGCTTTGAGCGGCTCCAGCATCGAATGCCCCCGGCTCTGCCGGGGGATGGTTACCGCGCCGCGGCGCACCTGCCTGCGCGCAAGTGCGGCCGATCACCCCCAGACTTCGGCGGCCGTCTCGACGACGAGCCGCAGCTTCTGGCGCTGCGCCTCGACCGCGATATTGTTGCCGTGCACCGTGCTCGAGAAGCCGCACTGCGGGCTGAGCGCGAGCTGTTCGAGCGGCGCATATTGCGCCGCCTCGGCAATCCGGCGCTTCAAGGTGTCCTTGCTTTCCATCTCGCCGAATTTGGTCGTCACCAGGCCGAGGACGACGATCTTGCCGGGCTTGAGATAACGCAGCGGCCGGAAATCGCCCGAGCGGTCGTCGTCGTACTCCATGAAGATCGCATCGAGGTTCATCTCGGCGAGCAGCGCCTCGGCGACCGGCTCGTAGTTGCCCGACGCGGCGTGCGTGCTCTTGAAATTGCCGCGGCACAGGTGCATCGCAAGCGTCATGCCGGCCGGCTTGCGGGCGACGACCTTGTTGATGAAGCCGGCGTAGCGGTGCGGCAACTCGTTCGGGTCGTCGCCGCGCTGGCGCGCCGCGTCGCGCATCTTCTCGTCGCACAGATACGCCATATTGGTGTCGTCCATCTGCACGTAGCGGCAGCCGGCGTCGTAGAGCGACTGCAACTCGTCGCCGTAGGCGCGCGCGACATCGTCGTAGAAGGCCGGCTCGAGTTCGGGATAGGCCTCGCGGCTGATGCCGGCGCGGCCGCCCCGGAAGTGCAGCATGGTCGGCGACGGAATCGTCACCTTCGGCGTGCAGCCGGGGGCGAGGGCGTCGACCTGCGACTTCAGATACTCGAAATCGGCGCGCTGGATATCCTTCACGTGACGTACCTTGTCGACGACGCGGATCACCGGCGGCGCGAGCTCTTCGCTGCCGTCGGCGCGCTTGACCGTCACCGGGATGTCGGTCTTCACGCCGCCGAGCTGCTCGAGAAAGTCGATGTGGAAATAGGTGCGGCGGAATTCGCCGTCGGTGATGCTTTGCAGGCCGCAGTCACGCTGGAAGGCGACGATCTCGGTGATCGCCTTGTCCTCCACCGCGCGCAACGCGGCGGCGTCGATCTCGCCGCGCGCCTTGCGTGCGCGCGCCTCGAGCAGGTAGGCGGGGCGCAGAAAGCTGCCGACATGGTCGGCGCGAAACGGCGGTGTGGTGCGGGTCGTCATGATGCCTGTGTCTCCTCGGGGCGATGCAAGGTGGAAGCGCAAGCGTGGCGCTTGCGCTGCGGATTTTGCTACTGCCGGCGAGGGTCTGCGATCGAGGGCGCCGGGCCGCCGGCTCGCCCGCTTGTGGCGAGGCGCCACCCCAACGCCCGGCGCGCACGAAATCATCGCGGGCCGTCCGGCCCGCCGCACTGTCGCGGATCGCGCGTCAGTCAGGCATCGACAACTGCTTGACCAGGTTCTTGCCGTCGGGCTGGTCCTGATAGCGGATGTAGCCGAGCAGCGGTTCGGCCAGGTAGGTCTTGAGCGTCGTCACCGTCTCGGAGACGCACTGCATATCGCGCTCGACCTCGTTGGCGACCCAGCCGGCGACCGGCAGGCCCTTGGCCTTGATGGCATCGATCGTCAGCAGCGTGTGGTTGAGGCAACCCTGCTTGAGTCCGACGACCACGATGACCGGCAGCGCCAGCAGCTTGGCGAGATCCGCAACGGTTTCGCTATCGTTCAGCGGTGCGCAGAAACCGCCTATGCCTTCGACGATGACGAGGTCGGCACGGCCGCGCACTTCATCGAAGCAGTATTTGATGTGGCCGAGGTCGATCGTCTTGCCGACCCCCTTGGCCGCGATATTGGGCGCGACCGGTTCGTCGAAGTGATACGGGTTGATGTAGTGGCGCGGCGATTCGACATTGCTGGCCGCGACAAGCCGGTCGATATCGTCGCCGGGGCCCGCGACGACCGGCTTGAGGCCGAGGACCTTGAGGTCCCAGGAGCGCGCGCCGGTATACAGAAAGCCGGTCGCGATCAGCGATTTGCCGACCGCGAGATCGGTTCCGGTCAGGAAATAGGCTTGTCTCACGTCATCACCTCCGTGCTCGCTTGCGCTTCGAAGACCGGCTTGGTCTTCGCGGCAAGATAGCAGCAAAGGGAGCGCCAGAACTTGACGGAGGGCAAAGCGGGCCGCTGCAAGCCGTGACCGATTGGCGCATCGAAGTCGCCGGAACCGCGCCGCGCCCGGTGCCGGCCGCTATGATCGCGCCCTTTGCAGTGGCGCGGGGGAATCGGGTTGGACATCAGCTTGTGGGTCAAGGCCGCCATCATGGGGATCGTCGAAGGCCTGACCGAATTTCTGCCGGTGTCGAGCACCGGGCACCTGATCCTTGCCGGCTCGCTGCTCGATTTCACCGGCGACAAGATCAAGGTGTTCGAGATCGCGATCCAGACCGGCGCGATCTTCGCCGTCGTCCTGATCTACTGGCCGCGGCTGCGCGAGACCGCGACCGGCATCACGACCAGCCGCAAGGCGCAGCGCTTCGCGCTCAATGTCGGCGTCGCCTTCCTGCCGGCCGTCGTGCTCGGCCTCGTCTTCGGCAAGGCGATCAAGGCGCATCTGTTCACGCCGGTTGTCGTCGCCGGCGCCTTCATCGTCGGCGGCCTCATCATCCTGTGGGTCGAGCGGCGCAAGCAGCCGCCGGTGCGGGTGCACAGCGTCGACGAGATGACGGTCGGCGATGCGCTCAAGATCGGCCTCGCCCAGTGTCTCGCGCTCGTCCCCGGCACGAGCCGGTCGGGGGCGACGATCATCGGCGGCATGTGGTTCGGCCTGTCGCGCAAGGCGGCGACCGAATTCACCTTCTTCCTCGCGATCCCGACGCTCGTCGGCGCCGGCGCCTACAGCCTGATCAAGGATCGCGCGCTGCTGTCGGCATCCGATCTGCCGCTATTCCTGATCGGCCTCGTCTTCTCGTTTCTCAGTGCCTGGCTGTGCGTGCGCTGGCTGCTGCGCTATGTATCGACCCACGATTTCGTGCCGTTCGCGTGGTACCGGATCGCCTTCGGCATCGTCGTGCTCGCGACCGCCTGGAGCGGGACGGTGCAATGGGTCGATTGATCCGGTTCGATCGATCCGGCCGGATCAGCGCCGTGTGAAGACGAGGTCCCACACGCCGTGCCCGAGCCGCATGCCGCGCGCCTCGAACTTCGTCAGCGGGCGGTAGGCCGGCCGCGGCGCGTAGCCCGCCGCGCTGTTGACGAGCAGCGGCTCGGCCGCCAGCACGTCGAGCATCTGCTGCGCATAGGGTTCCCAGTCGGTCGCGCAATGGAGCGTTCCGCCGGGCGCCAGGCGGCTTGCGAGCAGCGCGACGAAATCGGGCTGGATCAGGCGCCGCTTGTGATGGCGCTTCTTGTGCCACGGGTCGGGAAAGAAGATGTGCACGCCGGCGAGCGATGCCTGCGGCACCATGGTCTCGAGCACCTGCACGGCGTCGTGCTGCACGATGCGTACGTTGCCCAGACCGAGCGTGCCGATGCGCTGCAGCAGCGCGCCGACGCCGGGCGGATGGACCTCGATGCCGAGAAAATCGACCTCCGGCATGGCGGCTGCGATGGTGGCCGTCGCGTCGCCCATGCCGAATCCGATCTCGACGATGACGGGCGCCGTGCGGCCGAAGACGGCTGCGAAATCGAGCACCCCGTCCTCGTAGGGCAGCACGAAGCGCGGCCCCAGTTCCTGCAGCGCGCGCGACTGCCCGCTGCCCATGCGGCCGGCGCGCAGCACGAAGCTGCGGATCGATCGCGGATGGGCGACGGGCGGGGACTCGGGCATGATGTGCGGCGCTGCGGCGGACGGGGGCGCATTGTCACCCGGCCGCAAGCAGCGCAGCCTCGGCATTGCAGGAGCTGACGTGGCCGAACTCGTCGCGCTGACACAGGCATGGATCGCGGAGACGCTCGCGTCGCCGTGGCAGATTCTTGCCGTCGTCGCATCGGCGATCGCGATCGCGCTGGTCGTCGTCGGGTCGTTCGTCAAGACGATGATCCCGCTGCGCTGGCTCGCCGTCGGCGGCAACGTCGGCTTCGTCATCTACGGCGCGCTGCATCCGTCGATCGTGATGCTCGTGCTCAACGCGGCGCTGCTGCCGATCAATATCGTGCGCGCGGTGCAGATGGTGCGCCTGACCCGGCGCGTGCGCGCCGCGACGAAGCACCGCGACAGCACCGGCATCTGGCTCAAGCCCTACATGGTTCGCACCAAGCGCAAGGCGGGCGAGATCCTGTTTCGCAAGGGCGACAAGGCCGACCACCTGTACTTTCTCGTCGACGGCAAGATTGCGCTGGAAGAGATCGGCGCCTTCATCGAGCCCGGGACGATGTTCGGCGTGATCGCCTTCTTCGCGCCGGACAATCGGCGCACGCTGACGGCGCGCTGCACGACCAAATGCACCGTGCTGACGATCGACGAGAGCACGCTCAAGCAGCTCTACTACCAGAACCCGGAATTCGGCTTCGAGCTGATGGCGCAGGTCGCCAGCGGGCTGACGGCCGACAAGGTTCGCCTCGAACAGGAACTCGCGCGCCGGCCGGAGGCGACGCCCGAATCCGTCGGCCCCGGCGCCTGAGCTTGCGCGCGAGCGGCCATGCGCCGTTCGCTGCAGGAGCCGCGCCGGGCCGCTGCGGCGCAGCGAAATAGAATGGCCCGGCTGTTTGCCGGGTTGGCCCGATCCGGCCCGGATTCGAATCTGCAACTGGAGCACACCATGAAACTGTTTCGCCTCGCCGCAGCGCTGGTCATCGCGCTCGGTTCTTCCGCCGCCGCGCTCGCGCAAAGCCCGACCGTGCTCAAGATGGGCTATGCGCTCAGCCCCGAGTCGCATTACGGCGTCGGCGCGAAGGCGTTCGCCGACAAGCTGACCGAGCTGACCAACGGCCGCTACCAGATCCAGCACTTCCCGAACGGCGCGCTCGGCGGCGAGCGCGAAATGATCGAGCAGGTGCAGCTCGGCACGCTCGACCTCGTCAGCGTCTCGACCGGCGCGGTCAGCAATTTCGTTCCCGAGACCGGGATCACCGACATTCCGTTCCTGTTCAAGAGCCCGCAGCATGCGCGCGCCGTGCTCGACGGCCCGATCGGCGCCGACATCCTCGCCAAGTTTCCGGCGCGCGGCCTGATTGCGCTGGGCTGGGGCGAGCAGGGCTTTCGCGACCTGACGAACAGCAAGCGCCAGGTCGCGACGCCGGAAGACTTGAAGGGCCTGAAGATCCGCACGATGGAGAACCCGGTCCACATCGAGGCGTTCAAGGTGCTCGGCGCGCTGCCGACGCCGATGGCGTGGCCCGAAGTGATCCCGGCGCTGCAGCAGCATACGATCGACGGCCAGGAGAACCCGATCTCGGTGATCGTCTCGGCCAAGCTGTCGCAGGTGCAGAAGTACCTGTCGCTGACGCGCCACGTCTATTCGCCGACGATCTTCATGATGGCGCCGAAGGACTGGAACGGCTTGTCGGATGCCGACAAGAAGGCCTTCCTCGGCGCCGCCGAGGCGGGCAAGGTCGCGATGCGCAAGTACGTCGATGATGTCGAGCAAAAGGGCGTCGCCGAACTGCGCAAGCAGGGCATGCAGGTCGACACCGAGATCGACGCCTCGAAGTTCCAGGCCCAGCTCGGCCCGGCGTACGCGCAGTACGCGAAGAAGTTCGGCCAGGCCAATATCGACAAGATCCGCAACTTCAAGTACTGAGCGGGCAAGGCGCGCGCCGATCGGCACCAGGACGATCCGAACCGCCGATGGTCGCCGCCTTCCTGCGTTTCGAGCGCCGCCTGACGGCGATCGTCACGGCGCTCGCGCTGGCGCTGCTCGCGCTCGCGAGCTGCCTCGGCTTCTACCAGGTCCTGACGCGCTTCGTATTCGAGAGCCCGTCCGACTGGACCGAGGTCGCGACGCGCACCGCGCTGATCTGGATGGTCTACCTCGGCATGGTCGCGACCTTCCGCGAAGGCGCGCTCGTCTCGGTCGACGTGCTCTACCGGCTGTGCCGGGGACGCGCGCGCGTCGCACTCGAAGGCGTGATCACGCTGCTCACGCTCGCCTTCCTCGTCATCGTCGCCTGGGCCGGGTTCGAGGTGACGTGGCGCATCCGCTTCCAGAGCCTGGCGGGGATGGACATCTCGATCTCGTGGGCGTACCTGGCGGTGCCGCTCGGCGCGTGCCTGAGCATGCTCGCCGTCGTCGCCCATTTCCTCGATCCGCAGCGCAGCGAGCTCGAGAGCGCGCAATAGGCGCGCGCCACACCCAAGCACCGGACGCGCCCATGCCTTCGATCATGCTGACGACGATGCTCGTGCTGTTCGCGCTGAGCGTGCCGGTCGCGGTATCGATCGGCATGGGCAGCATCGTCGGCATCCTGTCGAACGAGAAGGCATCGCTGCTGATCGTCGGCCAGCAGATGTTCACGTCGCTCGACAAGTACCCGCTGGCGGCGATCCCGTTCTTCATCCTCGCCGGCAATCTGATGGAGGCCGGCGGCATCTCGGCGCGGCTCGTCGAGTTCGCCAAGTCCATCGTCGGCGGCGTGCAGGGCGGGCTTGCCGCGACCTGCGTGTTGACGTGCATGATCTTCGCCGCCGTGTCGGGGTCGAGTGTCGCGACGACGTTCGCGATCGGCGCGATCCTGATCCCGGCGATGGTCAAGCACGGCTACCCGGTGAGCTTTGCCGCCGCGCTGCAGGCGACGGCGGCCGAGCTCGGCGTCATCATTCCGCCGTCGATCCCGATGATCCTGTACGGCATCTCGGCCGACGTTTCGGTCGCCGAGCTCTTCATCGCCGGCATCGGCCCGGGCCTCTTGATCGGCGCCGTGCTGATCGCGACCGTCCTTGTCTGGGCGCGGATCAAGGGCTACGGCAAGCTCGACCGCGAGGGCCGGATGCCGCTCCTTGCGGCGACGCGCAGCGCCGGTCTGGCGCTGCTGATGCCGGTCATCATCCTCGGCGGCATCTACGGCGGCGTCTTCACGCCGACCGAGGCTTCCGTCGTCGCCGTGTTCTACGCGCTGCTCGTCGGCATGCTGATCTATCGCGAGATCAGCGTGGCCGACCTGGTGCGCGTGCTGCGCCGGTCGGTCATCTCGTCGACCGTGATCCTGATGATCATTGCCTGCGCCGGCATGTTCAGCTTTCTCATCACGCGCGCCAACGTGCCGGCGATGCTCGGCGAATGGCTGGTCCAGACGCTCGAGACGCCCGCTCTGTTCCTGCTCGGCGTCAACGCCGCCCTCTTCGTGATCGGCATGTTCATCGAGACCTCGGCGTCGATCGTCGTCCTCGCCCCGATCCTGACGCCGATCGCCGTCCACTTCGGCATCGACCCGGTGCACTTCGGCACCATCATGGTCGTCAACCTCGCGCTCGGCATGATCACGCCGCCGTTCGGCGTCAACCTGTTCGCCGCCTGCATGGTCGCCGGCATCCCGGTGCAGCGCATCTTCCGCAGCCTCGTGCCGTTCGTGCTCGTCATCATCGGCTGCCTGATGGTCATCACCTACGTCTCGCCGCTGTCGCTGTGGCTGCGCGATCTTGTCTATCGCGCCGCGGGCGGGTGAGGCAGCGTAGGTCTGAAAGCACGGTCAGGGGCGGGTGACGAAGCCCGCCTCGGATGCGGGATTGCCGGCGTTCTGCGACCCGCGCCGAGTCGATTGGCTTTGTCCACTGAAGCTTCCCGAGCCGGATCGACTGCAGTCAAGACGTCGGACGGTGTTCGAGATGCGCGTCAGGGTGCGATCGAGATCCTGGCGAACGGCCTCGGGAGCCCCAGGACGATTCTCACGTCAGCATGCGTAGGCGTGTTCAATCTTGTCTGCCGCGCGAGCCGCCATGCATGCTGGGGCCCGCAGCGAGGGTCAACGTTTGAGCTGAGCGGGCCCCAAGGGCAGGCCGGCTGGAGCGGACAATAGCCGCGCCGCGGAAGCCGGCCTGCCCTTGGAGGTCCGCTCGAGCAAAGCGTTATGCGTCACTTCCGACTGCGCCAATAGGTTGGCCGACGTTTGAAGTGAGCGACGGCGAAGACGACCAGTTCACTCGGCTCAATGCGGTACACCACCGAGAACGGGAAGCCCTTTGGAAAGACGCGCCGCGTACGCAGCTTCCAGGGCGAGCCCAGCTTCGGATGCGCCGACGCAAGGGCGGTTGCCGCTTCGACAGACTCGCGAAACCGATCACCGAGGCCCTTCTGATGCTCCTCGTAGTACGAGATCTGTTCGAGGAGTTCGTCCTGCGCTTCTTCAAGGAAGCGAACGGGCTTCACTGCGTGAGGCGGCGCGCAGCGGCAAAGACTTCTTCTGCGGGAATGAGCTTGGCCTCGCCCCGCTCGTACTTCGCGATACGGCTCGCGATCTCGGATTCCCACGCGGCCTGGACGTCCGGATCGGCGTCGCGCTCGACCGACTCAAGCAACTCTTGAGCGAGCTGCGCACGCTCTTCGACGGCGAGCGTCTGGGCCTTCTTCGAGAGTTCGTCGAGCAAGGTAGACATGGACGCTCCAGCGAGGCGGATACCGCAGTTTACGCCGACGCTCTGTGTGGCGCTTTGGCGGTGGCTCGGTGACGCATAGCTGTTCCAGATGTGCCGCGTGGACTTGACGCGAATCGACGGCATCGACGTCACCACCGCGCTGGCGGTGGTCTCGGAGATCGGCGCGGACATGTCGCGCTTCCCCACTGTCAAGCCCTTCACTTCCTGGCTCGGCCTGTGCCCGGGTACGAAGATCACCGGCGGCAAGGTCATGAGCGGCAAGACCAAGCGAGTCGTCAACCGCGCAGCGCAGGCCTTGCGACTGGCCGCAGCCGCGCTGCGCAGCAGCAAGTCGACCCTGGGCGCGTGCTTCCGGCGCATGTGCTCACGCATGGATAAGCCCAAGGCCGTTACCGCCGCCGCCCACAAGTTGGCGCGGCTGGTCTACACGATGCTGACCAAGGGCGAGGAATACACCGACCAGGGCCAGGACTACTACGAAGAGCGCTATCGAGAGCGCGTACTTCGGGCGTTGTCACAACGTGCCGCCAAGCTCGGCATGCAGATGGTCCCCATCGCTCCGATTCAACAATCGGCCTGAAAACCCCATTGCCAATCAGTCACTTGGAAGGAGTTTCTCATGAGGCGGCGCCGTTTCGCAACGACGGGCCTCAGAGTGTGAAACCCAACGCTTTGAGCCCGTAGACCGCGAACGAGGCCGCTCCAACTGCGAACGCGCCGAGCATGACCGCGTACGCCGGCCAAGGGAGCCGTCCCAGCCAATCGAACCACTGCGGATGCACGCCACGCGTAAGGACTCGCCAGTGCTCGCCCCTTCCCTCAAGGAAGCGCGCGGCCAGGTACTGGTAGAAGGCACCGGAGAGCGCCGAAAGAAGCCACGCGATCCACGACGCAGCCAGCCACCACGTCACTGACTGCTGTGTCTTCACGGTGGTGAACTTCTCTATGAACGTCACAGACAGAACAAGTGCCCCAAGGCTCAGCTGGCTGTAAGTCTTCGCGGTGTCGACATACGTCGCCATCATCTTCTGCTCGGTCTCGAACGCTTTCACGGGATCGGAGCCGGGGAAATCTGGGATGGGGTTTCTCATCGTGACACCTCCGCGGTGGAGAGTTGCGCCGCCTAACGAATAGCGTTTATCTGACGCGCCGAAACGATCGGCTCCAAGCGCCGGGCGCGACCCGCGTCAGACAAAAACGTGCTCTGGGGCGCAATTCCGCAAGCGTAACCGGATACGCCCGCCAAACTGCAGGCGTATCCGGATACGCCGCGCACACGGCTTCGTGCGAGTCGACACGATCAAGATCGTGGTCTTACTGATCGCCGGCAAGCTCGACTTCGCGGCCGTCAATCCTCGTATCCGGAAACCCGCTTGCCTTCCGTCAGAGCCGTTGCAGGCCGGTTTGTGTTTCATGCGCCGGCAGCTCGATTTGCGGCTGCGGCTTCCAGCCCTTCTTGCGCTGCTCGGCGACGACGTTGGTGTAGATGCCGCCGCGCACGTACCAGCGCGCACTGACGCGGATGAAGCGCGGCGCGCAGGTGCGAACGATGTCGGCGAGGATGTCGTTCGTCACCTTCTCGTGGAACGCGCCCTCGTTGCGGTAGCTCCACATGTACATCTTCAGGCTCTTCAGTTCGATGCAAAGCTTGTCGCACACCATGTCGATCGTGACGTGCGCGAAGTCGGGCTGGCCGGTGAGCGGGCAGTGGCAGGTGAACTCGGGGATCTGGAACTGGATCGCGTAGTCGCGCTCGGGCGCCGGGTTCGGGAACACGTGCAGTTCCTTGCTCGGCGCCGAAGGCGGCACGGCGGGCGCCTGGCGCTGCTTCGGGGCTTGCTTGGCGGGCGGGGTGGCGGCGGTCTTTCTGGCCATTGCAAGGTGTCGATCGAAGGTGCCGGATGCGGGCTTGCCGCGAGGGCGCGATGCTATCATCGTCGCCCTCGAAAGCCCCCTCGGCGCCGCGTTCGAAACGGGTGCTTCCCTCGACTCGCACAAAGACTTGAAATCGCGCCGCGCCACCCCGCGCGAGCGCCCCCGGCAAAGCCTCCATGCGCCTGAATTCGATCAAGCTGTCCGGTTTCAAGTCCTTCGCCGAACCCACGAATTTTCAGCTCCCGGGCCAGCTCGTCGGCGTCGTTGGCCCGAACGGCTGCGGCAAATCCAACATCATGGACGCGGTGCGCTGGGTGCTCGGCGAGAGCAAGGCGAGCGAACTGCGCGGCGAGTCGATGCAGGATGTGATCTTCAACGGTTCGAGCCTGAGGAAGCCCGCTGGCCGCGCCAGCGTGGAGCTCGTCTTCGACAACGAGGACGCCCGCGCAGGCGGGCAGTGGAACCAGTTCGCCGAGATCGCCGTCAAGCGTGTGCTGACGCGCGACGGCACGTCGAGCTACTACATCAACAACCAGCCGGTGCGCCGCCGCGACGTGCAGGACGTCTTCCTCGGCACCGGCCTCGGGCCGCGCGCCTACGCGATCATCGGCCAGGGCACGATCAGCCGCATCATCGAGAGCAAGCCCGAGGAGCTGCGGCTCTTCCTCGAAGAGGCGGCCGGCGTCTCGAAGTACAAGGAGCGCCGCCGCGAGACCGAGAACCGGCTGAAGGATACGCGCGAGAATATGACGCGCGTCGACGATATCCTGCGCGAGCTGGGCGCGAATCTCGACAAGCTCGAAGCGCAGGCCGAAGTCGCATCGCGCTATCGCGCGCTGCAGGACGAAGGCAACCTCAAGCAGCACCAGCTCTGGTTCCTCAAGCACCGCGACGCGGCCGCCGAGGAGGAGCGCGTCAAGCGCGAAGTCCAGGCCGGCGTGAACGCGCTCGACGCGCGGCTCGCCGAGTTGCGCCACGTCGAGGCCGAACTCGAGGCGCTGCGCCAGGCGCACTACGCCGCGAACGACGAGATGCATGCCGCACAGGGCGCGCTCGCCGAAGCCTCGCTCGAAGTGAGCCGCCTCGAGGAGCGCATCCGCTACGTCGTCGACGGGCGGCGCAAGCTCGAGCAGCGGCTGTCGGAACTGCAGGCGCAAAGCGTGCGCTGGGGCGACCAGCAGTCGCAGGCCGGGCAGGAACTCGAACGCGTCGCGGGCGAGATCGGCGCCGCGGGCGAGCGTGGCGCGGTGCTCGCGGCGCAGGTCGAAACGCTCGCCGCCGCCTTGCCGGGCGCCGAGGATGCGCTGCGCGCGGCGCAGGCGCGCAGCAACGAGCAGCGCAATGTCGTCGCCCAGGTGCAGCAGCAGATCCAGGTGCTTGCCGCCGAATCGCGCAGCGTCGACGAGCAGTTGCGCCAGCTCGGCGCGCGCCGCGACCGGCTGGCGGGCGAGAACCGCGCGCTCGCCGCGCCGGACGATGCGCGGCTCGACGCGCTGCGCGCCCGGCACGCCGCGGCGCAGGCGGCGCACGAGGAAGCCGATGCCCGGCTGCAGTCGCTGGCCGAGCAGTTGCCGACGCTCGAGGCCGATCGCCGCGACAAGCAGGAACAGGCGAACCACGAGGCGGCGCGCCAGACCGACCTCAACGCGCGCCTCGCCGCGTTGCGCGCGCTGCAGGAGAAGGTGCAGACCGGCAGCAAGCTCGGGCCCTGGCTGGCGAAGCACGGCCTGGAGGGCCTGCAGGGTCTATGGACGCGCGTCCATATCGAGCCGGGCTGGGAGCCCGCGCTCGAAGCCGCGCTGCGCGAGCGGCTGAACGCACTGGCCGTCGGCCGCATCGAGACGGTGCGTGCCTTCGCCGACGATGTGCCGCCGGCCCGGCTCGCGTTCTATACGACACCCGACGCCGCGGCGGCGAGCACGCATCACACGCTGCCCCGCCTCGCCGACAAGCTGCGCCTGGGCGACAGCGCCCTGCAGGCCCTGCTCGGCGACTGGCTGGAGGGCGTCTATACCGCCGCGTCGATCGATGCCGCGCTCGCCGAACGCGCCAGGCTCACCCACGGCGAGGTGATCATGACGGCCGCCGGCCACGCGGTGAGCCAGCATGCGGTGAGCTTCTACGCGCCCGACTCGGAGCAGTCGGGCATGCTCGCGCGGGCGCAGGAGATCGAGAACCTGGTACTGCAGCTGCGCGCGCAATCGCTGCTGGCCGACGAATCGCGCGCCGCGCTGGTGCGCAGCGAGGCGGTGCTCAGCGAGACGTCGCAGCGTCTGGCGCTTGCCCGCCGCGAAGCCGGCGAGGCGCAGACGCAGGCGCATCAGCTGCAGGTCGAACTGCTGCGCGAGAGCGAGCAGGCGCAGGCGGCGCTCGCGCGGCGCGATCGGCTGGCCTCCGAGCTGGTCGAGATCGATACCGACACGGCGGCGCTCGGCGAGCGCCGGGCGCAGGGCGAAGCGCGCTTCGAGGAGCTCGACATGCAGCTCGCGACGACCCAGGAGCGCCATGCCGAGCTCGACGAAATCGTGATCGAAGCCGAACGCGCGCTCGCCGCCGCGCGCGAGCAGCACCGCGGCATCGAACGCGAGGCGCAGGAGGCGCAGTTCACGGCCCGCACGCTCGCCGCACGGCAGGCCGAGCTCGAGCGCAGCATCGCCAATGCAGGCGAGCAGTTGCAGGCGGCGCAGCATTCGGCCGCCGCGTTGCGCGACGAACTCTCCGCGCTCGACGACGCGGCCGAGCAGGCCGGCCTGCAGCAGGCGCTCGCGCTGCGCGTCGAACGCGAAGCGCTGCTGGCCACCCGGCGCAGCGCGTACGACGAGCTGAGCGCGAAGCTGCGCCGCGCCGACGAGCAGCGCATGAGTCACGAGCGCAGCGTCGAGCCGCTGCGCGAGGCGATCGTCAAGCTCCAGCTCGAGGAGCAGGCGGCGTCGCTCGGTGGCGCGCAATATCTCGAGCTGCTGGCCGAAGCGCAGGTCGACCGCGAAGCCCTCGCGCGCACGCTCGAAGGCGGCGGCGTCAGGCTCGCCGGCCTGCAGGCCGAGATCGACCGCATCCACCGCGAGGTCGAGGCGCTCGGCGCGGTCAACCTCGCAGCGCTCGAGGAGCTCTCGACCTCGCGCGAGCGCAAGGTCTTCCTCGACGCCCAGATGGCCGACCTGCAGGACGCGATCGGCACCCTCGAGGATGCGATCCGCAAGATCGACCTCGAGACGCGCGAGCTGCTGGCGAGCACCTTCGACGCCGTCAACGCGCACTTCGGCCGCATGTTCCCGGTCCTCTTCGGCGGCGGTACGGCGCGGCTCGTGATGACGGGCGACGAGATCCTGGATTCCGGCGTGCAGGTCATGGCGCAGCCGCCGGGCAAGAAGAACAGCTCGATCCACCTGCTGTCGGGCGGCGAGAAGGCGCTCACCGCGATCGCGCTCGTCTTCGCCATCTTCCAGTTGAACCCGGCGCCGTTCTGTCTGCTCGACGAGGTCGATGCGCCGCTCGACGATGCGAATACCGACCGCTACGCCGCGCTCGTCAAGGAGATGGCGCAGAACACCCAGTTTCTGTTCATCAGCCACAACAAGATCGCGATGGAGATGGCCGAGCAGCTGATCGGCGTGACGATGCAGGAGCAGGGCGTCTCGCGCATCGTCGCGGTCGACATGCAGGCCGCCGTCGGCATGGCGGAGGCGGCGTGATGAGCGACCTCACCGTCGCGCTCGCGATCGTCGGCGGCGTCGCGCTCGCCGGCGTGCTCGCCCACGGTGCGTGGCAGGCGCGGCGCGCCGGGCCGCGGCGTGCGGTGCAGGCGCCGGCCGCCGAACGCACGGAACAGATCGAGCCGGTGCTGACGGACGCCGATGCGGGCGCCGCCGATACGTCGGCCGAGCCGTCGCTGCCGCGCAGCGCACCGCGCCGCCAGGCGGCGCGCCTGGATGCGCTGATCGATGCGATCGCGACCCTCGAGTCCGAGTCTGCCCTGTCCGGCGCGCTCGTGCTGGCGCATCTGCCGCCGACGCGGCGCGTCGGCAGCAAGCCGTTCATCGTCGAGGGCCTGGCGGCGGATACCGGCGAGTGGGATGCGATCAGCGAGCACGGCTTGTACAGCGCACTGCAGGCCGGAGTGCTGCTCGCCAATCGCACCGGCGCATTGAACGAGATCGAATATTCCGAGTTCGCGCAGCGCGTGCAGGCGATCGCCGACGCCGTCGGCGCGATGCCCGATCTGCCCGACATGCTCGACGTCGTCGCGCGAGCGCGCGAACTCGATGCCTTCGCCTCGGCGCACGATGCGCAGCTCGCACTGCATCTGCGCGCGAACGGCGCCGCCTGGTCGGTCGGCTACCTGCAGCAACAGGCGGCACGCCACGGTTTTGTCAACGCGCCGGTGCCCGGCCGCATGCTGCTGCCCGGCGCCGACGAGGGCGGCCCGCCGGTGCTCGTGCTCTCGTTCGATGCCCAGGCGGCGCTCGCCGAGCAGTCCGAGCTTGCGGCGCTGCGCGATCTGACGCTCACCTTCGACGTCGCGCAGACGCCGGCCTCGCAGCAGCCGTTCGCGGCCTGGAAATCCAGCGCCATGGCGCTCGCCGCCGACCTGGAGGCCGCGCTCGCCGACGACAACGGCCGCGCGCTCGGCGAGGAGGCTTTCGCCGGCATCGGCGCCGAGCTCGAGCGGCTCTACGCCGCGCTTGCCGAACGCGACCTCGCCGCCGGCTCGCCCGCCGCACGACGCCTGTTCAGCTGAACGGCGCCGGCATCCCGCCGGGTCCACCGGCGGGCGGTCGCTGACGAATGTCAGTCCGGCAAGCCCCTGCGCTTGACGGGACTGCGCCCGAGCGCGCATAAGTGGGCTTTCGGCGCGGCGCGGGTCGCCGCGCGGCAGCCAAAACGCAAAGGAGCGCGAGATGAGCAGTGATCTTCAGGCAACGGTCGAGGCCATGGTGCGTCCGGGCCGCGGGCTTCTTGCGGCGGACGAGAGCACGCCGACGATCGCCAAGCGCTTCAAGGCGGTCGGCGTCGAATCGACCGAGGCGTCGCGCCGCGCCTACCGCAGCCTGCTCGTCGCGACGCCGGGGCTGGGCGAGCACATCAGCGGCGTGATCCTGTTCGAGGAGACGCTCGGCCAGAAGGCCGACGACGGCACGCCGCTCGCGCAGGTCGCGGCCAGCCAGGGCATCGTTCCCGGCATCAAGGTCGACGCCGGCAAGATCGCGCTCGCCCATGCGCCGGGCGACGAGATCACGCAGGGGCTCGACGGCCTCGCCAAGCGCTTCGAGGTCTACAAGGCGCAGGGCGCGCGGTTCGCGAAGTGGCGCGCCGTCTACAACGTCTCGGCGACGCTGCCGAGCTGGCTCGCGATGCAGGCGAACGCCGAATCGCTCGCCCGCTACGCGGCGATCTGCCAGGAGCAGGGCATCGTGCCGATCGTCGAGCCCGAAGTGCTGATGGACGGCGACAACGACATCGCGCGCTGCGCGCAGGTGACCGAATCGGTACTCGGCGAGGTGTTTCACGCGCTGCGCCGCCACGGCGTCGTGCTCGAACACATGATTCTGAAGCCCAACATGGTCGTCCCCGGCAAGGGCTGCGCGAAGCAGGCGGCGCCGGGCGAGGTCGCGCAGGCGACGCTCGCGGTGCTGCGCCGCTGCGTGCCGGCGGCGGTGCCGGGCATCTTCTTCCTCTCCGGTGGCCAATCGCCGCAGGAGGCGACGGCCAACCTCGACGCGATCAACCGCGCCGGCGCCCAGCCCTGGGTGCTGAGCTTCTCGTACGGCCGCGCGCTGCAGGAGACGGTGCTCCAGGCCTGGCAGGGCAAGGCGGCCAACATCGGTGCCGCGCAGGCCGCGCTCGCCAAGCGCGCGCGGTTGAACGGCGCGGCCTGCCTCGGGCGGTACGACGCGGCGATGGAGGCCGGCGCGTAGCCGCGCGGCGGGGCAGCGCGTTCAGGCTGGGGCGCGGGCGGCGGCGACGCGCGTCGGCTCGCGCATCAGCACGAACTCCTCGGCGGCCGTCGGGTGCAGCGCGATCGTGCGGTCGAACTGCGCCTTCGTCGCGCCGCAGGTGAGCGCGACGGCCAGGCACTGCACGATCTCGGGCGCGTCGGCGCCGATCATGTGCACCGCCAGGACGCGATCGGTCGCCGCATCGACGAGCAGCTTCATGTAGCTGCGCTCGGCGCCACCGAAGAAGGTCTGGCGCATCGGCCGAAAGTCGGCCTCGAAGACCTTCAGCGCATGGCCGGCGGCGATCGCCTCGGCTTCGGTCGGGCCGATCGTCGCGACGGGCGGCAGCATGAAGACGGCGCTCGCGACGAGGTCCAGATCGACCTCGCGCGTCGCGCCGCCGAACAGCGATTCGACGAGCGCGCGGCCCTCGGCGATCGCGACCGGCGTGAGGTTCCTGTGGTTCGTCACGTCGCCGATCGCGTAGACGCCTTCGGCGGCAGTGTGCCGGCGGCGATCGACCGGCACCGCGCCGTGCGGGCCCAGCTCGATGCCGAGCGTCTCGAGCCCGAGGCGCTCGGTGTTCGGCCGCCGGCCGGTCGCGTTGAGTGCGAATTCGAACTCGTGCGCCTCGCCGCCCGCGCAATGCAATCGCAAGCCGCCTGCTGTCTTGTCGATGCGCCCGGGCGCGCCGTTCGGATGCAGCCGCACGCCCGCCGCCTGCAGCGCCTGCGCGGCGCGCCGGCGCAGGTCGTCGTCGAAGCCGCGCAGCGGCAACTCCTTGCGGTAGTACAGGCTCACCGCGACGCCGAGCCGCGCGAGGATGCTCGCGAACTCGACCGCGATGAAGCCGCTGCCGATCACCGCCGCACGCTGCGGCAGGTCGACGAGGTCGAGCAGATCGTCCGAGACGGCGCAGTGCCCGATGCCGGGAATGCTGTCGCGCACCGGCGCCGCACCGGTCGCGATGAGCAGATGCCGCGCGCTAAGCGTGCGGTCGCCGACGACGACCTGGTTTGGCCCGGCGACGCGCGCCCAGCCGTCGAACAGTTCAACGCCGCTGCCCGCCAGCAACTGGCGGTAGACGCCTTCGAGCCGCGTGGTCTCGGCCGCCTTCGCCTGCGCCCAGCGCGGCATCTCGAAGCGTGCATCGCCGAGCGACCAGCCGTAGCCGGGGGCTTCGCGCAGCGCGTCGGCGTACTGCGCGGCATACATCATCAGCTTCTTCGGCACGCAGCCGCGGATGACGCAGGTGCCGCCGACGCGACTGCCCTCGACGATCGCGACCTTCGCGCCGAGCGCGGCGGCGCGGCGCGACGCGGCGACGCCGCCGGAGCCGGCGCCGAGGGTGATGAGGTCGTAGTCGAAAGCCATCTGTCGTTCTCCCTTGCCCTGGCCGCGCCGCGCGCGGGCCGCGCCCCCGCGGCGCTGGCGGAGAATGTCGCACATGCAAACCGATCCCGCACCGGCCGCGGTCAACATCCCGCCTGCGAGGGCGGCCGAGCGTGCGGCGCAGTTGCGCGAGCAGTTGCGCCGCCACGCCGACCTCTACTATGTGCAGGACGCACCGGAGATTCCGGACGCCGAGTACGACCGGCTGTTCCAGGAGCTGCAGGCGATCGAGGCGGCGCACCCCGATCTGCAGACGCCCGATTCGCCAACCCAGCGCGTCATCGGCCGCGTGCTCGAAGGCTTCGCGCCGGTGCGGCATGCGGTGGCTATGCTGTCGATCCGCACCGAGACCGACACGACGCCGGCCGGCGCCGTCGCATTCGACGCCCGCGTGCGGCGCGAACTCGAACTCGCCGCCGATGCGCCGGCCGTCGAGTACGAGGCCGAGCTGAAGTTCGACGGCCTCGCGATCAGCCTGCGCTACGAAGAAGGCGTG
>JACSRM010000314.1 GCA_014879745.1 Burkholderiaceae bacterium | reverse complement strand
TTCGAGGCGATCATGGACAGCGCACAGCGGCTGTTCTCGACCGCGATCGCCGCCGTATTCCGCTATGACGGCCGCGACGTCCACCTGGTCGGCACACGCGGCTGGTCGCAGGCCGAACTCGACGACGCGAAGCGGCTCTATCCGGCACCGCCGAATCCGCAGATGCTCAGTGGACGCACGTTGCTCACCGGCACCGTGCAGACCATCGCCGATATGCATGCCGACCCGAGCTACGACCGGCGCACTGCCGAGATCGGCCAGTGGCGCCGCATGATCGGCGCGCCGATGATGAAGGACGGCGTCGCCGTCGGCGTGATCGTCGTCGCCTGGCCCGAGTCGGGCGAGTCGCCGCTGCGGCAGGTCGAGCTGCTGAAGTCCTTCGCCGACCAGGCGGTGATCGCGATCGAGAACGCGCGCTTGATCAACGAGACGCGCGAGGCGCTCGAGCAGCAGACCGCGACCGCCGAGGTGCTGCAAGTGATCAGCAATTCGGTCGCCGACACGAAACCGGTGTTCGAGAAGATCCTGGAAAGCTGCGAGCGGTTGTTCGCCAGCGGCCGCATGAGCATCTTCCTGATCGGCGACGACGACCGCCTGCACCTGGGCGCCTATCGCGGGCCCGACGCCGAGGCGCTCGCCGGCCTGTACCCGACGCCGCTGGGCAGCACCTGGACCGAGACGGCGATCCGCGAGCGCCGCGTGCTGCACTTTCCCGACGTGCTCGCCGCGCCCGACGCGCCGGCAGCGGTGCGCCGCGTCGCCGAACGCGTCGGCCACAGCTTCTCGCAGATCCAGGCGCCGATGCTGTGGGAGGGGCGCGGCGTCGGCTCGATCCTCGTCACGCGCGACGCGACGGGGCCGTTCTCCGACAAGGAGATCGAGCTGCTGCGCACGTTCGCCGACCAGGCGGTGATCGCGATCCAGAACGCGCGCCTGTTCCACGAGATCGATGACAAGGGCCGCCAGCTCGAGATGGCGAACAAGCACAAGAGCGAGTTCCTCGCCAACATGAGCCACGAACTGCGCACGCCGCTGAACGCGATCATCGGCTTCTCGGAGGTGCTTGCCGAGCAGATGTTCGGCGAGGTCAACGCCAAGCAGCTCGAGTACCTGCGCGACATCCACTCGTCGGGCCAGCATCTGCTCGGGCTGATCAACGACATCCTCGACCTGTCGAAGATCGAGGCCGGGCGCATGGAGCTCGACCTCGGGTCGTTTCACGTGCCGCTGCTGCTCGACAACTCGGCGACGCTGGTGCGCGAGCGCGCCGCGCGCCACGGCCTGGCCCTCGAGCTCGACGTGCAGGAGGGGCTCGGCGAGTGGGTCGGCGACGAGCGCAAGATCAAGCAGGTGGTGATCAACCTGCTCTCGAACGCGGTCAAGTTCACGCCTGCCGGCGGCAGCGTGACGCTGCGCGCGCGGCGCGTCGCGGCCGGCCTCGAGATCGCCGTCGTCGACACCGGCGTCGGCATCGCCGCCGACCAGCAGGCGCTCGTCTTCGAGGCGTTCCGCCAGGCAAGCGGCGACCACCTGCGCAAGGCCGAGGGCACGGGACTCGGGCTGTCGCTCGCCAGGCGCTTCGTCGAACTGCATGGCGGGACGATCCGCGTCGAAAGCGCGCCGGGGCGGGGTTCGACGTTCGCGTTCGTCCTGCCCGAACGGGCAATGGAAGCCGCCGCATGAGCACCATTCTGATCGTCGAGGACAACGAGAAGAACATGAAACTCGTGCGCGACATCCTGCGCCACCAGGGCCACGCGACGCTCGAGGCGGCGACCGGCCGCGAGGGCGTTCGCCTGGCGCTCGAGCAACGCCCGGATCTGGTGCTGATGGACATCCAGCTGCCCGACATCGACGGCATCGAGGCGCTGCGCCGCATCCGCGCTGAGGCCGCGCTCGACGCGATGCCGGTGCTCGCGGTCTCGGCCTCGGTGATGCCCGACGATCAGCACAAGATCGTCAGTTCGGGCTTCGACGCCTTCATCACGAAGCCGATCAGCCTCAGGCCGTTCGTGGACACGGTGCAGCGCTTCCTCGCCGCGGGCAGGCGGCGCTCATGAGCGCCCGCATTCTCGTCGTCGACGACTCGGCGATGAACGTCAAGCTGCTCGCCGACCTGTTGACGGTCAAGGGCTACGAGACGATCCGCGCGGCGTCCGGCGCCGAAGCGCTCGCCAGCCTCGAAGCCGAAAGTCCTGACCTGGTGCTGCTCGACGTGATGATGCCGGGCATGAGCGGCTACGAGGTCTGCGCGGCGATCCGCGCGAATCCGGCGCATGCGATGCTGCCGGTCGTGCTCATCACCGCGCTCGATCCCGCGAAGGAGCGTGCCAAGGGGCTCGACGCTGGCGCCGACGATTTCCTCTCCAAGCCGATCAACCAGGCGGAACTGCTCGCGCGCGTGAAATCGCTGCTGCGGGTGAAGACGCTCTACGACGAGGTCCGGCGCCAGAAGGACGAGCTCGAGCAATGGGCGCGCACGCTCGAGCGGCGGGTCGCCGACGGCGTGGCACAACTCGAACGGGTCGGCAGACTCAAGCGCTTCTTCTCACCGGCGCTCGCCGAGGCGATCGTCGGCGGCGGCGCCGACGATCCGATGAAGAGCCACCGGCGCGAGATCACCGTCGTCTTCCTCGACCTGCGCGGCTTCACGGCGTTCACCGAGACGGCCGACCCGGAGGAAGTCATGGGCGTGCTCGGCGAGTACCACGCGGCGATGGGCAGGCTGGTGCTCGAACACGAGGGGACGCTCGAACGCTTCTCGGGCGACGGCATGATGATTTTCTTCAACGACCCCATGCTCATCGAGCGCCCGGCGGTGCAGGCGGTGCGCATGGCCGTCGAGATGCGCGACGAGATGCGCACGCTCAGCGCCGGCTGGCGCAGGCGCGGCTACGAACTGCAGATGGGCGTGGGAATCGCGCAGGGCTTCGCGACGATCGGCGCGATCGGCTTTCCGGGGCGCGTCGACTACGGCGCCATCGGCACCGTGACCAACCTGGCCGCTCGCCTGTGCGGCGAGGCGGGGCCGGGAGAGGTGCTGCTGTCGCAGCGCGTAAACGCAGCGCTCGAAGGCGAAGGCCTGCGCACCGAGGCGGCCGGCGAACTCGCGCTCAAGGGCTTCGCGCGGCCGATGCCCGCTTATCGCCTGCTCGCGGACTGACCTTCGCGACGCTGCGAACCCATCGGGCCGGTGCCGGCGATGCGGGGCTGCGCAAGCCTGCGAAGCCCGCGCAGCCCGCGCAGCCCGCGAGGGTGTGCTCAGACCTTGTCGAACATGTCGCTGATCTGCTGCAGCGCGCTCGGGTCCTCGATCGTCGTCAGGTCGCCCGGGTCGCGGCGCTCGCAGACGGCCTGGATCGCGCGGCGCAGCAGCTTGCCGGAGCGTGTCTTCGGCAGCGCCGTCACGAAGCGCACGCGCGACGGCCGGGCGACGGCGCCGAGCGTCTGGTCGACGCGCTTCATGATCTCGCCCTCGAGCTTCAGCTTCGCCGCCTCGTCGCCGAGCGCGCTCGTATCCTTGGCGATGACGAAGGCCATCGCGACCTGGCCCTTCAATTGATCGGCAACGCCGACGACCGCGACCTCGGCGACGTTCGGATGGCTCGAGATGGCTTCCTCGATCTCGCGCGTGCCCAGCCGGTGCCCGGCGACGTTGATGACGTCGTCGGTGCGGCCGAGGATG
>JACSRM010000123.1 GCA_014879745.1 Burkholderiaceae bacterium | reverse complement strand
GCTCGACGATCTCGCCCGCCGGCTCGATCGCGCCGATCATCCCGCACGCTTCGCCGAACCAGACCGCGGTGTGGTCCGCGTCGCCCCGCTCGAAGACTTGGCGGTAGCGCGGGCCCTCGACCGCGACCTTGCGTTCGAGTTCGTCCTCGCGGCCGTGCCAGCGTTCGGTGACGGCGTTGCGCCGGATGCGCGCCGTGAAGCCGACCGGCCATAGTCGGTGTCACACGCTCCCACGGTCCGTCTCAGCACCCCGACCCAACCGGCGCCGGCCTGGGCGGCGCAGCATCCGGGTTCAGGCAGCGAGCTTCTCGTCGGCCTTCTGATCCTTGCGGTACACCTCGTAGATCAGCACCGTGATATCCAGATCGCCCAGGTGCTGATGGATCAGCGGCTTGACATCGGCCCAGTCGAGCCCGCCGACGCCGGTGGCCAGCCGCGGCAGCGCGAGGCTGCGCACGCCTTCGTCGCGCACGAGCCGGGCCAGCGCGCGCAGCGCCTGGTTGACATCCTCGAGGTTGGCCTTGATGGGCCGCGCCGCCTTGTCCTGGCTCTGCATGCCCTGGGTCAGCAGGTTGACGATGCCGTGCGTGCGGCCGTCCTCGCCGACGCCATGCCAGGACCAGATCTCGCCGGTCCTCGGGTGCTTGGAGTGCATGGCGTGGCGGTAGTCGCGCACCATCGACGGGAAGCGCTCGCGCAGCGCGAGGGCCAGGCCCGAATCGAACGGATCGTGCGTGGCTATGCCGTGCGCAATCAGTTGCGCTTCGCTCGAGAGGATGTCGCCTTCGACTTCACGGATCACGGGGGTCTCCTTGGACGCAGTGGGTGGATTGGTGCTCGTTCCGACCATATCGCGAAGCCTCTGCGGGCGATTGACGCTGCTCAAGCTGCAGCGCGGGCACCGCAAGCGCAGGGGTGGCGCTGCAGCCCAGGATCGCGCCGTTGTGCTGTTCGATGCGCCGCGCGGCGTCGGCCGCGATGCGCTCGACGATCGCCGCCGCCGGCTCGATCGCGCCGGTCATCCCGCACGCCTCGCCGAAGCAGACGGCGTTGTGAACCGGGTTGCCCAGCTCGAAGGCCGGGCGGTAGCGCGGGCGTTGCGCAGACCGCGACAGCGACGGCGTGCGACAGCGCCGCAGCGATTCCTGCCGGCTCCGCGGCGTTCGCCGCCGCACTGCGCGATCGGGTTCGCCACGTGCTCGTGATCTACGCGGAGCACCGCAGCTTCGACCATCTGCTTGCCGACTTCCCCGGTCTCGAGCAGCCGATTCCTCGCCGCCGGCCGGCGGTCGCGTTCTTCAGGCCGCAGGGCGACCTCGACATGCACGCCGGCCATTCCGACGTCGAAGCGGGCAACCGCCATATCGCGCAGGTCGTCGACGCGCGGCAGCGAAGCGCGCTCTGGCCGCACGCCGTCGTCGTCGTCACCTTCGACGAGAACGGCGGCTGGTGGGACCACGTCGCGCCGCCAGGGGCGACCGCTGGGGGCCGGGCACGCGCATCCCGGCGCTCGTCATCTCGCCGCACGCGAAGCGCGGCCACGTCGAGCACACCGTCGACGACACCGGCTCGATCCAGCGCTTCCTGAACCGCCGCTTCGGGCTCGAACCGCTGCCCTGCATCGTGATGCGCGACAGGGCGATGGTCGAAGCCGGCGGCAAGGCGCCCGGCGACCTGACCGAGACGCTGCGCTTCGCGCCGGACGCGGCCTGATCAGGCCTGCGCCGCGCGAGCGGCGAGCGACTCGTACATCTGTCGGAACCACTTCACCGTCGCGTACTCGTCGTCGAGGATGGTGCGCAGCAGTTCGCGCGTGCGCAGATCTTCCTTGATGTCGGCGATCAGGCCGGTGATCGGCGCGAAGAAGTCGTCGACGTCGGCGAACAGGTGGACGAGCGACTCGAGCTTCTCGACATCGCTGCGCTCGGCCGACGCGAAGAAGGGCTCGACCTGCGCCCGCCGCTCTTGTGAAACCTCGACGAACTCGGTCTCGCCGAGTTCGCGCAGCCGCTCCTTGATCAGCCGCGCATGAACGCCTTCGCGCGCCTGGATGATGCGCAGCCCGCCCTTCATCGCCTCGCTCGGGCTCGCCTGCGCCCACAGCGGCAGGTACTCGGCGTTGAAGTGCTCGGTCGAGCGATACATCTGCAGCAGATGCACGATGCGGTCGCGCTCGCTCGGGTCGGCCTTGCCGGTGTAGCCGGCGTAGACCTGCCTGCGTGGCGCGGCAGCCGGCTGGCTCTGAGCGGTATTCATCGATGCGTCTCCTTGCGTTTGCATCAACCTTCCCAGGCCGGTGTGGCGCGCAATACCTCCTCGATCGTCGTCAGGCCTTCGGCGACCTTGATCGCGCCGGCCATGCGCAGCGGGCGCAGGCCGTCGGCGAGGGCGAGTGTGCGCAGCTTGGCGATGTCGGGCAGCGGGTGGATCGCGGCGCGTGCCGCCTCGGTGACGACGAGCAGTTCGTACAGCCCGGCGCGGCCGCGGTAGCCCGTCATGCGGCACTCGAGGCAGCCGACCGGCTTGTAGGCGCGCAGTTCGCCGGTCAGGCGCCACGGCTTGATGACCTCGTGCAGCGTCTCGGCGGTGGTCGCGGCGTCAGGCTGCTTGCAGCCCGGGCACAGCGTTCGCACGAGGCGTTGGGCGAGGACGCCGACGACCGTCGCGCCGATCAGGTAGGGCGCGACGCCGAGGTCGACGAGGCGCGTGATCGCCGACGCGGCGTCGTTGGTGTGCAGCGTGCTGAAGACGAGGTGGCCGGTGAGGGCGGCCTGGATCGCCATCTCGGCCGTCTCGAGGTCGCGGATCTCGCCGACCATGATGATGTCCGGGTCCTGCCGCATCAGCGCTCGCAGGCCTTCGGCGAAGCCGAGGTCGAGCGCCGGCTGGACCTGGGTCTGGTTCAGCGCCGGCTGGATCATCTCGATCGGGTCCTCGATCGTGCAGACGTTGACCTCGTCGGTGGCGAGCTGCTTGAGCGTCGCATAAAGCGTCGTCGTCTTGCCCGACCCTGTCGGCCCGGTGACGAGGATGATGCCGTGGGTGCGCGCAATGAGCGCCTCCCAGCGCGGCGCGTCGTGCGCGCCGAAGCCGAGCGCCTCGGTCCGCTTCGCCGCGGCGTCGGGGTCGAAGATGCGCATCACCATCTTCTCGCCAAAGGCGGTGGGCAGCGTGGAGAGCCGCATCTCGACCTCGACGCCGTTCGGGTTGCGCGTCTTGATGCGGCCGTCCTGCGGGCGGCGCTTTTCGACGACGTCCATGCGGCCGAGCAGCTTGATGCGCGCCGTCATCGCCGCGAGCACGCCGGGCGGCATCTGGTAGACGGTGTGCATCACGCCGTCGATGCGAAAGCGGATCGCGCCGAGATCGCGCCGCGGCTCGAGGTGGATGTCGCTCGCGCGCTGGTCGAACGCGTACTGCCACAGCCAATCGACGACCTGCACGACGCCCTGGTCGTTGGCGTCGAGCGGCTTGTTGCTGCGGCCGAGCTCGACGAGCTGCTCGAAGCTCGCCGCGGCCGAGCTTTCGCCGCTCTTGATCGCCGCGCGCACCGAGCGCGACAGCGTGTAGAACTCGGTCGTGTAGCGCTGCAGATCGAGCGGGCTGGCGACGACGATGCGCACCGTCTTCTTGGTGTGCGCCTCGATCTCGGCGACCCAGCCGAGGTCGAACGGCTCGCAGGTCGCGACCGTCACCTCGTGC
>JACSRM010000375.1 GCA_014879745.1 Burkholderiaceae bacterium | reverse complement strand
TACCCCGAGAAGGTCATGGCCAACTTCAGGGCCTGGCTCGCGCAGCAGGAGAGCACTCCCGCATCAGCGCGAGAAAGCCGGGGTGAGGGCCGACGCTTCACCGACGAGCAGCGCTGGTGGCTCGAGAAGATGGCCGAGCACATCGCCGCCAACCTCGGCATCGAGGCCGAGGACTTCGGCTACGCGCCATTCGACCAGCGCGGCGGGCTGGGCCGGGTGCATCAGCTCTTCGGGGCGGAGTTGCCGCAGGTGATGGCCTCGCTGAACGACGGGCTCGCAGCCTAAACTTCGCCCCGATGGCCACCCTGATTCACATCATCGAGCAGCACCGCGACGACGTCGCCGCACTCTGTCGGCGCGCGGGCGCGCGACGCCTGGACGTCTTCGGCTCGGCGGCGCGCGATGACTTCGACCCCGCGACCAGCGACATCGACTTCCTGGTCGAGTTCGACGACGACCCGACGCGGCTGTTCGACCGCTACTTTGGTTTGAAGGAGTCGCTCGAGGCGTTGTTCGGGCGGCCGGTGGACCTGGTGACCGACTCCGCGCTCGAGAATCCCTGCTTCCGCGCGAGCGTCGAATCCGAGCGCCGGCCGGTCTATGCACGCTGACGCGCGCAAGCTGCTTTGGGATGCGCGGCGCGCCGCCGTTGCCGAAGGTGATGGATGAGTTGAATCGGGAGTTGGTGGCGTCATGACCGCGCAGCCACTCGGCGAGATTGCCGAAATAATCCGTGGTATCTCGTTCCCGAAGGACGCGAAGAGCTTGGTGCCGCGTGACGGAGATGTTGCGTGCCTGCGCACGACGAACGTGCAGCGCGAGGTGGAATGGGACGACCTGTGGTTTGTGCCGACCGAGCACGTCAAGCGCACCGAGCAGTTCGTTCAGTCCGGCGACATCCTGATCTCAACCGCGAACAGCTTTGAACTCGTCGGAAAGGTAGCGCTTGTCGCCGGGCTTCCGAGGCAGGCAACGCTCGGCGCGTTCATCTCCCTGATCCGACCACGCCCCGGGGTCGACCCCAAGTACCTCTATCACCAGCTTGCTTGGGGAAGGACGCAGTCGCGCATCCGAGAAACTGCGTCGACTACGACGAATATCTCCAACGTTTCGAGCAAGAAGCTCGCGGCGCTTGAGCTGGATCTGCCGCCGGTGGACGAGCAGCGCCGCATCGTCGCCGAACTCGACAAGCAGTTCTCCCGCCTCGACGAAACCGTCGCCAACCTCAAGCGCGTGAAGGTGTCGATCTCGCGGTATCAAGCGTCAGCGCTCTCCGAGGCGGCGCGTTCGGGTGAACGGTGGGCCAACTGCACGATAGCGGACCTCCTCCGCGAGCGAATCGTCAACGGGCTATCGGTGAAGGAGAGCACGTCGCCGACCTCGGTACGCGCCCTGCGCCTTAGCGCAATGTGCGCATCTGGACTGGACTACGCAGACCACCGCTTTCTGCCGGTCGATCCTGCCTCGGTCGGCGACATCCTCGTCGAGGAGGGCGACTTCTTCGTGTCGCGAGGGAATGGCAGTCTCGCCCTGGTTGGGCGCGGGGCGGTAGCGCAGGCGCCACCGTATCCCGTCATCTTTCCCGACACGATGATGCGCCTGCGCTTCGCCGATGCCGAGATCAGACGCTGGGTCGCCACGCTCTGGCCAAGCCGCCTTGTCCGTCGCCAAATCGAGCAACGAGTGAAGACGACCGCGGGCATCTACAAGATCGCACAGCCCCAGGTCGCCTCGATCAGCTTGCCGCTTCCGCCCGCCTCGGAACGAGACCGCATCGTCGCCGAAGTCGACCGCCGCCTCTCCATCGTCCGCGAGGTCGAGGCCGCGGTCGACGCGAACCTGAAGCGCGCCCAGGCGCTGCGGCAGGCGGTGCTGGCCCGGGCGTTTACGTTTCGGCATGCGAGCGAGACAATGACGGCGGCGTAGGAGAACTCGCGATGAACACACCGGCCAATCACCTCGCGTCGCTGCGATTCGATGGCGAGCGATTTAGCGGTCATGCACTTGACGTCGACTGCGTGGGCGAACTCACCAGCTACAAACGGCTGGTGCTCCAGTGCGCCAAGGAGATGTGGCGCCGCGCCCACCCGGACTACGACCGACTTCCCAAGGGCTTCGAGGAGCGCCTGGTGCTGCGCTTCTCGGAAGTCGCCGAGGGTTCGGCGGTGATCCCGCTTCGACGCGTGGTCGCGCAAGAACAGCCGCCGCTCGACTTCGATGACGAGTTCGACCATGCAGCTGCGCTGATCGACGAGGCGATCACGGCGGCCGACGGGGATGACTTGCTGCCAGCGGAGTTTCCCCGCAACGTGATCCCGCTCTTCAAGGATTTCGGGTGCACCTTGCGCGAGTCGGAAACGCTCTTCGTGCGGTCGCGGCACCGCACCAGCGAGGCGCCGTACACGGCAAGAGCGCGCAAGCGGCTGGCCGAGTGGACCGAGGCAAGCTACGAGGATCTCGTCGATGTGGTGGGCGAGGTCAACATGGCGAACGTTCGCGGCGGTGCGTTCGAGTTGATCGTCCACCCCGACCAAACCCCAGTGAAGGGCAAGTTCAGCGAACCTCAGGAGGCCGAGGTCCTCGCGGCATTGCAATCGCACTCGACTAGCCGGCTGCGGGTGAGGGGGCTGGGCGAGTTCACGCAGGCAGAGCGGCAGTTGCGAAGGCTGCTTCGCGTCGATCTGGTTGCTGCCGGTGCGCCAGCCGAACCAGCGTTCGTCGAGGGTGTGACGCCGATCTGGCAGACGCTGGCGGAGCTCGGTGCGTCGGTACCTAAGGAGGTGTGGGACGCCGTTCCTGCCGACCTCGGAAAGCGGCTCGATCACTACCTCTACGCCGATCACGAGGTCAAGTGATGCGGACCGTCTTTGCGGACGCGAACTACTGGATCGGCCTGTTCCCCCCCAATGACGAACTGCACGACGCTGCGATTCGGAGTTCGCAGGCTCTCGGCCGCGCGAGGATCGTGACTTCGGAGATGGTGCTGGCCGAAGTGCTCAACGGCCTTGGCAAGTTCCTTCTATTGCGGCAGGGGGTCGCTGCCGCCATCGACGCGATCATGTCCGACCCGAACACGGAGGTCGAACCGCAGTCCTCCCTGCTCTTTCGCGAGGCACTCGCCTTGTACCGGCAGCATCAGGACAAGGAATGGGGCCTGACCGACTGTGCATCTTTCGTCATCATGCGTCGACGCGGCCTGCGCGAGGCGCTGACCTTCGACCATCACTTCGAGCAAGCGCAGTTCGTCGCGTTGATGCGGCAGTGAGTTCCGGCAGGCGCCAGCCGCGTCATCGTCCGCTCGCGGCGACGCGCCGCTTCCAGTGCGCGATGAAGGCCTCGGTGCTGACCGGCGACGCGACCTTGGACCTCTTGGCGAAGGGCGCGCGGATGCCTTCCACGGCCGACGAGGTCTGCGCCGAAACACGCAGCGCTGCCTTGCGGGCTGCGGCCGACTTCAGGTGCGGGTTGGACTGCTCGAGCGCCATGCCGGCCATCGTACCTTTTTGACCGCGGAAACGAAACCTCGATGAACTCTTCCACCCTCGTCCAGAAACTCTGGAACTACTGCAACGTCCTGCGCGACGACGGCATGAGCTATGGCGACTATGTCGAGCAGCTCACCTATCTGCTGTTCCTCGAGATGGCCGACGAGCGCAGCCGGCCGCCTCACAACCAGCCCAGCCCCATCCCCGCCGCCTACGCCTGGC
>JACSRM010000150.1 GCA_014879745.1 Burkholderiaceae bacterium | reverse complement strand
TGACCCGGCCCGAGGCGCCGGCCAAGAAGTCCAAGACGCACGAGATGTAAGCCCGGGCTTCGTGAAGCTTCACGGCGCGGCCGGCGACTGCCGCGCCCTGACCGGCCCGGCGCCCGCACGGGCGCCGGCCGGAATAGTCATGCAATGCGAGACACCATGAGCCAGAAGGGCATCGTCATCATCTGCAACCTCGACACCCGCGGCGAGGACATCGTCTTCGTCAAGGAGTTGATAGAGCAGCGCGGCCACGAGGCCATCTTCCTCGACTTCAGCATGGAGGAGCCGCCGCCGTTTCCCGGCGACATTCGCACCGAGGATGTCGCCGCGCGCGGCGGCCTCGCGATCGAGGTCGTGCGCGAGAAGTACCGCAGCGACCGCGACACGGCGACCAACAACCAGATCAAGGGCGCGTCGGCGATCCTCGCCGAACTGATGGCCGCCGGCCGCGTGCACGGCGCGATCGGCATCGGCGGCGGGACGGCGACGCTCGTCGCGACCTCGGTGATGAAGCAGCTGCCGTTCGGTTTTCCGAAGCTGATGGCCTCGCCGATGGCGGCGCACCCGGCCTACATCGACCAGTACGTCGGCACGCGCGACCTGACGATGCACCATACGGTGCTCGACATCGTCAAGATGAACCCGCTGCTGAAGGCGCAGATCACGAACGCCGTCGGCGCGATCTGCGGCATGGTCGAGATGACGCTAGGGCAGGATTTCGGCCTCGGCGAAAAGCCCTGCGTCGCGATCTCGTCGTTCGGCTTCGGCGAGATGGCGGTGCAGACTGCCATCGGCATGCTCGAAGACGCCGGCTTCACGCCGATCGTCTGCCACGCACAGGGCAAGGGCGACCGCGCGATGGAGGAGATGATCGCCGACGGCGCCTTCGCCGGCGTGCTCGACATCTGCATCGGCGGCGTGATGGAGCATCTCTTCAAGGGCAACCGCGACCCCGGGCCGGATCGGCTGAAAGCCGCCGCCGCGGCCGGCATCCCGCAGGTCCTCGCGCCGTGCGGCCTCGACATCCTGTCCTACGGCGGCCGCGCCGACATGCTCGAGAAGACGAAGGACCGCGTCCAGTACGTGCAGGACAAGCTGCGCGTGCAGGTGCGTACGACGGCCGACGAACTGCGCGCCGCCGCCGACGTGATCGCCGAGCGGCTCAACGCGGCGCGCGGCGAATGGACCTTCCTCGTACCGTTGAAGGGCTGGTCGTCGCTCGATCGCGAAGGCCGGCCGATCTACGACCCGCAGGCGGATGCCGCGTTCGTCGAACGCCTGATCGCGAAGCTCGACGAACCCGAGCGCATGAAGAAGGTCGACCTGCATCTGTATACGCCCGAGTTCGCGCGCGCCGCGGTCGACGAGTTCGCGCGGCTGTTCGCTTTGTCGAAACAGTCGCAGGGCGCAGTGGCACAGGCGGCATGACGGCGCTCGTGCGCACCGCGATGGAGGAACCGAGATGATCGTTCGCAACTGGATGCAGCCGCATCCGATGCTGATCCCCTGCACGATGCTCGTCTCCGAGGCCAAGCGGCTGATGAGCGAGAACCACCTGCACGCGCTGCCGGTCGTCGACGACGAAGGTCGCCTGCGCGGCCTCGTCACCCGCGCCAACCTGCTGCGCATGGGTCAGTTCGTGCTGCACACGCAGGACCCGGACGAGTTCGCCTTCTTCGTGACAAGGCTCAAGGTGCGCGACATCATGGTGCGCAACCCCGATACCGTGCAGGCGACCGATACGATGGAGGAATGCCTGCGCAAAGGCCAGGCGCACGGCGTCGCGCAGTTTCCGGTACTCGACGGCGACGAGATCGTCGGTGTCATCTCGGCCAACGAGATTTTCCAGATCGCGGCCAACTTCCTCGGTGCCGGCGAGCATCGCAACGGCATCACGATCGGCCCGGTGCGGCTCGGCCCGGGCATGCTCGGGCGGGTCGCCGAGATCGCCGAGTCGACCGGCGCCGTGCTGCAGGCGCTCTACCCGATCAACGTGCGGCACGACGCCCTGGCCGACGACGTGCTGGCCGAGAAGCAGGTTATCGTTCGCTTCCACGGCGGCCGGCTCAGCGAGCTTGTCGCCGCCTACGAAGCGGCGGGCTTTCCGGTCCTGGAGAAGCTCGAGGTGCGGCCGGCCGCGCTCGCCGCCTGACACGGACGAAGCCCCAACTGGAGAAGCGATCCATGACCCTGCCCCTGGTGGTGGCAATCACCGGCGCCACGGGCGTCATCTACGGTGTCGAACTGCTGCGCGTCCTGAAGGACCTCGGCCAGCCGGCGCACCTGATCCTGAGCGAAGCGGCCGGGATGAACTTCGCGATCGAGACGCAGACCTCGCTCGAGGAGGTACGGTCGCTTGCCGCCGTCGTCTACAGCAACAAGGACGTCGGCGCCGCCGTCGCCAGCGGCTCGTTCCTGACGCGCGGCATGATCGTCGCGCCGTGCACGATCAAGACGCTGTCGGCGATCGCCAACTCGTTCACCTACAACCTCGTCGTGCGCGCCGCCGACGTGCAGTTGAAGGAAGGCCGCAAGCTCGTGCTGATGGTGCGCGAGACGCCGCTGCACAAGGGCCACCTCGAACTGATGAGCCGCGCCGCCGACTGCGGCGCCGTGATCCTGCCGCCGATGCCGGCGTTCTATCACCAGCCGAAGACGATCATGGACCTCGTCCACCAGAGCATCGGCAAAGCGCTCGACCAGGTCGGCATCGAGCACAAGCTCTTTCGCCGCTGGAGCGGGCGCCAGGACGACAAGGAAGCGCGCTCGCAAGCCAGCGGCGAATGACGCCGCCGCCCGCCCGCACGCCGCCCGACACGGTGATCTACGCGGTCGGCGATATCCACGGCCGCTGGGACCTGTTGGAGGCGCTCACCGCGCGCATCGTCGATGACGCCGCCCAACGGCCCGCAGCTACACGGCTGCTCGTCACCCTCGGCGACTACGTCAGTCGCGGCATCAGTTCGCGCCGCGTGATCGAGATGATGCTCGCGCCGCCGCCGGCCGGCTTCACCCGCATCACGCTGCGCGGCAACCATGAAGACTACTGGCTGCACTATCTCGACGGCGATCTCGACTTCGGCCGGCGTTGGTTCCACTGGGGCGGGCTTGCGGTGCTGCACGACTACGGCATCGACATCGGCGATCGCGACTGGCACGACGACGCGACGCTGGCCGACGTGCGAACGCAGCTCGCCGCCGCGATTCCGGCCGAGCACCGGGCCTTCGTGAGCAGGACGCAAACGAGCTTTCGCAGCGGCGACTACTTCTTCGCCCACGCCGGCGTGCTCCCCGGCGTGCCGCTCGAGCAGCAGGACGTGCACGACCTGATGTGGATCCGCCAGCCGTTCCTCGATTCGACCGCCGACCACGGCGCCGTCGTCGTCCACGGCCATTGCATCGTCGACACGCCGGTGCTGCGCGCGAATCGCATCGGCATCGACACCGGCGCGTTCGCCAGCGGCGTGCTGACCTGCGTCGCGCTCGAAGGCGAGCGGCGCGACATCCTGCAGACCTGACGCCGATGCACCACGAGCCGCACCCGCTCTGGCGCTTCTCGCTGCGCGTCTATCGCGCGCCTGGCGTGCAGGAAGCCTGCCTCGCGCTGCAGGACGATCACGGCGCCGATGTCAACCTCGTGTTGCTGTGCGCCTTCGCCGGCCACGACGGCCGATCGCTCGACCGCCGCAGGCTGCGCCAGGCGATGGCCCGCGTCGGCGATTGGCAGACCG
>JACSRM010000219.1 GCA_014879745.1 Burkholderiaceae bacterium | reverse complement strand
CGACAACACGACGTTGTTGCGCTTGCGGTCGAGCTTGATGACCTTGAACTCCATCGTCTTGCCCTCGAACGGGCTCATGTCCTTCACCGGCCGGGTGTCGAGCAGCGAGCCGGGCAGGAAGGCGCGGATGCCGTTGACGAGGACGGTCAAGCCGCCCTTGACCTTACCGTTGACGGTGCCTTCGACGAATTCGCCCGATTCGAGCGAGTTCTCGAGCGACATCCACGACGCGAGGCGCTTGGCCTTGTCGCGCGACAGGATGGTGTCGCCGTAGCCGTTCTCGATGGCGTCGATCGCGACCGCGACGAAGTCGCCGACCTGGACTTCGACCTCGCCCTTGTCGTTCTTGAATTCGTCGATCGGTATGTAGGATTCCGACTTGAGGCCGGCATTGACCACCACGAAGTTGTAGTCGACGCGCACCACCTCGGCGGTGATGACTTCGCCGGCCCGCATTTCCTGCTTCTTCAGCGATTCTTCGAACAGGGCGGCAAACGAGTCCGGCCCTTGAGACGTGGTGGCGGTTTGGAGTTGGGACATGAATTGGATTTCCGAGTGCAGCCGGGCGGCTGCGGTGAGTTGACGTTGAACAACCGCCGCGTGGTGGCCACGCGGTGGAACCAGGGTGCCCTGCTTGCGAGACGACCGTCGGGCCGGGCTCAGGCAAACGGCGAACGCTCCTTCCACCAAGCCAGAACTCGATCGACCGAGGCTTCGATCGTCAGGCCCGAGTTGTCGAGCAGGAGTGCATCCGTTGCCGCAACCAGCGGCGCTACGGCGCGATTCGTATCGCGTGCGTCGCGCGCCCTCAAGTCGGCAAGCAAGTCTTCCAGTCTAGCCGAAAAGCCCTTTGAAATCAATTGCTTATGCCGCCGCAACGCGCGTTCCTCGGCGCTCGCGGTGAGGAAGACCTTGAGCCGCGCGGCGGGGAAGATCACGCTGCCCATGTCGCGGCCGTCGGCGACGAGCCCCGGCAGGCGGCGAAACGAGAGTTGCAGGGCGCGCAGCGTATCGCGCAGTTCGGGCCAGGCGGCGATCTTCGACGCCATCGCGCCGACGTCCTCGCGCCGCAGGGCTTCGGTCACATTGGCGCCGGCCAGCAGCGTCGAGCCGGCCTCGAATCTCAGATCGAGCTTCCCGCCGAGGCGGGCGAGCGCGGCGGGATCGTTGTCGCCGACGCCGGCACTGAGCGCCGCAAGCGCCGTCGCGCGATAAAGCGCGCCCGAATCGAGATAGTGAAAACCGAGCGCCGCGGCGAGCGCCGCCGCGAGCGTACCCTTGCCCGAGGCGCTCGGGCCATCGACCGTGATGACGGGGATATCCTCGGGCTCGGCGCGGACGACGTCGAACAGGGTCTCGAAATAGTCGGGGAAGGTCTTGGCGACGCAGCGCGGATCGAGGATGCGCACCGGCACGCCCGGGCGCGCGCCGGCCAGCGGGTTGAACGCGGCAAGCGCCATGCACATCGCCATCCGGTGGTCATCGTAGGTGCGCACCTCGGCTGCGCGCCACTGCACGGGCGGCGTGATCTCGATGAAGTCGGCACCGAAGGTGACTACAGCGCCCAGCTTGCGTAGCTCGGCCGCCATCGCGGCGATGCGATCGGTTTCCTTGACGCGCCAGCTCGCGATATTCGCCAGCCGCGAGGTGCCGTCCGCGAACAGCGCCATCACGGCAAGCGTCATCGCCGCGTCGGGGATGTGGTTGCAATCGAGCCGGATCGCGCGCAGCGGCCACGCACCGCGGCGGACCTCGAGCGCGTTGGCGCTGCGTGTCACCCGCGCGCCCATCTGCTCGGCGGCATCGGCGAACGCGATGTCGCCCTGGATCGATTCACTGCCAACGCCTTCGATGCGAACACTGTGCCCGTCGGCGGCGGCGATCGCGCCGAGCGCGATGAAGTACGACGCCGACGAGGCGTCGCCCTCGACATGCAACTCGCCGGGCGATCGGTACGCGCCGTCGTCGCCGTGCGCGGCGATCGTGAAGCGCTGCCATCCGTCGCGGCGCACCACGACACCGAAGCGCGCGAGGAGTTTGAGCGTGATCTCGACATACGGCTTCGAGATCAGTTCGCCGGCGACGTCGATCGCGATGTCGCGCTCGGCCGCGACGAGCGGCAGCGCGAGCAGCAACGCGGTCAGGAACTGGCTCGAGACGTCTCCCCGCACCCGGATCGGCTGATCGAGGTCGAGCCGGCCACCGCGCAGGCGCAGCGGCGGATAGCCCGGCTGCCCGAGTTCGTCGATCGTGCAGCCGAGCGCGCGCAGCGCGTCGACCAGATCGCCGATCGGACGCTCGTGCATGCGCGCCACGCCGCGCAGCTCGAAGTCGCCGCCCTGCGTCGCGGCGAGCAGCGCAAGGGCGGTCGTCAAGGGCCGCATCGCGGTGCCGGCATTGCCGAGAAAGAGGCTGGCGCTGTGCACCGCGAGCCGGCCGCCAAGCCCGGTCACGCGGGTGGACGCGCCGCCGTTCTCGATCGCGCAGCCGAGCGCGCGCAGGGCATCGAGCATGACGCGGGTATCGTCGGAGTCGAGCAGCCCGTGCAGCGTCGTCGTCCCCTCGCACAACCCGGCCAGCAGCAGCACGCGGTTCGAGATGCTCTTCGAGCCGGGCAGCCGCACGCAGCCTTCGGCGGCGATCAGCGGCGGGATGTCGAGAAACGGCGTGTCGAACATGGCGCGCGTATCGCGGACCGGCCGGGCGCGGCGCGCCTCAGGAGCGCTCGCCCGATTGCTTCTGGGCGTTCATCTGCCAGTCGCCGCGCGCATCCGACGCCTTGCGCACGAGGCCCTCGAGCGCCTCGGCGTTGCCGCCGCGCATGACGTGCTCGATCGCGTCCAGCGTATGCCGAAAGCGCAGCGACTGGCGCAGGATCTCTTCGCGGTTGCTGAGCAGGATGTCGCGCCAGACGCTCGGGTCGCTCGCCGCGATGCGGGTGAAATCGCGAAACCCCGGGCCGGCGAGCGAGAGAAAATCGCGCCCCGCGGGCTGGTTGACGATCGAGCTGAAGTAGGCGAAGGCGAGCAGATGCGGCAGGTGGCTGACGGCGGCGAACGCGGCGTCGTGGTTCTCGGCCGTCATGCGCAGCACCTGCGCGCCGAGCGCGGACCAGACGTCGGTCGCCTTCTGCACGAGTTCGGGCTGGGTCTGCCGCAGCGGTGTCAGGATCACCTGGCGCCCGTTGTAGAGCGTGGCGTCGGCGTTGACGATGCCGGCCACCTCCTTGCCGGCGATCGGATGCGCCGGCACGAAGGAGGAGACGCGGTCCTTCAGCACGCGGCGCGCGGCATCGACCACTTCGCGCTTCGTGCTGCCGACGTCCATCAGCAGCACGCCGGGCCCGATCAGGTGGCGGATCGCCTTGAACGTTGTCTCGGTCGCGGCCACTGGCACCGCGAGCAGCACGATATCGGCGCCGGTCACGGCCTGCAGGGCCGACTCGGCGATATCGTCGATCACGCCGAGCTTCTTCGCCTTCTCGGTCGTCGAAGGCGACTTGCTGTACCCGACGACGCGGCGCACGAGGCCGGCGCGCTTGAGCGCGAGGGCGAACGATCCGCCCATCAATCCGCAGCCGATGACGCCGAGTTGCTGGAACATTGGAGGGTGCTTCCCGAGTCAATGCGCCCGCGCCGGGGCAGCCGAGGGCGCTGGCGCAGGCGCGTCGTGCGGCTCGGGCCGCGTGGCCCGAGCAAGCGGCGCAACACCCGCCAGCGCCCTCGGATA
>JACSRM010000276.1 GCA_014879745.1 Burkholderiaceae bacterium | reverse complement strand
GCTGCATGCGCGTCGCTCGGTCGGCCGCACGTAACCCGTTGATTCTGTGTCAGAGAAGTTTCTCGAAAGCCTACGTCGATGAAGGCCAACAGCACTATGAGGAGCAGCAGCGTCAGCGCAGCATCGCTGCCCGCAGGCGCCGCGCTGCCGCGCTCGGCTTTGCAGTCTTGCCGACGGCGACGCCTGCATGAACAAGACCTTCAACCCGTTTTGTTTCTCGAAAGCTGGAACGGTTCGGCCGCAGACCGGCGCCGGGGCTTCGCCGGCAACTCACGAAGGTCGGGCGCTCGGGCGTGCTGGACGCGCGCGCGGCGCGCGACCAGGCGTCGAGACCGGAGGCGCCCGGCTTCAGGCGGCGTGCAATTCGGGCAGCGGCACGAGCCGCCATCCGGCGGCGCGCAGTGCATCGCCGACCGCGCGTGCGGTCGCCACGGCCTGCGGGTTGTCGCCGTGCACGCAGATGCTCTGGATGCGCGCCGGCAGTTGCCTGCCGTTCACGCTATGCAGCGCGCCGGTCTCGGCCATGCGCATCACGTGGCGGACGCAGTCGTCCGCGCCGTGCAGCACCGCGCCCGGCTGCGAGCGCGGCACGAGCGTGCCGTCGTCGGCATAGGCGCGGTCGGCGAAGACTTCGCCGATCACGCCAAGGCCGGCTTCTTCGCCCGCGACGGCAAGCTGCGACAGCACCGGCGCGAGCAGCATCAACGCAGGATCGGCCGCACGCACCGCACGCGCGATGCAGCGCGCCAGGCTGGCGTCGACGCACGCCATATTGTTGAGCGCACCGTGCGGCTTGACGTGCGTGACGCGCGTGCCTTCGGCCCGCGCGATCGCCGCCAGCGCGCCGATCTGGTAGATCAGCATCGCTTCGAGTTCGGGCTCGGCGATGTCCATCCGGCGCCGGCCGAAGCCCTGCAGATCGGGAAACGCCGGATGCGCGCCGATGCTGACGCCGTGCTTCGCGGCCAGCGCGACGGTGCGCCGCATCACCGCCGGGTCGCCGGCGTGGAAACCGCAGGCGACGTTGGCCGAGTTGACGAGCGCGAGCATGTCGTCGTCGCGCCCCATCGGCCAGGGGCCGAAGCTCTCGCCGAGGTCGGCGTTGAGGTTCACCATCTTGCTCATCATGACCCCCTGCGGCGCTGCGCGCCGGTTCCCCAGGGCCCGGAACGGGCCCCGGCGCGGCCCGTGGGGAGCGAGCGCCTTGGGAGCGGCCCGGCGGCGCTCATGGCACGCCCTCCCAAGGCAGGCGGTCCGCGGCGGCGTCGATCGCGCCGCTGACCAGGTTGTGCTCGCGCAGCGCGTCGAGGTCGATGCTGCCCGGCAGACGGTACGGCACGATCGATCGCAGCCAGCGCTCGATCGCCTCCGCCTGTTCGCGCAGTGCATCGAACGCCTGCGCGCGCGTCACGGCGGCGAAGCGCAACTCGGTTCCCGGTCGCGCGTGCGCGATCCGGGGCAGGTCGGCGCGGATGACGGTCGCGATCTTCGTATAGCCGCCGACCGTCTGCGAGTCGGCCAGCAGCACGATAGGCTGGCCGTTGCCCGGAACCTGGATCGCGCCGGGCGCAATGCCGTCGGAGACGATATCGGCGCCGCCGCGATGTTTCAGCCGCGGCCCCTCGAGCCTCATCCCCATGCGATCGCTGTCGCGGCTGACGCGGTACGAGTGATCGAACAGCGCTGCCAGCGCTTCGGGCTCGAACGCATCGTCCTGCGGTCCGGGGATGACGCGGATCGGCCCGGCCGCGTGTGCAAATGGCGTTGCAGCGCGCCACTCGACCGCAAGTTCGCCGGCCGGCGCGCCGCAGGCGATGCGGTCGCCCGCTGCGATCGCCCGACCGGCGACGCCGCCCAGCCGTGCGCGCACATAGGTCGAACGGCTGCGCAGTTGCAGCGGCACGCGGCAGCCGCCGGCGAGTGCAAGGTAGGCGACGCCGGTGCGCGCCGCGCCGACCGCGAGCGAATCGCCGCGGCGCAGCGTCACCGACTGCGCACTGTCGATGTCGATCCGGGTGCCGTCGACTCGCAGCAACTTCGCGGCGATGGCGCCGGCCAGCGCGACGCGCACCGGGTCGCCGGTCGCTCGCAGGGTGGGGCCGGAGAGCGGGATCTCGATCGCCGCAGCGTCGGCCGGGTTGCCGAGCAGCCGGTTCGCGCAGGCCAGCAGCACTGCATCGAGGGCGCCCGATAGCGGGACGCCGACCTGGCGATAGCCGCGCCGGCCGCCATCCTGCACGGTATTGGCGACGCCCGGCTCGGCGATCTCGACCGCGTGCTTCATGCGTTGCCCGCCAGCAGTTCGCTGCGCGGCAGTTGCGCGGCGGCGGCGCGGCGGTCGAGGGCATCATAGGCCGCGGCATCGACCGGCTGCCAGACGACCTCGTCGCCCGATGCGAGCAGCGCGGGTTCGTCCGCCGCCGCGTCGAACAGCCGCACCGGCGTGCGCCCGATCAGGTGCCAGCCGCCGGGGCTCGCCCACGGGTAGACCGCGCACATGCGGCCGGCGACGGCGATCGAACGTTCGGGCACCTCGCGCCGCGGTGTCGCCAGCCGCGGCATCTCGAGCGCCGCGGGCAGGTCGCCGAGATAGGCAAATCCCGGCAGGAAGCCGAGCATATAGACCCGAAATGTCGTGCCGACGATCAGATCGATCGCCTCGGCCACGCTCGTGCCGCGCGCCTCGGCCAGCGCGCGAAGGTCCGGCGAATGCCGCTCGTCGAAGCAGGCCGGCAGCCGCCAGCGGCGGCCCGCCGTCTGCAGCGGCGCCGCGCCCTCGGCCAGCGCGAGCAGCCGGGCGTCGCGCTCAGCGGCTGCTTGCTCGTCGATATCCTCGGCATGCACCGTCACCGACGCGTATGCCGGCACCCATTCGACAACGCCGGGCAGTTCGCCGCGCTGCACGGCGTCGGCAAGCGCACGGCAGAAGCCGAGCACCCGCGCATTGGCGGCAGCGCCGATCTCGGTGCCGAACTGCAAGGTGACGGCGCTGTCGCCCAGCGGCAGCAGGCGCACCGGATCGGCCGTGCTCATCGCGCCCCCTTGCCGCCGCAGTGCGGCTGACGTGCCGCGGCATCGCGGCGAGCCGACCCGATGCCGCGCGAGGCTGTCGCCTGCGCAGCGGGGCAACTTGCGGGCGTCGGGTTCAACATGGCCGGCGAGACCCCCTGGATCCGGGTGATGCGCGCCGCGACAAACGCCGCGGCGCGGGCTCGTGGAACCCCTGCGGTGGTGCAAGGCACGGTGCTGCCGCTGCGTCAGAGCCCCCAGGTGATCCACGACTCTTCTCGGGCGAAGCATAAGTCAACCGCGACATGTCCTGCGCGGTGCCGATCGCTGTCGAGCACCACCTTCGCGGACGGCGCGGCCGGCGCCGCGCCGCGCGCCGGCAAGCCTGCGACTTGTGCACATTCGGGATCGCTTCGACCCGGCACGCCGGGTCGCGCCTCATAGAATCGCAGGCAGTACGTTCTCCTCCATCTTGCCGATGCCACCGATGGTCCGTCTCGATGCATGCACCGCCAGCGGCGCGTTCGCGCGCGGCGTCGTGCGCCGCGGGCGCGTGTCGGCTCTGCCGGCGGGCGCCGCCATCCGCGCGCGCTGGTGCAGATGGGAGCACCGGATTTTTCATTGTCACGGAGTCTTCCCATGTCCCACCCGAATCTGGCGACCGCCCTGGTCGTGCCGTTTGAACACCTGAGGATGACCGACGTCGATGCGGTCGGCGGCAAGAACGCCTCGCTCGGCGAGATGATCAGCCAGCTCTCGGCAGTCGGCGTGCGCGTGCCGGGCGGCTTTGCGACGACGGCGCACGCATTTCGCGAGTTTCTCGCACACGGCGGTCTCGATGCGCGGATCGCGGCGCGGCTCGATGCGCTCGACGCCGACGACGTTCGTGCGCTCGCCGCGGCGGGCGCCGAGATCCGCGGCTGGATCGAGCAGGCGCCGTTTTCGCCGCCGCTGGAGGCAGCGATTCGCGCGCAGTTCGCCGCACTCGAAGCGGCCAATCCGGGCGCATCGTTCGCGGTGCGTTCGTCGGCGACGGCCGAGGATCTGCCCGATGCGAGCTTCGCCGGCCAGCAGGAGACGTTCCTGAACGTCGCCGGCATAGCCGAGGTGCTGGCGAAGACGAAGGAGGTCTTCGCCTCGCTCTACAACGACCGCGCGATCAGCTATCGCGTGCACAAGGGCTTCGCGCACGCCGATGTCGCGCTGTCGGCCGGCGTGCAGCGCATGGTGCGCTCCGACCTCGGCGCCGCGGGCGTGATGTTCACGATCGATACCGAAAGCGGCTTCGAGGACGTCGTCTTCATCACGTCGAGCTACGGCCTCGGCGAGACGGTCGTGCAGGGTGCCGTGAACCCGGACGAGTTCTACGTTCACAAGCCGATGCTCGCCGCCGGCAAGCAGGCGATCGTACGCCGCAACCTCGGCTCCAAGCTGCTGAAGATGGAGTTCGCGAGCGACGCCGAGCGCGCTGCGAGCGGCAAGCTCGTGAAGACGGTCGAGACCGCGACCGAGCAGCGCAACCGCTATTCGCTCGCGGATGCCGACGTGACCGAACTCGCGCAGGTGGCATTGAAGATCGAGTCGCACTACGGCCGGCCGATGGACATCGAGTGGGGCAAGGACGGCAGCGACGGCCGCCTCTACATCCTGCAGGCGCGGCCCGAAACCGTGAAGAGCCGCGCGGCCGGCGGCGACGAGCTGCGCTATCGGCTCAAGGGCAGCGGCACGGTGCTCGCCGAAGGCCGCGCGATCGGCCAGAAGATCGGCACCGGCCCGGTGCGCATCGTGCACAGCCTGGCGCAGATGGATCAGGTCAAGCCAGGCGACGTGCTCGTCACCGACATGACCGACCCGAACTGGGAGCCGGTGATGAAGCGCGCGAGCGCGATCGTGACGAACCGCGGCGGCCGCACCTGCCACGCGGCGATCATCGCGCGCGAGCTCGGCATCCCGGCCGTCGTCGGCTGCGGCGACGCGACCGAGACCTTGAAGAACGGCGCGCTCGTCACCGTCGCCTGCTCCGAGGGCGATACCGGCCACATCTACGACGGCCTGATCGAGACCGAGGTGAGCGAGGTCGAGCGCGGTGAGCTGCCGCCGTGCCCGGTCAAGATCACGATGAACGTCGGCAACCCGCAGCTCGCGTTCGAGTTCGCGCAGTTGCCCAACGCCGGCGTCGGCCTCGCGCGGCTCGAGTTCATCATCAACAACATCATCGGCGTCCATCCGAAGGCGGTGCTCGACTATCCGAACGTCGACGCGGATCTGAAGAAGGCGGTCGAGTCGGTCGCGCGTGGCCATGCGTCACCGCGCGCGTTCTACGTCGACAAGCTCGCCGAGGGCGTGGCGACGATCGCCGCTGCGTTCTGGCCCAAGCCGGTGATCGTGCGGCTGTCGGACTTCAAGTCGAACGAATACAAGAAGCTGATCGGCGGCTCGCGCTACGAGCCGGAGGAAGAAAACCCGATGCTCGGCTTTCGCGGCGCGTCGCGCTACGTCAGCGACAGCTTCGGCGAGGCGTTCGCGATGGAGTGCGAGGCGCTCGCGCGCGTGCGCGGCGACATGGGGCTCACCAACGTCGAGATCATGGTGCCGTTCGTTCGCACGCTGGACCAGGCGCGGCGTGTCGTCGCGATGCTCGCCGCGAAGGGTCTGCGCCGCGCGGCCGACGGTGGCAACGACGGCCTGCGCGTCATCATGATGTGCGAAATCCCGAGCAATGCGCTGCTCGCCGACGAGTTCCTCGAACACTTCGACGGCATGTCGATCGGCTCGAACGACCTGACCCAGCTCACGCTCGGCCTCGATCGCGACTCCGGGCTCGAGCTGCTGGCGCACGACTTCGACGAGCGCGACCCGGCCGTCAAGGCGCTGATCTCGCGCGCGATCAAGGCCTGCCGCAGTCGCGGCCGCTATGTCGGCATCTGCGGCCAGGGGCCGAGCGATCACCCCGACTTCGCCGAGTGGCTGGCCGACGAAGGCATCGAGTCGATCTCGCTCAATCCGGACAGCGTCGTCGCGACCTGGCGCCGCCTGGCGGCGCGCTGAGCGCCGCGCCGGTGACCGCAGCGGCAAAGGCCCGATGAGCGCTGCGGCATCGCCCCCCCGGTCCCGGCCCGGCGCCGCGTTCGAGCGGCGGCTGCACCGGATCTACGGTGGCTTCACGATCGGCTTCATCGCCTTCGTCGTCGGGCTCGGGCTGCTCGAGCAGATGGGTCTGCCCGACAACTGGATCGGACTCATCTTCCTCGTCGCGACGGTGCTGCTGTTCGCATTCATCGGCATCTTCAGCCGCACCACCAACGCGGTCGAGTACTACGTCGCGGGGCGGCGCGTGCCGGCGCTCTACAACGGCATGGCGACCGGCGCCGACTGGATGTCGACCGCTTCCTTCATCGGCCTGGCCGGTACGCTGTATCTGCAAGGCTTCTCGGGCACGGCGAGCGACCCCGGCGGGCTGGCCTTCGTCCTCGGCTGGACCGGCGGCTACTGTCTCGTCGCGCTGCTGCTCGCGCCCTACCTGCGCAGCTTCGGCCAGTACACGATTCCCGATTTTCTCGGCCTGCGCTTCGGCGGCAGGCTGCCGCGGCTGATCGGCGCCTTCGCCGCGATCCTGTGTTCGTTCACCTACGTCGTCGCCCAGATCTACGGTGTCGGTCTGATCACGACGCATCTGACCGGCGTCGCATTCGAGCTCGGGATCTTTCTCGGCCTCGGCGCGATATTGCTGTGCTCGTTTCTCGGCGGCATGCGCGCCGTCACGTGGACGCAGGTCAGCCAGTACATCATCATCATCCTCGCCTACCTGATTCCGGTCGTCTGGCTGTCGGTGAAGCAGACCGGCGTGCCGATCCCGCAACTCGTCTACGGCACGCAGATGCAGAAGGTCAGCGTGCGCGAGAAGGAACTGCTGGCCGATCCGAAGGAGCAGGCCGTGATCGCCGCGTTTGCCGCGCGGGCGAGCGAGGCGCAGCGCAGGCTTGCCGATGTCCCCGCGGCGCTTGCCGCCGAGCGCGCGCGGGCCGAACGCACGCTCGCCGAATTGAAGGCGGGCAATGCGCCGCTCGCGCAGATCCAGAACGCCGAGAAGGCCCTGCGCCGCATGCCGCACTCACCCGAGGCGGCGCGTGAGCTTTGGACGAAATCGCGCGATGCCGACCTGGCGCGCGCCAGGCCGCTTGCAGGCATGCCGCCACATGCGCAGGCGTTCGCCGGCGACCCGCAGGGCAGCGCGTCCGAGCGGCGCCTGTTCGATGACTCGCGGCGCAACTTTCTGGCGCTCGTCTTCTGCCTGATGGTCGGCACGGCGGCGCTGCCGCACATCCTGGCCCGCTCGTACACGACGCCGTCGGTGCGCCAGGCGCGCGAGGCGGTGACGTGGACCGTGATCTTCATCGTCGCGCTCTACGTCACCGCGCCGGCGCTTGCGGTGCTCGTCAAATACGAGGTCTTCAACGTCCTCGTCGGCACGCCGTACAACCGGCTGCCGGAGTGGATCGCGCACTGGTCGCACGCGGAGCCGGCGCTGCTGTCGGTGGTCGACATCAACCGCGACGGCATCCTGCAACTCGGCGAGATCAGCATCGCGAGCGATATCGTCGTCCTCGCGACGCCGGCGATCGGCGGCCTGCCCTATGTCGTCACCGCACTCGTCGCGACCGGTGCGCTCGCCGCCGCGTTGTCGACCGCGGACGGATTGCTGCTGACGATCGGCTATGCGCTGTCGCACGACATCTACTACAAGATGATCGACCCGAATGCATCGGCCAGCCGGCGCGTCCTCACGTCCAAGATGCTGCTGCTTGTCGTCGCGCTCGCGGCAGCGAGCGTCGCAGCGCAGCGGCCGGGCAATATCCTGCTTCTCGTTTCGGCCGCGTTCTCGCTCGCCGCGGCGGCGTTCTTTCCGGCGCTCGTGCTCGGCGTCTTCTGGAAGCGCGCCAACAAGTGGGGCGCGGTGTGCGGCATGCTGGCCGGGCTGTCGCTGACGTGCTACTACATGGCGGTGACGCATCCGTGGCTGCGCGAGGTGCTCGGCGTGCAGTCGCCGCTCGTGCTGTGGTGGGGCATTCAGCCGATCTCGGCGGGTGTCTTCGGCGTCCCGCTCGGCTTCGCGGTGATCGTCATCGTGAGCCTGCTCACCCCGGCGCCGAGCGCCGCGCAACTCGAGCTGACCGAACGCGTGCGCTACCCAGGGCCGCTGCCGCTGCCGCCCCGGCCCGCCGCCCCCCGTGGTGGCAGCGCATTCGGGCTATAATGCCCGGCTTGCCTTGCCACACCCGGTAAGTGCGCCTCGGCACCGCGCCGTCGCGCTGCGGGGTGGCTGTCCGGCCTGCAGCGACCGCTTTCGCGCGTCGCGGGGCTCCAACCGTGAGGAAATCGAATGCGTCACTACGAGATCGTGCTGCTGATCCATCCGGATCAGAGCGAACAGGTTCCGGCCATGCTGGAGCGCTACAAGGGGGTCGTGACCGCCGGCGGCGGCAAGATCCATCGCGTCGAGGATTGGGGCCGCCGCCAGATGGCCTACCTGATCCAGAAGCTGGCCAAGGCGCACTACCTGTGCATCAATATCGAGTGCTCGGCCGAGGTGCTCGCCGAACTGGAGACGGGGTTTCGCTTCAACGACGCCGTGCTGCGCCACCTGACGGTGAAGAAGGACGAGGCCGAGACGGCGCCTTCGGTGATGATGAAGGTCGTCGATCGCGAGGAGTCGCGCAAGGCGGCGCAAAGCCAGTCGGAGGCGCCGGCCCGCGCATGAGGACGCCGCGCGGCGCGCAGGTGCGACGCCCGACATGAACCGGCTGGTTCTGAAGGCGCAGTTGCTCGAGCGCGGCGCGATGCGATATACCCCGGCCGGCCTGCCCGCACTCGACATGAGCCTGAAGCACGAATCCGAACTCACCGAGGCGGGACACCCGCGCAAGGTCGCGGTCGAGATCCGCGCGGTGGCGATCGGCGAGATCACGCAGCCGCTGGCAAGGCTCGAGATCGGTGCCGAGAAGGGTTTTGCAGGCTTCATCAGCGCGCAGCGCAACGGCCGCGGTGTCGTCTTTCACGTGACCGAGATGGCGTGACGCGTCGTCGATCGACGCACGATTCAAACAGACAGATTCAAGTGAGGTGACATATGCCCCCACCACGTGGTAAAGGCCGGTTCTCGAAGGACCGCAAACCCAAGCGCAATGCCCAGTCGCTGTTGTTCCGTCGCAAGCGCTTCTGCCGCTTCACGGTCACCGGCGTCAAGCAGATCGACTACAAGGATATCGATACCTTGCGCGATTTCATCGGCGAGAACGGCAAGATCACACCGGCCCGGCTGACCGGCACGCGCGCGTTCTTCCAGCGGCAGTTGACGACGTGCATCAAGCGCGCGCGTTTCCTCGCGTTGCTGCCCTACAGCGACCAGCACAAGGTCTGAGGAGGTCCGACGATGCAAATCATCCTGCTGGAGAAGGTCGCCAAGCTCGGCAACCTGGGCGACGTCGTCAAGGTCAAGGACGGCTATGCGCGCAACTTCCTGATTCCGTCGCGCCGCGCACGCCGCGCGACCGAGGCGGCGATCAAGGAGTTCGAGACCCGGCGCGCCGAACTCGAGAAGGCGGCGAACGACAAGCTCGCCGCGGCCCAGGCGCTCGGCGAAAAGATGGCCGGGCGCACCGTGCACATCACGCAGAAGGCCGGCGTCGATGGCCGGCTGTTCGGTTCGGTGACGAATCACGATATCGCCGAATCGCTCAACCGCATCGGCTTCGAGGTCCTGAAGTCGCAGGTGCGGATGCCGGGCGGGCCGCTGAAGGTCGTCGGCGAGCACGTCGTGTCGGTCGCACCGCATACCGATGTGGTGGTCGACGTCAACGTCGTCGTCCTCGGCGAGACACAGTAGATCTTCGCTTTCCACGAAGGGGCCGGCCATGCCGGCCCCTTTTTCATTCGGGCGTAGAGTTGTCCCGTCCTGTCCCGGGGTTGGGCACAGGATGTCCACACGCTTGCACCGTGGTTTGTACACACGGGGTCTTTCCGATTCCCGCAGTCCCGACGGTCCCCTACGATTCGCACGATGTCCGCAGTCTTCCCACCCCCCGAATCCGCCGCGCCGATCGACGACGAGGTCGCGCGCCTGCGCATCCCGCCGCAGTCGATCGAAGCGGAACAGAGTGTGCTCGGCGGCCTGCTGCTCGACAACAGCGCCTGGGACCGCGCCGCCGATCTGCTGACCGACAGCGACTTCTACCGCTTCGAGCACCGGCTGATCTACGCCGCGATCGGCAGCCTCGTCAACGCGACCAAGCCGGCCGACGTGATCACCGTCTTCGAACAGTTGCAGACGCTCGGCAAGGCCGAGGAATGCGGCGGGCTCGTCTACCTCAACGCGCTCGCGCAAAGCGTGCCGAGCGCGGCCAATCTGCGCCGCTACGCCGAGATCGTCCGCGAGCGGGCGATCCTGCGCAAGCTGATCGCCGCGAGCGACGAGATTGCGACCACCGCCTTCAACCCGCAGGGCCGGCAGGTGGCGCAGATCCTCGACGAAGCGGAGGGCATGATCTTCAAGATCGGCGAGGAGGGCTCGCGCGCGCGCCAGGGCCTGCAGAGCATGGATCAGCTCATCGTGGCGCTGATCGACCGCGTCAACGAACTGCACGACAACGGCGCCGAGGAAGTGACCGGTGTGCGCACCGGCTTCTACGATCTGGACAAATATACCGCCGGGCTCCAGCCGGGGGATCTGATCGTCCTCGCCGCGCGGCCGTCGATGGGAAAGACCGCCTTCGCGCTCAATATCGCCGAGCATGTCGCGGTCCACGAGGGTCTGCCGGTGGTCGTCTTCTCGATGGAGATGGGCGCCTCGCAGCTCGCGCTGCGGATGGTCGGCTCGCTCGGCCGCATCGACCAGCAGCACCTGCGCACCGGCGCGCTGCGCGACGACGAGTGGACCCGTCTGACCGAGGCGGTGGACCGGCTCGGCAAGGTGAGCGTCTTCATCGACGAGAGCCCGGCCCTGAATCCGAGCGAGCTGCGCGCCCGTGCCCGGCGCCAGGCCAGGCAGTGCGGCAAGCTCGGCCTGATCGTCGTCGACTACCTGCAGCTGATGAGCGGCACCACGTCCTCCAACGACGAAAACCGCGCCACCGTGATCGGCGAGATCTCGCGCGGCCTGAAGGCGCTCGCCAAGGAGCTGCAGTGCCCGGTGCTCGCGCTGTCGCAGCTCAACCGCAGCGTCGAGAGCCGCAACGACAAACGACCGATGATGAGCGACCTGCGCGAGTCCGGCGCGATCGAGCAGGACGCCGACGTCATCATGTTCATCTACCGCGACGAGTACTACACGAAGGACGCGTGCAAGGAACCGGGCGTCGCCGAGATCATCATCGGCAAGCAGCGCAACGGGCCGACCGGCACCGTCAGGCTCACCTTCCTGAAGCCGCTGACGAAGTTCGACAATCTCGCTCCCGGTTCTGCCGCAGGCGAGTTCTGAAGCGAAGCACGCCGACCCGAGCGTGCCAGGCGCGATGATCGGGCGCCGATGCGCGTTCCCCGACTGTGGTTCAATGGCGCCCGCGCGTTACCGCGCGCGACCTGACCGGCGTACCGGTCGTCCATTCAACCCCGGATTCGAAGAGAAAAGCATGAAGATCAAAAGTCTGTTCGTCCTGGCTGCTGCAGCCGCCATCAGCGCGGGCGCGTTCGCGCAAGCCTCGCCGCCCCAGGCCGTCGCGATCGCCGCGAGCGCGCCCGGCGAGGCGGTGCTCGCGAGCAAGGTGACGCTGACGGCGACCGTCGTCGCGATCGACCCGGCGACGCGCACCGTGACGCTCAAAGGCGGCAGCGGCAAGATCGTCGATGTCGTCGTTCCGCCCGAGGCGAAGAAGCTCGAAGAAATCAAGGTCGGCGACCTCGTCACCGTCGAATACGCGCGAGCGCTGAGCCTCACGCTGAAGAAGGCGGGCGACGGCATCCGCGAATCGACGTCGCAATCGGCAACCGCCGGTGCGCCCGCCGGCGCCGTCGCGGGCGGCGCCGCGGCGCACCAGGTGACGATCCTGGCCAACGTCACCGCCGTCAACAAGAAGGAACACTTCATCACGCTGCGCGGCCCGAAGGGCAACAACGTCGATCTGGCGGTGCAGGATCCTGCGCAGCTCAAGCTCGTGAAGGTCGGCGACCAGGTCGAGGTCGTCTATACGGTGGCGATGGCGATCACGGTCGACGCAGCCAAGAAGCCGGCGAAGAAGTAGGCGCGAACCGGCGCCGGCGCGACAGCGCGGCGCCATGCCTCGCGTCCGCGCGCGAGGCGAGCGAACGAGACGCAGACTGTGTATATTCACAGTATGCGCCGACCCCTCGACATTGCTGGACAAGGCGGTGCGGTGCCGCCGCCTGCGGCGCGCAAAGGGCGCGGCACGATGTGGGCGCTCGAGCATCGCTTCGCTGCGGCGCAAAGCAGCGCCTTCGACGACGGCTGGGGCACGCTCGATCAGCTGGCGAGCGAAGAGACGCTGCCTGCCGCGACGCAGGTCATCGAGCAAACGGTGCGCTCGATCCTGTCGGCCAACGATTCGCCCGACATCTCGTTCGACCTCTCGGTCAACCCCTACCGCGGTTGCGAACACGGCTGCATCTACTGCTTCGCGCGGCCGACACACAGCTACCTGAACCTGTCGCCGGGGATCGACTTCGAAACCCGAATCGTCGCCAAGACGAACGCCGCCGAGAGGCTGCGCGAGGCGTTCGCGCGCCGCGCCTACCAGCCCCGGCTGCTCAATCTCGGCTCGGCAACCGACGCCTACCAGCCTGTCGAGCGGCGCCTTCGCATCACGCGCGGCGTCATCGAAGTGCTCGGCGAATGCCGGCACGCGTGCTCGCTCGTCACGAAGTCGTCCGGCGTCGAGCGCGATCTCGACCTGATCGCGCCGCTGGCGGCACGCCGGCTGGCCGCGGTTTACGTCTCGATCACGACCCTCGACGGCGCGCTCGCCCGCATTCTCGAGCCGCGCGCGGCGGCGCCCGAGCGGCGGCTGCGAACGATCGCGACGCTCGCCGCGGCGGGCGTGCCGGTCGGCGTCAGCGTCTCGCCGGTGATTCCTTTCATCAACGAACCCGAACTCGAGCGTGTGCTCGCCGCCGCGGCGCAGGCCGGCGCGAAACGTGCCTTCTCGATCGTGCTGCGCCTGCCGTGGGAAGTGAATCCGCTCTTCCAGCAATGGCTGGCGCAGCACTTTCCGGACCGCGCCGAGCGCGTCATGTCGCGCGTGCGCGAGATGCGCGGCGGGCGCGACAACGATCCCCGATTCGGCAGCCGCATGCGGGGCGAGGGCGTCTGGGCCGAATTGCTGTCGCAGCGCTTCAAGAAGGCCTGCGCCCGCCTCGGCCTCGATCGCGACCGATTCGAACTCGACCTGACGCAGTTCGAGCCGCCGCACCTGCCGCGCAGCACGGGTCAGGGCGAATTGTTCTGAGCGCCCCCAGGGCCGGGCCAAGTCCGGCCCGCCCCCGGCGGCCGGCTGCTCAGGCCGTCACGCTCGGCAGCCCGGAGAGCGCCATCGCGAGTTCGGACTCGTCGTAGGGCATGTCGATCAGCTTGCCGGCCATATAGGCGCTGTAGGACGACATGTCGAAGTGACCGTGCCCGCTCAGGTTGAAGAGAATCACCTCGGAGCGGCCTTCGGCCTTGCAGCGCATCGCCTCGGTGATCGCGCCGAGCACCGCGTGGTTCGCCTCCGGCGCCGGAACGATGCCCTCGGCGCGCGCGAACTGGACGCCGGCCTGGAAGCATTGGGTCTGATGGAAGGCGACCGCCTCGATCAGGCCAAGCTCCTTCAGGTGCGAGACGAGCGGCGCCATGCCGTGGTAGCGCAGGCCGCCGGCGTGGAAGCCCGGCGGCGTGAAGGTCGAGCCGAGCGTGTGCATCTTCGTCAGCGGCGTCAGGTGCGCGGTATCGCCGAAGTCGTACGCATATTTGCCGCGCGTCAGCGACGGGCAGCCGGCCGGCTCGACGGCGATGATGCGGCGCTTCCTGCCGCCGCGCAGTTGCAGGCCGAGGAACGGGAAGGCGATGCCGGCGAAATTGCTGCCGCCGCCGGTGCAGCCGATGACGATATCCGGGTCGTCGCCCGCCATCTCGAGCTGCTGGATCGCCTCCTGGCCGATGATCGTCTGGTGCAGCAGCACGTGGTTGAGCACCGAACCGAGCGCGTACTTGGTATCGTCGTTCGTCGCCGCGACTTCGACCGCCTCCGAGATCGCGATGCCGAGCGAACCGGGGTGGTTCGGATCCTTGGCGAGGATCGCGCGCCCCGAGTTCGTCTCGTTCGACGGCGAGGCGACGCAGGTCGCGCCATAGGTTTCCATCAGCGCACGCCGGTACGGCTTCTGGTCGTACGAGATGCGGACCTGGAAGACCTTGACCTCGATGCCGAACAGCGCGCCGGCAAAGGCAAGCGACGAGCCCCACTGGCCGGCGCCGGTCTCGGTCGAGATCTTCTTGATCCCGGCCTGCTGGTTGTACCAGGCCTGCGCGATCGCGGTATTCGGCTTGTGCGAGCCGGCGGGCGAGACGCCCTCGTACTTGTAGTAGATCTTGGCCGGTGTGCCGAGCACCTTCTCGAGCCGGTGCGCGCGCACCAGCGGCGACGGACGCCAGAGGCGAAAGACATCCCGCACCGGCTCCGGGATCGGCACCTCGCGCTCGGCACTCACCTCTTGCATGATGAGTTCCATCGGGAATAGCGGCGCCAGATCGTCGGGGCCGACCGGTTGCTTGGTCCCGGGGTGCAGCACCGGCGGCGGCGGCGCCGGCAGGTCGGCGACGATGTTGTACCAATGCTTGGGCATCCTGCTTTCGTCGAGGAAGAACTTGGTCTGCGCGGTCATGAAACCTCCAGGGTTCGATCGAAGATTCGAGAAAATCATCCTAGGACTGCGAACGCCCAACGCAGCATAAGGTTTACCCCGTATCAAGTCATCGATCGCGATCGGTGTTTGCGCGGGGTCAAAGATCGCCGCCGCGTGCCGATATCGACCGTGGGGTGTCAAGAGCTTGATGCGCGGGGAGTGACAATGACGACGAGACGATGGGGCGCGCTCTGCGCTTGGATGGTGCTTCCGGCGCTCGTCGCGCAGGCGCAGACGCCCGATGCCGAAGCGCTCGAGCGCGCGCAACGCGACGCCGAGAGCCCGCTGCGCCTGATCATCGAGGCCGGCAAGATCAAACCCCGGGCCAAGCCCGACGCCGATACCAAGGCCGACGCCAAGCCGGAATCGAAAGCCGAAACGCGGACGGCTGCCGACAAGCCGCCGGCGCCGGCGACGGCGGCCAAGCCGTCTGCCGCCGATCTGGCGGCGCGCGAGTTGTCGGCCGAAGCGACGCGCGCCGCCGCGCTCGCGTCGGTGCGCGGCCTGGCTTCGCCATCCGCGCCACCATCCGCAGACGATCCGGCGCCGGCAGCAGGCGGCGCAACTTCCGGTACGCAGCCGGCCGCAACCGCGACATCGCCAGCTTCCGACGCCGGATCGACCCCGGCCGCACGCCCTGCCGAGCCCGAGCCTTTGCAAGCCGCGGCGGCAGCGTCCGGCGTGCAGACTGCGGCGGCCGAGGCGCCACCCGCCGCGGCGGCTGCGCCCGAGCCAGAATCACTTCCGCCCGCGACCGCGGCTCCGATCTCGGCAGCGACGGCGACGGCGACATCCGCACCGGCACCGGCATTTCCATCGTCGGCGAGCGCCTCGATGCCGAGCGCAACACCTGCGCCGATCGGCGTCGCATCTTCGCCTGGACAAGCGACGCCTGCGGCCGAGGCGTTCGCGGTGCCGAACGCGCCATCCGAAGCGCGCGCGCAACGCGCTGCGGCAACACCTGCAGCCGCGCCGCAGGATGCGGCCGCCGCGTCCGCCGCGGCCGCCGACGCTGCGCGTCTCGCGCTGGCGGTCGCCGCGCCGGCCCCTGCGCAAGTGCCGGCGGCTGCGCTCGAGCTGCTGAGTTCGGTGCAACCCGAATTGCCCGAGCGCATCCTCAGCCGCATGCGCCGCGACGGCGAGGTGACGCTCGTCTTCCGGGTCAATCCAGACGGCAGCGTCGCCGACCTGAACGTGCAATCGTCGAACAACGCCGCGCTCGATGCGATCGCGCTCGATGCGGTGCGCCAATGGCGCTACAAGCCGATCGGCGAGGCCCGCACGCACCGCGTGCAGTTCGTCTTCAAGCGCGAGTAGGTCACTGCCGGGCGGCGCTCAGGTGCGCAGCACCTCGAGCGCGCGCTCCATGCCGCCTTCCATGATTGAGATCATCGCCAGCTCGCGCACCGCCGGCTTGGGCCGAAAGGCGATCGAGAGGCCGGCGACGCGCATCATCGGCAGATCGTTCGCGCCGTCGCCGACCGCGATCGCCTGGCCCGGCTCGATGCCCATCAGTTCGCAGACCTCGAGCACGACGCGCCGCTTCTCGTCGCCGTCGACGATATCGCCCCAGGGCCGGTCCAGCAGCAGCCCGGTCAGCGCGCCGTTCTCGATCTCGAGCACATTGGCGCGCGCGAAATCGAGCCCGAGGCGCTTGCGCAGGCTCTCGCTGAAATAGGTAAAGCCGCCCGAGACGAGCAGCGTCTTGAGCCCCGCCGCCTGGCATGCGCCGACGAAAGCCTCGACGCCGGGATTGAGCCTGATCTTCGCGCACACCGCCCGCAACGCGCTCTCGGGGACGCCGCGCAGCAGCGACAGGCGCCGCCGCAGGGCGTGCTTGTAGTTGAGAATCTCGCCGCGCATCACCGCTTCGGTGATCGCCGCCACCTCCTCGCGCCGGCCGGCGGCCTCCGCGATCTCGTCGACGCATTCGAGGTTGATCAGCGTCGAGTCCATATCGAACGCGACGAGCTTGAAGTCCGACAGCGCGAGCGGTGGCGTGAAGCCGCGGATGAAAAGACCTGGGGAGTACTCGCTCGCGATCATCGGGATTGACATTCTCGGCTCGGGACGACGATTATCGCCAGCGGCGCAGGCGGCAAGGCGCCGCCCCAGCGTCGCTCGATCCGACACCGGAGGGCCTGCCATGAACGACATCCACCCCGGCAACCTGACCCCGGACATCGTGCGCAGCCGGCTGCGCGGCTTCGGATCCGGCGCGCGCGAGATCGACGACGCCGAGGTCCGCGTCGAAGGCGATCTGCCCGCCTGGCTGCAAGGCGCCCTGCTGCTCAACGGCCCGGCGCTGTGGGAGCTGCCCGCAGGCAGCCTGCAGCACTGGTTCGACGGCTATGCGATGCAGCACCGGTTGCACATCGACGCCACCGCTGTGCGGTATCGAAGCCGCTTCGTCCACAGCGACGCGTACCGGCGCAGCATCGCGCAGGGCACGCCGGTCTACGGCGAATTCGGCAGCGCGAACCCGGCGTCGCTCTGGGAGCGGCTGCGCGGGCCGCAGGCGACCGACAACCCGGCGGTCGTGATGTCCCGCCACGGCAAGCGCTGGATCGCGGTGACCGAAACGCCGCACCTGACCTATTTCGACCCCGAAACGCTCGAGACGCAGGAACGCGTCGATCTCGGCTCGCACGACCTGCCGCTGCACCTGATGGCGGCGCACGGCTTCACGCTCGCCGACGGCAGCTACCTCAACGTCGGCACCCAGCTCGGCCCGAAATGCACGCAGACGCTGCTGCACCTCGCACCGGGCGCCGCCAAGCCGGTCGCGCTCGGCACGGTGTCGATGCCCAAGGCCGGCTATACGCATGCGTTCGCGCTCGCCGCCGGCCACGCCGTCGTCTGGGAATGCGCGCTGCGTGCGCAGCCGCTGGCGTTTCGTTTCGGGGCGCGCGCTTTCAAGGACAACTTCCGCTGGGAACCCGACGGCGGTTCGCGCATCCACGCGCTGCCACTCGCCGGCGGCGCGGTGCGCAGCTGGCGCATCCCGCCGATCTTCGCCTTCCACGCGACGCAGGCCTATGCCGACGGTGCCGATCTGGTGCTCGAGATCAGCATCTACGACGATGGCCTCGCATTCGACGATCTCACGCTCGAGCGCCGCCGCCAGGGTGCGCCGCTGCGAAGCATTCCGCGCCTCGTGCGCTACCGCCTGCGCGACGGTGCCACCGAGGCACAGCCCGAGGCGCTCGGCATCGCGCTCGAGCTGCAGCAGATCCATCCCGCCGCCTGCGGGCAGCGCCGCACGGGCGTCTGCTGGGGCAGCGGCATCGGGCCGCACGGCGAATTCAACGACCGCACGCTGCGCGTCGATCTCGACAGCGGCGCGGTCGCGACCTGGCAGCGCGACAACGCCGTCCAGCTCGAGCCGCTTTTCGTCGCGCGCCCCGGCGGCATGGCGGACGACGACGGCGTGCTGCTCGTGCCGACGCTCGCCGACGGCGACGAGGCGAGCGTGATCGGCGTCATCGATGCGCACAGCATGGCGTGCCTGGCGCAACTGCACGCGCCGCA
>JACSRM010000493.1 GCA_014879745.1 Burkholderiaceae bacterium | reverse complement strand
CTCTTCGTGAACCTCGATGTCGATCTCCGCGACGCGCATCTGCAGCCGTTCCTGCACATCGGCGACGGCCTGGTTGTAGATCGCGGGGCCGATCTCCTCGAGGAAGAAGCCGAGCAGACCACTGGCCGCGATATTGCCGATCCGCTGCTCCATGTTCTCGAGGAAGTAGCGCTCGATCGACGCCACCGCCTGGTTGCGAATCTCGCGCGACAGTTCGATCGCCATGGGGTGCCGGGCCGGTAGGGGTTGGCTGCGCAGTCTACACACGGCCGAAGCGGTGCGCGGCGCGCGGCGCGCTGCGCACGGACTGCGCTGCGGCGGCAAATCCGCCTGCCGAAATTGCCTTTCGCGCCCGGCAGCGGTGCCTCTGCCGGCAAGCGTGGCCGTGGCAGATCGGTGCAAGGTGGCCGCGTGCAGCGCGAACGTCGGTGTCGAATTCGCGACAGCTCGGGCCGTCGCGGCAAAGCCCTGACGCACGCCGCATGTGGATCGAATGCGGCTGCTTCGAAAGCGGAGCACAATCGCGCCGCGGGCACGCCATCCGCGTGCTGCAAGGAGGTCGGCCATGGCCTTGCGACAATACCCGGCGCTCATGGTTTGCGCGCTGCTGATCGGTACTGCGCCGGCAGCGATGGCGGTCGACTTCGGCCTCCAGCCCCTCGTCAGCAACAACGCCCTGATGCATCCGGCACCTGTCATCGACCCCGGGCTGATCAACCCCTGGGGGCTGTCGTACTCGCCGAGCGGGCCGTTCTGGATCTCGTCCAACGGGGCCGCAACGTCGGTGGTGTATTCGGTCGACCCGGCGACCCAGGCGACGGTGAAGAGCAGCCTGACGGTGGCCATACCCGGCAACGGCAGCGTCACCGGCCAGGCCTTCAACCCCGGCACCGGCTTCAATGGCGACCGTTTCCTGTTCGTCAGCGAAGACGGCACGGTCTCGGGCTGGCGATCCGCGTTGGGCGGCACGGCGGAGATACTCGTCTCACCCTCCGATGCCTCGTACAAGGGCCTGAGCTTCGCAACCGTCGGCGGCCATGACTACGCCTATGCGGCCAACTTTCATTCCGGCGCGATCGATATCTTCAAGGGCGATGCCGGCGCGCCCAACCTCGCCGGCAACTTCACCGACCCGAATCTTCCCGGCGGCTATGCGCCGTTCAATATCCAACTGCTCGGTGGCCATCTTTTCGTCGCCTATGCGCTGAAGGACGGCAACAGCAACGACGAGGTCACCGGCGCGGGGCTGGGGATCGTCAGCGAGTTCGACACCGACGGTGTCCTCGTCGGGCGGGTGGCAACGAGCGGCACGCTGAACGCGCCCTGGGGACTGGCAATCGCGCCGTCGTCGTTCGGCGCGCAGGCCGGCGCGCTGTTGGTCGGCAATTTCGGTGACGGCCGCATCAGTATCTACGACCTCGCCAGCCACGCCCTTCTGGGCCAGGTGAGCGGGGAAGGCGGCGCGCCGCTGGCCGTCGACGGTCTCCGGGCGCTGGCTGCGGGCAACGGCGGCGGCGCGGGATCGGCATCGCTGCTGTACCTTACCGCCGGTCCGGACGGCGAGGCAAACGGGCTCTTCGCGGTGCTGACGCCAGTGCCCGAACCCGGCTCGGCCGCGCTTCTTCTCGCCGGGCTCGGTGCCCTGATCGCGGGCATGCGCGGGCGCCGCAGCATTGGCTGCGTGGCATGTGCTCCGGGTCCGGCCAACCCGGCGCCTGTCGTTGCCGGGGCCCGTTCGGCACTGGCCGCGAGGGTGCCACCGGGCACCCACGGTGCCGCTCGCCATTTGCCGGTTGCCACGCCGCGCGATCGGCTTCGACCCGCACGGTGAGGCCGGCGGTTGGGTGGCGGTCGTTGCTTCGGCCGCGGATGCACCGCCGGTTGCCGTGCCGATGGGGATCGAGGTCTTCGAGGGCTCCCTCCAGCGCGAGCCGCAAACGTGCTACACAGCGGCTTGCAGAACACGCACGCCATCGCCATGACCCAACGACCGACTTCCGCCGAGATCGGCGCGCGCCGCGCCGCGTTTCGCAAGCTGCACGAAGCGGGCTGCTTCCTGATTCCCAACCCGTGGGACGCCGGCTCGGCGCGCTATCTGGCGAGTCTGGGCTTCAAGGCGCTGGCGAGCACCAGCTCGGGCTGGGCCTGGTCGCTCGGCCAGGCCGACGGCGGTCCGACGCTGGATGCGGCGCTCGCGCACCTGCGCGAACTGGTGGCGGCGACCGAACTGCCGGTGAATGCGGACTTCGAGAAGGGCTTTGCGGTCGAGCCCGAGGGCGTTGCCCGCAATGTGGGCCTGGCGGTCGAGACCGGCATCGCCGGGCTGTCGATCGAGGATTCGACCGGCGACCCGGCAAGGCCGCTGTTCGAACTGCCGCTCGCCGCCGAGCGCATGCGCGCCGCGCGCGCGGCGATCGACGCCAGCGGCGCGGATGTGATGCTGATCGGCCGCGCCGAGAATTTCATCGCCGGCCGGCCCGACCTGCAGGATGCCATCGGCCGCCTGCGGGCCTATGCCGAAGCCGGCGCCGACTGCCTGTACGCGCCGGGCCTGGCGACGCGCGAGCAGATCGCCGCGGTCGTCGCCGCGCTCGCGCCCAAGCCGGTCAATGTGCTGATGGGCCGGCCCAGTACGTTGACGCTCGCCGATCTGGAGCAGCTGGGCGTGCGCCGCGTCAGCGTCGGCGGCGCCCTGGCGCGCGCCGCCTGGGGCGGCCTGCAGCGCGCCGCGCGCTTGCTCGCCGAGCAGGGGCGCTTCGACGGCTTTGCCGACGCCGCCGACCACCATGCGCTGAATCAGCTGTTCGGCGCTTGAGCCGCCCCATGTGGCCGCCGTGCCGCGCAACGGCGCGCGCGGCGCAAGGCCGCCGCGGTTTGTCCCCACCCGGCCCACAGCGATCGGGCACCGTCTGCTCGGGCTCGTGCAGCTCGTTGCGCTGCCGCGGATGGCGCTCATGCTCGACCGAACTTTGCGCAGCGGTGCGGACCTCGATGCGCTCTGTTCGCTGCCGGTCACCCTGAATGGACGGTGCCGCCCGCGCTGATCGCGGCGTTTACCTGCGCGCGCCGCGCTCACCTGCGCTGCTGCCAGGGCCAGCGGCCCTCGATCTCGACAGTCAGCGTCCACGAGAGGAAGGTACGCACCAGCACGAGCAGCCCGAGCACGGCGACGTTGGCGAGCGTCGGCTCGAGCGCGACCGTGCGCACGACGTCGCCCGCAACCAGGAATTCGAGGCCGAGCAGCAGCGAGCGGCCGATCTGGTGCTTGTAGCTCTCGTAGGCGCCCGGATCGTCGAGCCTGAGCACAAAGCGCAGCGTGCCGCGCGTGATCGCCACCCGCAACACGCCGGCGACGATGATGACGGCGCCCAGCATCTCGATGCCAAGCGCCGCCCATTCGATGCTCTCTCGCACGGTGGCGATCAGGTGCTCGTTGTTCACGGTATCGGATCCTCGCTGACTTTCGCGTCATCGCGATGCTAAGGGCGTTCGCTGAACGCGGGATCGAAGTCCTGGAGCGGCGTGCGCATCCTCGCGTCGGTGCATTTCGACTCCGGATCGTCGATCGGCCACCGGAGGCCTGGACACGCTGCGCACCTCGAAGACCCGCTCGCTGGCGGCGCTGGCCGGCTTGTTCGACATCGCTTGCGCGGAGCGCCGTTGCTGGGAAGGCTTGAGCGCGCCGTTCGCGTGCCGGGCTATTCCCCGGGCTGGAAGACGAGCAGCAAGGTGGATGGCACGCGGCCGTCGACGTCGCGCGGCAGCACGGCGGTC
>JACSRM010000290.1 GCA_014879745.1 Burkholderiaceae bacterium | reverse complement strand
CCGCCGCCCGAGCCTTCCTCCTCGTAGTCGACCTTGACGAACTCGCCGCCGAGCGAGACGACCTGGTCGGCGACCTCGGCACGGGTGTCGTTGGCGCGCACGATCGCGCCCAGGTTCGCCGCCGTGCCGATCGCCGCGAGGCCGGCGACGCCGGCGCCGGCGATGAAGACCTTGGCCGGCGGAATCTTGCCGGCCGCCGTGACCTGGCCATTGAACAAGCGGCCGAAGGCGTTCGCCGCCTCGATCACCGCCCGATAGCCGCTGACGCCGGCCATCGAAGTCAGCGCGTCCATCTTCTGCGCCCGGCTCAACTGCCGCGGCAGCGAGTCGATCGCGAGCACCGTCGCCTTGCGCGCGGCGAGTTGCTGCATCAGCTCGGGGTTCTGCGCCGGCCAGACGAAGCCGATCAGCGTCGCGCCTTCGCGCAGCAGCGCGACCTCATCGCTGCTGGGCGGACGCACCTTGAAGACGATATCGGCCGCGCCCCACAGCTCGGCCGCGGTCGGCGCGACCTCGGCGCCGGCGGCGCGGTAGGCGTCGTCGGTGAAGTTCGCCGCGTCGCCGGCACCGCTTTGCACCGAGACCGAGAAGCCGAGCTTGACGAGCTTCTGAACGACGTCGGGAACGGTGGCGACCCGCTTTTCACCTTCCGCCGTTTCAAGGGGTACACCGATGCGCATGCTTCTCTCCTCGCGAGGGTCGTCGTTATCGTCAGCGACGGCGAAACTAACACATCGGCGCGGACCCGGCCTTGATCTGGGAAAGTGCGCGTCGCAACCTCGCGCCGTGCGCCGCCGCCACGCGCGCCGCACAGCGGGTACCATCGCCGCCCGATGTCCGCCGAGCGCTTTCGCCCCTCCGTCACCGTCGCCGCGATCGTCCTGCACGGCGGCCGCTTCCTGCTCGTCGAGGAGGAGACGCCCGAAGGCCTGCGCCTGAACAATCCCGCCGGGCACCTCGAGCAGGGCGAGTCGCCGCTCGAGGCCGTGGTGCGCGAGGCGCTCGAGGAGACGGCGCGCGTCTTCACGCCCGACGCGCTGCTGGGCGTCTACCTGTCGCGCTTCACGCGGCCGCTGACCGGCGACGACGTGACCTACCTGCGCTTCGCATTTCGCGGCAGCGTCGGCGACGCCGACCCTGCGCGCGCGCTCGATGTCGGCATCGTGCGCACGCTGTGGATGACGCCGGACGAGATCCGCGCCAGCCGGCCGCGCCACCGCAGCCCGCTCGTGCTGCGCTGCATCGAGGACCACCTCGCCGGGCGGCGCCACCCGCTGGCCGCGATCGCGATCGACCCGAGCGTCTACGCGACCGGGCGCTGAGTCAGGCGGCGACCGTCTCGGCCATGAGCGCGCGCCGCCAGGCGACGAGCTCGGCGATCGTCAGCATCGGAAAGCCGTGTGCGCGCGAGAACGCGAGCAGCGCCTCGCCGCGCATCATGCTGCCGTCGGCGTTCATCAGTTCGCACAGCACCGCCGCCGGCCGCAGGCCGGCCAGGCGCGCAAGTTCGACCGCGCCCTCGGTGTGGCCGCGTCGCTCGAGAACGCCGCCCGGCGCCGCGCGCAGCGGGAAGACGTGGCCGGGGCTGACGAGGTCGCCGGGGCGCGCGCCAGGGGCGATCGCGGCGCGGATCGTCGCCACCCGGTCGGCCGCGCTGACGCCGGTCGTCACGCCCTCGCGCGCCTCGATCGATACCGTGAACGCGGTGCCGTGGCGGCTCTGGTTCTTTGCCACCATCGGCGCCAGCGCGAGCCGCCCGAGCTGTGCATCCTCCAGACACAGGCAGACGATGCCCGAGCATTCGCGGATCAGGGTCGCCATCATCGGCACCGTCAGGCGCTCGGCGGCGACGACGAGGTCGCCCTCGTTCTCGCGCTCGCCGTCGTCCTGCAGCACGACGGCGCGGCCGTGGCGGATCGCATCGACGGCAAATCTGATGCGCGGCGGCAGCGACCGCGCGGCCGGCTTGGGGGTGGTGGTGGACATGTTTGAAACGCTCCTCGCATGAAAAACGGCGAAAAACATTTCAGGGCGCGCAAACGCGGCGCGGCCACGCCGGGGGGCGGCGCGGTCGAAAACGCGTCGGCACATCTTCTTTCATCCGGACTGTGCCGCCGAAGCGAAGCACCTTTGCCGCCGTGCAGCGACGGCGGCACATGATCCGCCGGCCCTGCGCAACCGCGTAGGCGCTTCGTCCCGGCGGGAAACCGTCGGCCCTGGCATCGCACCAGATCTGCTGACCCCGACGCCGGGAGGCGTCGGGCGCTCGCGGGCTCGCGGCTTGCGCCGCCTACCGCCGGTGGGGAATTCCGCCCCGCCCTGAAGACGTGTATCGCTGCGCCGCGGCCGGGCCGCCGCGCAGCGACGCCGCCATCTTACGGCGCCGCGATGACCCTCGCGCCGCCGGGGCGACAGCCTCCTTGAATCGCCGCCATGAAACCCGAGCGCATCGTCGTCGGTCTCTCGGGCGGCGTCGATTCGGCCGTTGCGGCGCATCTGCTCGAGCGCGACGGGCACGAAGTGGTCGGCGTCTTCATGAAGAACCGGGAAGGCGACGACGACGACGAATACTGTTCATCGAACGCCGATTTCCTGCGCGAATACGAAGCCTGGCGCATCGCGACCGGGCACTTTGCACAGGTGCGCGAGCAGGGCGCGACAAGTGCCGCCGCCGGCGGCACGGGCCGCTTCGAGCGGCTGCGCGGGCTGGACCCGCTGAAGGACCAAAGCTACTTCCTGCACCGGCTGACGCAGCCGCAGCTCGCGCGCACGCTTTTCCCGCTCGGCGGGCCGGCAGCCCGTCTGCGATACTGCACCGGTACGTGACCCCTGAAGGAGACTGCGACCATGAAACTTGCCGGCGGTTGTCATTGCGGCGCCATTCGGTACGAAGTCGAAGGCGAGGCACTCACGCATGCGCTTTGTCATTGCTCGGATTGCCGGCGTCATTCCGGCGCCCCGATGGTGGGATGGGCGATGTATCCGGCGGATGCCGTCAGGGTCACGCAGGGCACTGCCAAGGTGTACGAGTCATCGCCGCAGGGCCGGCGCCAGTTCTGTGCCGACTGCGGAACAGGGCTCTTCTACTCGAATGCGGCCATGCTTCCCGGCCTGATCGATATTCAAAGCGCGACCTTCGACGAACCCGGCGTCGTGCCGCCGCGTCTTCACGTCCAGGTCGCCGAGCGCATCGGCTGGATGGAGCGGGCGCACGAGTTGCCCAAGTTCGACCGCTATCCATCGAGCCTGTAGCTCGAGATGTCCGATCGCGCAGCCATCAAGCAACCGCTGACGGCCGCTGAGGTTGCGCCAGAGGTCTGGTACGCGGGCACCGACCGCGAGATTCGTGGCCGCGCGCTCTGCGACGTCGGCGGCAAAGCCAGGCTGGGTGTCGGCCTGATGGAGCTCGCGCCAGGCTCGAATACGAAACCGGGACACTGGCATTCACACGAGGAAGAACACCTCTACGCCCTCTCCGGCTCGGCGGTATTGCATCTCGGCGCCGAGCAGTTCGAGCTGCAGGCCGGCTCCTACGTCTGCTTCCCGGCCGGCCAGCCGGCGCCGCATCACCTGCAGAACAATGCCGGGCAGCCGTTCGTCTACCTCATCATCGGCGAGCGGATCGCCGACGACAGGGTCACCTACCCGTGCGATCCGCCCTCGGGCTGATGCGCTGCCCGGAAGGAATCCGGCGAGCACAGTCAGCACGCGCCGGCCTCTCCAGCGTGAAGAGCGCGGTCGACCGCCGGATGCGGGTTCGCGGTCTGCGACCCGGCGCGCAACCCCCGGCCGCTGCCGCGCCGATCGTGGCGCGGCACGGAAGCTGCTGGCGTGTGGGCTGCCACCCAGCCGATCCGGCAATCTCATGGTCCGCCGAACCCGACGCGCTGCGGCCAATGCCGCATCCATCCTTGCCAAGGCCTACGAGCGCAATCTGAAGGCGATGACGCGTGCCACGCTGGCGGGCGGCGAACGCGCCGCCGCTCAGGTGCGGCAGGCCGCCGAGCAGGCGCACGGCCGGCCCCCGGGGCCCGGGCACTGGCTCCCCGGGGTTGCGCTCGGGGCGGCCGGCGCGCGCTGCTACCACCACTACCGGCCGCCCGGCCTGCGGCCGACCTCACTCGAGCGCGTGCCGTTGATCGTGATGCTGCACGGCTGCGGCCAGAACGGCCGGGGCCTGGCCATCAGCTCGCGCATGAACCGCGTCGCGGCGCACTCGGCCGCGGTGCCGGGCGCCGCCGGCTCTGCCGGCGGCGCGCTGCGAGCGATGCGCGGCCAGCAGCTTCCTGCGGTGTTGCCCACCGCCGTCGGCAAGGCGTTGGGTGCGGCCGCACAGTTCACACTGCTGTCCCCGCTGCTCGTGCTGCACGGCACCGCGGATCAGGTCGTGGTGCCCAGCAACGCCAGGCAGCTGGCCGAAATCCGGGCCACGGCGACCGGATCGAAGCCGCTCGCACCGCGCACGCTGCAGCGGGGCCGGCACCTGCCGGCGCAGATCACCGACTTTCGCCGCGCGCGCCGCACGATGGTGCGGCTGGCCGAGATCGACAGCCTCGGGCACGCCTGGAGCGGCGGCCTCGGCAGCCAGCCGTTCAGCGATCCGCGCGGGCCGGATGCGACCCGCATGATCTGGGCGTTCGCACAGCGGGACTTTCGCGAGCGCCCGGGCAGCTGAGGACACCCGGCAGCGCCCGCACAAGGCGCTCCGTCGGCCACGGCGCTGAGGCTGGAACAGCGCCAGCGGCAACCCCGGCGCAGCCGGGCTTTCGATAACGATCGAGGGCAGGCCGCAGGCGCACTCGAGAATGGACGGCGTCTAGACCTCGGCCGCCGCGAGCGCGCGCCGCGTCTGCGTCTCGACCTCGCCCGGCCGATGGCCCAGTTCGCCCGCCAGCAAGGCGGGCAGCGTCGACTTGCCGGCGCCGGTGACGATGGCAAGTGCGATTCGCGAACCTGTTTGTTCGGGTCGGCATCGCCTGCCGTCGCGCCTGCTTCGGCGCACGCAGCCGACCGTCTCCTCCGGCCGCGATCGATCGGGTATCGCCGCGGCGGGCCGGCATGCAGCCAGGCGACCATCTTTCTCGACCGCGTCTGCCTGCCCGCTGCCGCCGGGGCGGATTCGGTCTTGCCAGGCCCGGCAGCGTTTCGCATACTGGACCGCGCAGGGCCTATCGCGCCCGGCATGCGAAGGGGCAAACATGGACGGACTGCAGGCCGTCGCGGGGGCGCCGGATCCCCGGCGCGCGGCCGATCTCGTCTTCGTGCACGGCCTGGGGGGCGGCCCGCGAAAGACGTGGATGCGCGAGCCGAGCGATGACGCCACGTTCTGGCCGGATTGGCTGGCTTCGGATTTCCCTACGCTGGGCGTCTGGACGCTCGGCTACGCCGCCGATATATCGGCCTGGCAACGCGAATCGATGCCCTTGCCCGACCGCGGCAACGCGGTGCTCGAGCAACTCGTCAACGAGGGGCTCGGCGAGCGACCGATCATCTTCGTGGCGCACAGCCTGGGCGGCATCCTCGTCAAGCAGATCCTGAACGCCGCCGAGAGCCAGGGCGTGCCGCGCTGGCAACGCATCGCGCAGGCGACGCGCGGCATCGCCTTCATCGCAACGCCGCATTCGGGCGCCAATATCGCCAGCTTCGCCAGTTTCATCGGCAGCCTGCTGCGCGCCAACGAGCCGGTCGAAGAGCTGCGCGCCCACCAGCCGCGCCTGCGCGAGTTGCACGGCGCCTTCCTCGCCTGGTTTCTCGAACGGGGCCGGCAACAGCGTCGGGTCGTCTGCCGCACCTACTGCGAGCGGCGCGAGCTGCGGCCGGAGGTCTGGGGGCTGAAGCTGCCCAAAGGCATCATCGTCGTCGACGAGACCAGCGCGGAGCCCAATATCCCGGGTGAACGCGCGATTGCGCTCGACGAAGACCACCTCGGCATCTGCAAGCCTGCCGACCGCAGCGCGCCGCTGTGCAAGAGCCTCTGGGCCTTCGTAAGCGAATGCTTGCTGTCCGACAGCCCCGCCGGCCCTGCCGGCAAGCCCGGCGTCACCGTGCCGGGCTTCGGCGGCACGCATGGCATGCTCGTGGCCAGCATGGCCGGTGCGAACCCGGGCGCCGCCGCGGTCGGATCGCAGATTTCACTGGCGGCTGGCTTCGATCCTGCCACCCTCGGCGCCTCGCGGCTTTTCGTGGTCGGCGTGCCGCAGGCGTCGCTCGTGCGCCAGGCCCAGCCCAGACCGCAGCTGGAGGAGCTGTTCGACATCGTCACCGACCCCGACGAGGTGCCGAAGGCGCTGTTTCGCACCGAGCGCGGGCACGGCTGGGCCCCGTACGAGGTCGCGTTCGTTCGCGGCCGGGTCGGTCTGGACGACGCGCAGCAGGCGCTGGCCGATGCGCTGCTCGACTCCGGCGGCCGGCTGCTGCTGGCCGGCCGGGGCGGGATCGGCAAGACGCGCGAGACGGCCGAGCTGGCCGCCGACCTGTGCGCGCGCGGCTGGGTCGTCGCCGTCGCGCGGCCCGACGCCGACGCGCGCCTGGGCCCGCTGGCGCCGATCCCGGGCGCGCTGCACGACGCGCGCCTGCTGCTGATCGTCGACAACCTGCACGCCCGGGCGCTTGCCGACGACGGCGAGCTGCCGTACACCGAACGGCTCGACCAATGCATCGCCAGACTCGCCGAACAGGGTCTGGACGACCTGCGCGTGATCCTCATCGCGCGCGACGAGCCGCGCTACGAGAAGATGCTCGGCCTGGCGCCCGGTGCCGAACGCTGGCGCGGCTTCGCGCTGCTGCGCCTGCCGGACCTGACCGCGCAGAGCCTCGCCGCGATCCTCGCCGCACTCGTCGAGCGTGCCCGTCTGGCCGTCGACGCCGCCACGCTGGCGCAGCTCGTCGCCAACAGCGACCGCACGCCGCGCACACTGCTCATCAACGTCGACCTTTCGAGACGCCGCGGCACCGCGCTCGCCGAGCGCTGGCTGCCGACCGAGGGCGAGACGTGGCGCGAGAAGAACCGCGCGCTGCAGGCGCGCCACCCGCAGTGCGATGCGGTGCAGGCGTCGCTGCGGCTGCTGACGCGTCTGGGCCTGCCGCCACGATTCGACTATGTGCTCGGGCTCGGGCCCGCGGCCGGCGTCGAGGCCCGCCGCGAAGCCATCGAGGCGCTGATCGACGACGGGCTGGTCGGCCGGCGGCACGACGAGTTGACGCTGTTCGGCCTCGGTGATGCGGTGCCCGCCGCCGAACCGCCGTCCGCCGCTGACTGGGAAGCGGTGATCGCCGCATTGACGGCACCGCCGGCACAACCGCCCGAGTGGCTGGACGATCTGGTGCTGCTCGCGCTCGTGCTGCTGCGCGGCGATCGGCCGGCGCAGGCGGCAGCCGCCGCCACCCTGGCGATCGAACACGGCGCCGACAGCGCACGGGTCTACGCCGCGCGGGCCGGCGCGCACTTCTTCGGCAACGCACGCGACGCCGCGCGCCTCGACCTCGACGCCGCGATCGCGCGCGATCCGCAAGAGGCCAACCCCTGGTTCCTGCGCGGATTGCTGAACTACCTCGATGGCAACGGCGACGGCGTGCTCGCCGACATGGCCCGGGCAAGCGAACTCGGGTACGAGGCCAGCATCATCGACTCGCAATGCGGCATCGTCCTGCAACAGCGCAAGCAGTGGCGCGAAGCGGAAGCCGCCTTCGGGCGGGCGATTGCACGCGACGGCGAGCAGGCCGACGGCATGCTGTTCTTCCTGCGCGGCGCGGCGCGTCAGCAACTCGGCGATCTCGCCGGCGCCGCCGCCGACTTCGATGCCGCGCTGGAGCGGCCGAGCAACATCCAGGCGTCGCTCGCGCTGTTGCCGGCGATGGACGCCGGCGATTCGGCGGCTCTGCTGTCCGCGCTGCGTGCCGGACTGCCGCGCGGGCACGAGCATGCGGCCTACGTCTACCCGGCGCGCGCCTTCGTGCGCGCCCAGCTCGGCCGCTTCGCCGAAGCCGAGCAGGATTTCGACGCCGCGCTCCGGCTCGACTTCGCGGCCGTGGTCGACCGACTCTCGAAGGCGTACGCGGCCAGCGCACTGCCCTTCGTGGCCAAGGCGCGCGAGGCGCTGGGCGACATGGCCACCCAGTTCGGCAGCGACGCGCTGCTGTATGCGGGGCGCGGCGCGACCCGCCGTCAGCTGGGGCGCTTCGACGACGCGCTGGCCGACTTCGATGCCGCGCTGGCGCGCGGCGCCAACGCGGCGATGGTGCACGTCGAGCGCGCCGTGCTTCATCTCACCTGCAGCCGCTACGACGCGGCGGCCGCCGACGCCGAAGCGGCGATTGCCGATCCCGCAGCGGCGGCCGTGGCGCATTCGGTGCGCGCGCTGGCGCGCCAGGCGCAGGGGCGCCTGCGCGAGGCCGAGACCGACCTCGACACCTCGATCCGGCTCGGCCGCGACGATGCGCTCGTCTACTTCTGGCGCGCTGGGCTGCGCGCCGGGAATGGCGAACTGATAGCCGCCCTGGCCGATCTGGATGCCGCCATCGCAAGGCCGGAACCGCCCGCTCAGGCGTGGCTGGCGCGTGCCGCCGTCCGCATCGACCTGCAACAGCCGGCGGCGGCCGAGCAGGACGCCGCCGAGGCGTTGCGGCGCGGCGCGGATGCGGCGGCCGCCTACACCCTGCTCGGCGCAGCCCACCTCGGGCTCGAGCGCTTGGCCGATGCGCAGCGCGACCTCAGCGCCGCGATCGAACTCGGGCGCGACGACGCGCTCGTCTACCGCTGGCGCGGCATCGCCCGGGCGCGGCTGTCACAACCCGGCGCAATGGACGATCTCGACGCCGCGCTCGCGCGCGGCGACACCGACGCGAACCTCCCGTTCTGGCGCGGCTGCGCCCGTCTCGATGCCGGCGAACCCGGCGCCGCCGAAGCCGATTTCGACCAGGCCCTGGCCGCCGGTGTCGATCCGGGTTCGGTGCACCTGGCGCGCGGCATCGCCCGGCTGCGCCTCGGCCGCCACGCCGAGGCGCGGGCCGATCTGGATGCTGCGATCGAAACCGGGCGGGTCGATGCGCTCGGCTTGGCCAGCCGCGCCGAGGCGCGCGGCGCGCTGGGCGATGCCGCGGGTGCGATCGACGACCTGCGGCGCGCCATCCGGCTCGCGCCGCAGGACGCGGAGCTGGCGGAGAAGCTCGCTGCGCTGTTGCGCGAGCAGCAGCGCGATGCCGAGGCGATGCAGGTGCTCGACGACCTGCTGCTGCGCTGGCCGGATCGGCCCGCGGCGCGCTGGCAGCGCGCCTCGCTACACATGTGGGCCGGGCGCTTCGAGGCCGCCGCGGCCGACTACGACCGGGCGGTCGAACAGCTACCCGACAACGGCGCGCTGCGCGCCGCGCGGAGCATCGCGCGCTACGGCCTCGGCGATGGCGCCGGGGCCGCCGACGATCTCGACCTCGCCGTCGCGCAGGCGTCGCACGATCCATCGCCGCTGGCGGATCGCGCCGAGGCCTGCCTGCTGGACGGACGGATCGACGCGGCGGAGCGGGATATCGCCGCCGTTGCGGCGCTCGCACCGGACTCCGCCGCAGCGCTGGGGTCGGCGGCGCTGCTCGATCTGGCGCGCGGCGACTTCGAGAGCGCGCGGCGCGGATTCGAGCGCGCCGCCGCGGCCGACCCGTCCGGAAACTGGACCTTGCGGTTCGGATTGGCCTGCCTGCTCGGCGGGCATCGGGACGAGGCTGTGGCCGCATACGCGCGGGGCATCGCCAGTCTGTGCGCTGGCGACGCCCGGATGGCGCGCATGGAGCTGGACCACTGGCTGGCCGGCGCGACGGTCGATGCGGCGGGCGTCGAAGCGGTTCGCGCCCAGCTCGACGCTGCATTGCGCCCGGCCGCGCCGATACCGCGAACCGAATGACGGCCGGGCGCCTGTCGGCCGCCGGCGCAGCGCCCTGCGCGCAGGCCGGCCCGGCTCAGCGGCTCGCCGGGCGCCCGCGCGCCACCTTCAGCAGCAGTTCGATCAGCAGCGCGCGCTCGCCGTTCGACAGCACGCCCAAGGTCTCGTTCTCCATCGTCGCCGCGATCGCCTCGGCGCGCGCCGTCAGGTCGCGCCCGGCCGGCGTCAGATGCAGTTGCTGGGAGCGCCGGTCGATCTGGCTGCGCACACGCTCGACGAGGCCGCGAGCGGCGAGCCGGTCGAGGATCAGGGCCAGATTCGGCGCCGACAGCTCGAGCGCCTCGCCGAGCTGCTTCTGGTTCAGGCGCGGATTCGACGCCACGAGGACGAGCACCGAGAATTCGACCGTCCTGAGCTGCAGCGGCCCGAGGTGCTGCTGGAACGTCTTCCTGAGCCGGATCGCGGCGCGCGACGCGGCGTAGCCGGTCAGGTGGGTCAGCCGCGAAGTGTCGACCCCCGCCCCGCCGCCACCGGGCTTGGAAGTGGAGGCGGCCGCGACGCTGACCTCGGCCAGCGTTCCCGGCATATACGCGTTGCTGCCTTGCACCGGATCCGGTCCGCCAGTGGACGCGGCCCTCAGCGCGGCGCCATGCGCAGCGCGCCGTCGAGGCGGATGACCTCGCCGTTCAAGGCGACGTTCTCGACGATCGACGCCGCGAGGTGGGCGAACTCCTCGGGTTTGCCCAGGCGTTTGGGGAACGGGATGCTCGCCGCGAGCGACTCCTGCACCGGCGCCGGCAACTCGGCCATCAGCGGCGTGAGGAAGAGCCCCGGCGCGATCGTGCAGACGCGCACACCGAACTGCGCCAGATCGCGCGCCAGCGGCAGCGTCATCGACACCACGCCGCCCTTGGACGCGGCATACGCTTCCTGCCCGACCTGGCCGTCGAACGCGGCGACCGATGCGGTGCAGACGATGACGCCGCGCTCGCCGTAGGCCAGCGGCTCCTGGCGCAGCATCTCGGCCGCGGCGAGGCGCGTCACGTTGTAGGTGCCGATCAGGTTGACCTCGACGACACGGCGGAAGTCCTCGAGCGGCGCGGCGGCGCCATCCTTGCCGACGATGCGCCTTGCGGTGCCGATGCCGGCGATATTCATCAGCAAGCGTGCCACGCCGTGCGCGGCGCGCGCCGTCTCGAGCGCCTGCACGACGCTGTCGGCCGAGGTGATGTCGCAATCGATGCCGATCGCGTTCGCGGCGCCGATCTCCACCGCCAGCGCGCGTGCGCCGGCGCCGTTGCGGTCGAGGATCGCGACGCGGGCGCCGCGGCGCGCAAGCTCGCGCGCGGTCGCCGCGCCGAGGCCCGAGGCGCCGCCGGTGACGAGGGCGGCTTGTCCGTGGATATTCATGTCGGCGGTCGAGGGTTGCGCGGCGCGCGCTCGGTGCGCCACTGGGTGGGGGTTCGGTGCGGATCCTCGTTCAGAACCGCGGCAGGTAGATCGACGGGTCGCTGCCGGCGTACAGCGTCTCGACCAGTTCGGCGCGCTGCGCCAGCACTGTGCGCTGATTGATCGAGCCCTTGTCGGTGATCTCGCCGCGGTCGATCGATGGCGGCACGGCGAGCACCAGCGCGCGCGCGACGCGCGTCGCACTGCCGGTGCCGGCGGCGTACATCTGGTCGACGAGCTTCTGGAAGAAGTGGCGCACCGGCGCCTCCTCGAGCACCGCGGCGAGCGGCGCGCCGGCCGGCAGGCCCGACAGCGCGCGGCAGCTGTCGATGCGCGGGAAGATCATGATTCCGACATCGTCGCGGTTCAGGCCGGTGACGACGACGTCCTGCACGCAGGGGTCGCCGGCGGCGATCACGCGCGCGCGCAGCGGGCCGACCGAGACGAAGGTGCCGGTCGAGAGCTTGAAATCCTCGGCGATGCGGCCGTCGAACATCAGGCCGAGCTGCGGCGCCTGCGGGTCGACGTATCTCAGCGCGTCGCCGCTCGCATACCAGCCTTCGGCGTCGAAGTGCTCGGCCGTCTGTTCGGGAGCGCGCCAGTAGCCGGGGGTGATATTCGGGCCGCGGTAGCGCACCTCGAGCTTGCCGTCGACCGGCACCAGCTTGAGCTCGACACCCGGCGCCGGAAGCCCGACGCAGCCCGACCGCACGACCGGGCCGTTGGCGCAGATCGCGAATGGCGACGACTCGGTCATGCCGAGGCCGGTCAGCATGCGGATGCGCTCGCCGCAGGCAAGCTCGGCCATGCGGTCGAGCTTGTCCCACACCGGCTGCGACAGCCCGGCGCCGGCGAAGTACAGCATCTTCACGCGCGAGAAGAAGCGCTCGCGCAGCACGGCGTCGGTCTCGAGCGCGTTGGCGATCTCCTCGAAGCCCTTGGGTACATTGAAATAGATCGTCGGCGCGACTTCGCGCAGGTTGCGCAGCGTCTCGCCGACCAGCGCCGGCACCGGCTTGCCCTCGTCGATATAGAGCGTTCCGCCGTTGTAGAGCGCTAGGCCGACGTTGTGGTTGCCGCCGAAGGTGTGGTTCCACGGCAGCCAGTCGACGAGCACCGGCGGCTCCTCGGCGAGCCCCGGAAAGCACTGCAGGATCTGCTGCTGGTTGGCGCACAGCATGCGCTGGGTATTGATCACGCCCTTGGGCAGCTTGGTCGAGCCCGACGTGAACAGGAATTTCGCGATCGTATCCGGCCCGACCGCCGCGTGCGCGGCATCGACCTGCGCCGTCGGCCGCGCCGCGAGCAGCTCGGCGAACGCGAGCGTGGCCCGGCCCTCCACGCTGCCGCGCGTCAGCACGACCGTGGCGTCGGGCGCGGCCGTCGCCAGGATCGCCTTCGCATAGGCGCCGTCCGACGCGAAGACGAGGCCGGGCGTGAGCATGTTCAGGATGTGGCGCAGCTTGCCGAAGTCCTGCGACAGCAGCGAGTAGGCGGGCGAGACCGACGCGTACGGAACGCCGGCCAGCATCGCCCCCAGCATCAACTGCAGGTGTTCGAGATCGTTGTCGGACAGGATCGCGATCGGCCGCTCGGCGGACAGCCCCTGCTCGATCAGCGCCTGCGCGATGGCGCGCGCATTCGCCAGCGCCGCGCCGTACGACAGGTGATGCCACGCACCACCGTCGACGCGCTTGGCGGCGAGGCTGCGCTCGGGTGCCAGCGCGGCCCAGTGCAGCAGCCGGTCGGTCAGGCGCGCCGGATATGCCGCGAGCGCCTCGGTCGAGCGCACGACCGTCGCGCCGTCGGGTCGCAGCTCGAACTGCGCCGCCAGCGACCCCCCCAGACGCAGCGCGCGATAGCGGGTGTCGGCGCCGCTCATGACCGGTTGACCTTGTTCGCCTTGCCTTCCAGAAAGGCGCGCATGCGGCTCTTGGCGGCGTCGTCGCCCTGCGCGATGGCGGCCATCAGCGACTCGGTGAACAGGCCCTCGCTGCGTCCCATGTCGGCGATGCGCGGCAGGGCATGGATGACGGCAAAGTTCGACAGCGGCGCGTTGGCGGCGACCTTGGCCGCCAGCTCGAACGCCTTCGCGAGACCCGCGCCGTCGTCGACCAGGTATTGCGACAGGCCGATCGCCAGCCCTTCGACGGCGTCGTAGACGCGCCCGGTCAGCATCATGTCGGCCATGCGCGCGGCGCCGATCAGGCGCGGAATGCGCGCCGATCCGCCGCCGCCGACGAACAGCCCGCGCTGGCCCTCGGGCAGGCCGTAGAACGCGCTGCGCTCGGCGATGCGGATGTGGGTCGCGCTGGCAAGTTCGAGTCCGCCGCCGACGACCGCGCCGTGCAGGACCGAGATCACCGGCACCCGGCCGAACTCGATGGCTTCGAACGCCGCGTGCCACATGCGCGAATGCATCACGCCCTCGGCGACGCTGCGTTCGCCGAGTTCGCCGAGGTCGAGTCCGGCGCTGAAGTGCTCGCCGGCGCCGGACAGCACGACCGCCCGCGTGCCTTCGGGCAGATCGGCAACCGCCGCCTGCAGGCGTCCGACGAGTGCGTCGCTCAGCGCATTGCGCTTGGCGGGCCGGTTCAGCCGCAGATGCAGCACCGCGCCGCGGTGCTCGACCTGAATCGATTCCTGGTCCGGGACGGAAGAAGTTGGCATGGGAGACTCGTGGTTAGTTACTTAATGATAGTAATTAAATAGACGCTGAGAATTGGGGATTACCCTAGGTAACTTTCCATCGACTGTCGGGCTTGAAGATCGCAGACTTGCAGGATATGCTTAATGAACATAAGCAACTCGCCGTCCTCGAAGGAGAACCTTCCGTGATGCAGACCGACGCCCTGATCGCCATCGACACCCACACTCACCTCGAGGTGTCGTGCCGCAACCCGTTCGACAACTACGGCGAGGAGTACGACCGCGCGGCCGACAAGTACTTCCGCTCGAGTCGTCGGCCGACGATGGACGAGACGATCGCGTACTACCGCGAGCAGAAGATCGGCTTCGTCAACTTCACCGTCGACGCCGAGACGCAGATGGGGCGCCGGCGCATTCCGAACGAGGAGATCGCCGAGGCGGCGATGGCCAACAGCGACATCATGATCGCCTTCGGCAGCATCGACCCGCACAAGGGCAGGTTCGGCGCGCGCGAGGCGAGGAAGCTGGTCGAGGAGTACCAGGTCAAGGGCTTCAAGTTCCACCCGACGGTGCAGGGCTTCGAGCCGGCCGACAGGATGGCCTGGCCGATCTACGAGGTGATCAACGAATACAAGCTGCCGGCGGTCTTCCACAGCGGCCATTCCGGCATCGGCTCGGGGATGCGCTGCGGCGGCGGGCTGCGCCTGCAGAACTCCAACCCGATGCTGCTCGAGGACGTGGCGATCGCATTTCCCGACATGCAGATCATCGTCGCCCACCCGAGCTGGCCGTGGCAGGACGAGGCGATCTCGCTCGCGATGCACAAGCCCAACATCTGGATCGACCTGTCGGGCTGGAGCCCGAAATACTTCCCGCCGCAACTCGTGCAGTACGCCAACACGCTGCTCAAGGACCGCATCCTGTTCGGCAGCGACTTCCCGCTCATCACGCCCGACCGCTGGCTGAAGGATTTCGCCGGCGCCGGCTTCAAGCCCGAGGTGCAGCCGCTGATCCTCAAGGGCAACGCGATGCGGCTGCTCGGCCTCGGCTGAACGCTGCGCTTGATCCCGCCTTCAGGCCTCGCTCGGCGCGGCCGGGGCCAGGGGCCGTCACTAGAATCGATACGATGAAAGCGGAGCGCATCGTCGTCGGTCTCTCGGGCGGCGTCGATTCGGCCGTTGCGGCGCATTTGCTCAAGCGCGACGGGCACGAAGTGGTCGGCGTCTTCATGAAGAACTGGGAAGGCGACGACGACGACGAATACTGTTCATCGAACGCCGATTTCGTCGACGCCGCGGCGGTCGCCGACGTGCTCGGCATCGAGATCGAGCACGTCAATTTCGCCGCCGACTACCGGGATCGCGTGTTCGCCGAATTCCTGCGCGAATACGAGGCCGGGCGCACGCCCAACCCCGACGTGCTGTGCAACGCCGAGATCAAGTTCAAGGCCTTCCTCGACCACGCGATGGCGCTCGGCGCCGGGCGCATCGCGACCGGGCATTACGCCCGGGTTCGCTGGAATCCGGCCGATGCCCCTGGCCGGGATGACAAGTCGGGCGCATCGGCGCCCGGCGGCGGGCGGGTGCAAGAACGTCCCGGCCGCTTCGAGCTGCTGCGCGGGCTGGACGCGCTGAAGGACCAGAGCTATTTCCTGCACCGCCTGACGCAGGCGCAACTCGCGCGCACGCTGTTTCCGCTCGGCGCCCTCGCGAAGACCGAGGTGCGCCGCATCGCCGCCGAGATCGGCCTGCCCAATGCGAGGAAGAAGGACTCGACCGGCATCTGCTTCATCGGCGAGCGGCCGTTTCGCGAATTCCTGAACCGCTATCTCGCACAGACGCCGGGGCCGATCCTGGACGACCGCGGGCGGCGGCTCGGCGAGCACGTCGGCTTGTCGTTCTACACCCGCGGCCAGCGCAAGGGCATCGGCATCGGCGGCGTGCGGGAGCGCGGCGCGCCGCGCGGCGCCGGCGACCACGCGCCGTGGTTCGTCGCGAGGAAGGATATGGCGGCCAATGTGCTTTACGTCGTGCAGGGGCACGACCATCCGTGGCTGCAGTCGACGACGCTCGTCGCCGACGATGCGGCCTGGGTCGCGGGCGCGCCGCCGGGCGCGGGGCGCTATACCGCGAAGACGCGCTACCGCCAGTCGGATGCCGTCTGCCGGCTCGGTCCGCCCGCGGGTGCCGCCGATGCCACGGCGCGCTTCGCGCTGCACTTCGACTCCGCGCAGTGGGCCGTCACGCCCGGGCAATCGGCGGTGCTCTACGACGGCGAGGTCTGCCTCGGCGGCGGCGTGATCAGCGGCGAATCCTGAGCCGCGCCGCTCAACCGCCCGGCCCGCGGCCCTTCTGCTGGGCTTCGATGATGGCGCGCATCTCGGCGCTGATCGCGCGCAGCCGGGAGTCGATCACCGACGCCTCGATATAGTCCGACGCGCTCGCGGTGCGCGCCATGCGCTGGCCGGCGCGCAGGCGTTCGATCGCGCCGGGCAGGTTGCCGAGCGCGTACTCGTTCTCGGCCTCGGCGCGCAGCGCGCGCAACGGCTGGCCGTCGACCGCCCACAGGTCGGAAAGCGCCTTCCAGGCCGACGCGTCGAGCGGATGATTCGCGACCCAGGTCTGCAGCCGGTCCTCGCTGTCGCGAAGCTCGGCCTGCGCCGTCTTCGGATCGCGCGCGCCGAGCGAGCGGGCGAGCTGCGCCTGCAGCAGCAGCACCGGGCGCGACATCTCGGCGCGCAGCGGCGCGAGCATCGCCAGCGCCCGGTCGAGGTCGCCGCGATCGGTGAGCGACTGCACCGCGAGCAGCCGCACCGCGCGCTCGGCACGGGGGTCGGGCTTGCCGTCCTCGCTGGCGACCTTGAACGCGATGCCAAGCGCATGGTCGGCGCGCTGCCAATCCTTGAGCAGCGTCGACGCGAGGGCGCTGGCGTACGCCGCGCCGAGCCGCTGCGTCCTGCTACCGATCCCGAAGACGGCGACATCGGGCAGCTGCTCGACCTTCGCATCGGGATTGCGCGGCGCGGCGACGGCCGGCACCTCGGGCGCGCGCACCGCGTCGGCGTCGAGATCCTGCATCCTGCGCAGCGATTCGACGCGCGGGTCCATCAGCACCCGCGAGCGCGCCTGCGCGATCGCATGCTCGAGAATGTCGCCGGTGTACACCGGCACGTTGGCGCCGCCCAGCCGCGCGCGCGCCTCGCCGATGCGCTCGACGGTCAGCGGGTGGCTGCGCAGATACGGGTAGTTGCCGTCGTCCATCAGGCGCGACGCATTCTCGAGCTTGTCGAACATCGCCGCCATGCCGGCCGGCGTAAAGCCGGCCTCGGTCAGCACGCCGTAGCCGACGCGGTCGGCCTCGCGCTCCATGTCGCGCGAGAAATTGAGCTGGGCCTGGATCGTGGCCGCCCGACCGCCGGTGACGGCGGCGGCGGCGGCATTGCCGCCACTGGCGCCGCCCATGCGGCTGGAGGCGAGGACGCCGAGGATCGTCGCGACGATGCCCAGCAGCGACGCCTGCTTGCTGACGCCGATCGAGCGCGCGATGTGGCGCTGCGTCACGTGCGACAGCTCGTGCGCGAGCACCGCCGCCAGCTCGTCGCGATCGACCGTCATCGCGATCAGCCCGAGGTGGACGCCGACGAAGCCGCCCGGCAGCGCGAAGGCATTGACGCTGCGTTCGCGCACGAGGAAGGCCTCGAAGGTATAGCGCAGGTCGATCTCGTCGGTGATATTGCCGTTCTTGCGCGCCGCGGCGACGAGCGGCTGCCAGATCTCGTTGACATATTCGAGCAGCATCGGATCGTCCAGGTACGCCGGATCGCGGCGCACGATGCGCATGATCTGGATGCCGATTTCGCGCTCGGTGCCGACGCTCAGATCCTCCGACGCCGAATCGCCGAGCGCGGGCAGCGCGTTGGGCGACTGCGCGAGGGCGGCCGGCGGCGCGACCGCGCCGAGCAGCAGTGCCGCGCTGACGATCGCCGCGACGCGCCGCCCGCGCCGGCGCGGCGGCCGGCGGGTCTCGTGGCGTGGGGAGGGGGCAGGCAGCGGCATGCGGTCCGATTCAGGCGTTCGATCTTCGCGCCGCTATGATGCCAGCGCCGCGTTGCTCCCGTTTGTCCCGTTTGCCGCGACTTTCGTTCCATCCATGAAGCCCGCCAAGGTCTCGAGCGCCCTGACCCACTTCGACGCCCGGGGCCAGGCGCATATGGTCGACGTCGCCGCCAAGGCCGAGACGCACCGCGTCGCGCGCGCCGAGGGCACGATCCGCATGCAGCCGGCGACCTTCGCGCTGATCGAAAGCGGCAGCGCGAAGAAGGGCGACGTGCTCGGCGTCGCGCGCATCGCGGCGATCCAGGCCGCCAAGCGCACGAGCGAGCTGATCCCGCTGTGCCACCCGCTGCCGATCACGCGTGTCGCGGTCGACTTCGAGCTCGACGCCGCCGCGAGCCGCGTGCGCTGCAGTGCGCAGGTCGAGACGCTCGGCCGCACCGGCGTCGAGATGGAGGCGCTCACCGCGGTGCAGATCGGCCTCCTGACGATCTACGACATGTGCAAGGCGGCCGATCGCGGCATGGTGATCGATGGCGTGCGCGTGCTCGAAAAGCGCGGCGGCAAGTCGGGGGAGTGGACGGCG
>JACSRM010000491.1 GCA_014879745.1 Burkholderiaceae bacterium | reverse complement strand
CAGCTCGGTGAAGCGCGGGATGACGCCGCCGCCGTAGCCGTAGACGCCGATCGTGCCGCCCTTCCAGTAACCCTTCTTGTTCTCGTAGGACGTCTCGAGCTGGCCCATCAGGTCGACCATATAGTCCTTGTCCTTCGCCAGGCGCTTCAGGCCGGTGACGAAGCTCGGCCACGGGCCGCCCTCGAGTTGGTCGAGCATCGGCGTGTCATGCGGCTTCTTGGCCATTTCGCGTGTCTCCTTCAAGGCGGCGCCGATGCGTGCATCATCGGGCTGCGTGCGCAGCCGGGCGCCGCCGCACGGCCGGCGCGCGCCGTTTCACCGGTCAGCCGAAGATAGACCGTTGACGGTGCAGCGCCATCACCCGAATGGGCTATCCGCCGCTCACCCCTACCGGGTATGGACGCCCGGCGCAGGCGGCGCGCTCAATGCAGACTGGAAAGGTTCCCATGACAAGCGTCGTACCACTCGCCCGCATGCGCGCCCCGCTCGGCGGGCAGGAGATCGAACTGCAACAGGTCGACTTCGAAGGTGGCGGCATGAGCCTGCTGCGCACCCGCATTCGCGAGCGCAGCCGCTTCACGGTCTTCGACATCGACCCGGTGACGGCCCGCGAATGGGGCGAGGCCCTGCTGCGCTGGGCCGACGCCGCGCAGGCAACCCAGTGAACGCGATGGACGAAGAGCTTGCCGCGTCGATGATCGACGTCGCCTTCACGCTGCAAGGCACTGCGCTGCCGCGCGAGCACCGCCGCGCACTCGCCGCCGCGCTCGAGCAGCGCCTGCCGTGGCTGGGCGATCTGCGCCACGCCTGGCTGCACCGCATCAACGTCGCGGCGGCCGACGGCGAGGTCGCGCTGCTGTCGGGCCGCTCGCGGCTGATGCTGCGCGTCGCGCGCGAGCGCGCCGCCGAACTCGATGCGCTCGCCGGCGCCACGCTTTCGATCGGCGGCCACACGCTGCGCCTGGGCCCGCCGCGGCTGCGCGAGCTGCTGCCGCACGCGACGCTGTACTCGTACCTCGTCGCCGCCGGCGACGCGAACGAAGTCGATTTTCTCGAGGCGATGGCGGTCGAGCTCGAGACGCTTGGCGTGCCGTGCCGCTGCATCTGCGGCCGCCAGCAGGCAGCCGAAGGCGGCACGCTGCGCGGCTTCAGCCTGATGCTCGACGGCCTGACGCGCGGCGCGTCGCTGCGCATTCTCGAATCCGGCCTCGGCGGCGAACGGCGCGTCGGCTGCGGCATCTTCGTGCCGCACAAGTCGGCGACGGCGGTCGGCGCCTGACGCGCGTATTGAAGGTGCCCGAGCGATGAGCACGACCCTGCGCCGGCCGGCGATCCGCGTCAAGAGCCATTGGTTCAAGCCGGGCGACGCGAAGTCGCCCGCCGAGCAGGCGAGCGCGATGGCGTTCATCGTCTGGCGCGTCGCGCGGCAGATGCTCGAGCGCATGCGCGGCGCCGGCTTCGAGATCGAGCCCGGTGCGGCGTACTTCGCGTTCCTGCGCGAGGTGCTCGTCTTCCTCGCCGCGCTCACCGACCGCATCGCCGCGGCGCGCTTGGCGCCCGGCGACCGCATCGAGTTCACGACCGCGTTCGTGCGCCATCTGGCGCGCACGCTGCAGGACAACGAGGACGAACTGCTCGGCGCGCCGCCGCCGGAGAATCCCTCGCACGCCGACAGCTTCATCGATCTCGTCAACGAGCTGATGCAGCACTACGCCGAGTTCGGCGCCGCGCCGGATGCGGCCGAAGACGCCGGCTTCGAACCCGGCTTCGCTTTCCTGCGCTATCTCGGCCATCGCTTGGAGGCGACGCTGCCCGAGAAGGACAAACGCTGGGTCGTCGATCAGGTGATGGCGGTCGAGGCACCCGAATCGGTCGCGATCGTGCAAGGCGCGATGCGCGACCTCTACGACACGTCGCCGCGGCGCGCGCGGCGCACGACGCTGAGCGGGAATTGACGCCGTGCTCGCGATGCCGGCCGCAGCCGTTGCGAACAACGCCGACGCGCGCGCCTTCGACCTCGGCGACGACGCGGCGTACCGCCGCTGGCGCGACTGGAAGCTGGCGCACCGCGCGCACGACATCGGCGCGCTGATCGTCGACGTCGCCGACCCGCGCGCGCTCTGTGGCGCCGAACGCGGCGCGCTGCTCGATCGCATAGCGCACACCAACATGGCGCTCTACCGCTCTCCGAACACGGGCGAGGACAAGGCGCTGCCGTCCGCCCTCGGCCGCCAGCTCGGATTGCACCGGCTCGACGCCAACTGGCTCGCCGAAGACGACGGGATCTCGAGCATTGCCGTGTCCGACCGCAGCGACGACCGCGGCGGCTTCATCCCGTACACCGACCGCGCGATCCGCTGGCACACCGACGGCTACTACCACCCGCAGGCACGGCGCATCGACGCGATGATCCTGCACTGCGTGCGGCCGGCGGCGCGCGGCGGCGAGACGGCGCTGCTCGACCACGAACTCGCCTACATCGCGCTGCGCGACGCCGATCCGCGACACATCGCCGCATTGATGCAGCCCGACGCGATGACCATTCCCGCGCGCGAGGATGAGAGCGGCGTCGCCCGCGCGGCGCAGACCGGGCCGGTGTTCTCGATCACCGGCTGTGGCAGGCTTCACATGCGCTACACCGCGCGCACCCGCAGCATCGAATGGAAGAGTGACGCGGCCACAAGCGCCGCCGTCGCCTGCCTCGAAGCGCTGCTCGCGAGCGGCTCGCCGTGGATCCTTCGCACCCGGCTCGAAGCCGGCATGGGCTTCGTCGGCCACAACGTGCTGCACGAACGCAGCGCGTTCGCCGACGACGCGGCGCGCCCGCGGCTGCTCTACCGCGCGCGCTTCCTCGACCGCATCGCGACGGCGGCGCCCGCCGCCGAAGCCGCATGGCGCAATGGGTGACGGTCTGGCGCGCGGCGCAGCTCGTCGGCGTGCCGCGCGGCGTGCTGCAGCGGCGCGTGCAGGCGGGCGAGATCGTGCTCGCCGACGGCCTGGTGTCGACCGAGCGGCTGCTCGAGCTCTACCCGCAGGCCGAGATCGAAGCCTCGGGCATGTTCGAGCGCGCGACGAAGATCCGCGAGGAAGCCTTCGGCCGGCGCGTTCGCGAGCGGCTGCTGCCGAGCCAGGACGTGCTCGCGCAGCGCCTGTTCGAGCAAAGCCGCGAACTCGCCGACGTCCAGCGCCACCTGCAGCGCTACCACGCGCTCGTCATTGGGCTGCGCGAGCGATTGCGCGCGCTGCGCGCGCAGGGCGGCGCCGAAGACCCCCGGCTGCTCGAACTCGAACGCCAGCTGAGCGACGGGCTGGCGCGGGCGCTGGCCACTGAACCGGTCGATGTGCTGGACGCGATGGACGACGTGTTGAAAGTGATGTCGGCGCAGGTCACGCTGCGCCCGAGCGGCCACCAGTTCGTGGTCGAGGGCCACCTGACGCTGCTCGAATCGGCGCTGCGCGCCGGCGTCAAGCTCAACTACGGCTGCGGCAACGGCACCTGCGGCATGTGCAAGGTGCGCGTGATCGCCGGCCAGGTCGCGCGCACGATGCCTTCGGACTATCCGCTGTCGCAGTCCGAGAAGGCGCAGGGCTACGTGCTGTCGTGCGCGCATACCGCGGCGAGCAGCGAGCTGACGCTCGAGACGCTCGAAGCGAGCGGTCCGGCCGACATCGCGCCGCAGACGATCGTCGCGACGGTGCGCGCGGCGACGCTGCTGGCGCCCGACACGATGCGGCTGCACCTGCAGACGCCGCGCAGCCACCGGCTGCGCTTCCTCGCCGGCCAGTCGGT
>JACSRM010000473.1 GCA_014879745.1 Burkholderiaceae bacterium | reverse complement strand
GAGCAGCCACGAGCCGAACTCGATGTGGCAGGCGTGGGCGATCTTCGCGCCGCAGAACCAGCCGAAGGTCGAGGCCGACTTCCGCGAGGAGGTCGCGCGCGCGCTGAAGGACGGCTTCACGCAAGCCGAACTCGACGCCGCGAAGAAGGGCCTGCTCGAGGCGCGCCGCCTTGCCCGCGCGCAGGATGGGGTGCTTGCGGCGGCGCTCGCCAACAACCTCTACCTCGGCCGCACCTTCGCGATTTCGCAGAAGGTTGACGACCAGATCGCAGCGGCGACGCTCGATGGCGTGAACGGCGCGCTGCGCAAATATCTGAAGCCCGACGCCTTCGTCGTCGGCTTCGGCGGCGATTTCAAACCCTGAGCTTCATATCGGAGGCTGCACCGCAATGAACACGCCGCTGCAATCCACCGTCGTCGTCGGCGCTGGCGCCGTCGGCAGCTTCTTCGGCGCGATGCTCGCGCGCGCCGGCCGGCGCGTCACGCTCGTCGGCCGCGCGGCGCACGTCGAGGCGATCGAACGCGACGGATTGCAGCTGCAGTGGGCCTCGGGCGTCGAGCCGGTGCGCATCGCCGCGACGACCACGCTCGACGCGGTGCGCGAGGCCGACCTCGTCCTCGTCTGCGTCAAGTCGGCCGACAGCGACGCGATTGCGCGCCAGATCGCGCCGCTGCTGCGCGGCGACGCGATCGTGGCGAGCCTGCAAAACGGCGTCGACAACGCCGACGCCATCGCGCGCCACGTGCGCCAGCCGGTGCTGCCGGCCGTCGTCTACGTCGCGACCGAGATGCCGGCGCCGGGCGTCGTCGCCCACCATGGCCGCGGCGACCTCGTCATTGGCGCGCGCGACGCGGCGGCAGCGAAAGATGCGGCGCTTGCCGCACGCATGCAGGCGGTCGTCGACCTGTTCGCCGCCGCCAAGGTGCCGGTGCGCATCAGCGCCGATGTCGTCGGCGAGCTGTGGAGCAAGCTGCTCGTCAACTGCGCCTACAACGCGATCTCGGCGCTGTCGCAACTGCCGTATGGCCGGCTCGTCGCGCTGCCCGAGGTGCGCACCCTGCAGCAGGCCGTGGTGCGGGAGGTGCTCGACGTCGCACGCGCCGAAGGCCATCCGCTCGACCGCGCGGCGGCCGCTGCGGCGGTCGACGGCATCGCCGCCGCGATGGCCGGACAGCTTTCGTCGACCGCGCAGGACCTCGCGCGCGGCAAGCCGACCGAGATCGATCATCTCAACGGCAGCATCGTGCGGCGCGGCGCGGCGCACGGCATCGCGACGCCGGTGAATCAGGCGCTCGTCGCGCTCGTCAAGCTGGCCGAATCGGCCCGCGCCGCGGCGTGACGCAGCCCGGCAGGCACCGGCCGCGGATGCGGCGATGACCGGCTCGTCCGCTTCGGCGGCGCCGCCGGAGTTCGCAGCGGCGCTGCGCGAGCTCGGCCTGGCCGATGCGACGCCGCTTACCGGCGAGGCGCTGACCGGCGGCGTATCGTCGGATATCTGGCGCATCGACAATTCGCGCGCCGGCACGGTCTGCGCCAAGCGCGCACTGCCCCGCTTGCGCGTCAGCGCCGACTGGCGGGCGCCGATCGAGCGCAACCTCTACGAGGCGCGCTGGATGCAGATCGCCGATGCGGCCGTGCCGGGCTGCACGCCGCGCCTGCTCGGCCAGCATCCGGCACTCGGCGTGCTCGTGATGAGCTATCTGCCGGCGACCGACCATCCGGGCTGGAAGGGCCTGCTGCGCGACGGCCATGCGGACGCCGCGACCGCGCGCGCCGTGGGCACGACGCTCGCGCAGATTCACGCCCACTCGGCGGCGCGTCCCGCGCTCGCCGCGCAGTTCGACACCGATGCGATCTTCTTCGATATCCGGCTCGAGCCGTATCTGCTCGCGACGGCCGCCAGACACACCGACCTTGCGCCGCGGCTGCGCGCGCTCGTGGCACAGACGCAGGCGAACCAGCGTGCGCTGGTGCACGGCGACGTGAGTCCGAAGAATATCCTCGTCGGCCCGCGCGGCCCGCTGCTGCTCGACGCCGAATGCGCCTGGTGGGGCGATCCGGCCTTCGATATCGCGTTCTGCGCCAATCATCTGCTGCTCAAGTGCCTCTGGAATCCGGCCGCCGCGGCCGGATTTCTGGCCTGCTTCGATGCGCTCGCAACCGCCTATCTGGCGGGCGTCGACTGGGAGCCGCGCGACGCCGTCGAGCGCCGCGCCGCGGCGCTGCTGCCCGGGCTGCTGCTGGCGCGCGTCGATGGCAAGTCGCCGGTCGAGTACATCACGACGCAAGCGCAGCGCGAGACGGTGCGGCGCGCGGCGCGCCGCCTGCTGCTCGAGCCGGTGGCGCGGCTTGCCGATATCGCCGCCGCCTGGCACCGGGAGATCGATGCATGACATCCGATTGCGAAATTTGCGCCGTTCACGCCCGCCGCGTCTGGGACAGCCGCGGCCGGCCGACGGTCGAAGCCGAGGTGCACCTTGCGGGCGGCGCCGCGGGCCGGGCGATCGTCCCTTCGGGCGCGAGCAAGGGCGCGCGCGAGGCGCTGGAGTTGCGCGACGGCGGCGTGGCTTTCGGCGGGCTCGATGTGCTGCAGGCGGTCGCGAACGTGAACGGCGAGATCGCGCGCGCGGTGCGCGGTATGGCGGCCGACGACCAGGCCGCGCTCGACGCCTGCCTGACCGCGCTCGACGGCACGCCGAACAAGACGCGGCTCGGCGCGAATGCGACGCTCGCGGTGTCGATGGCGGCGGCGCACGCGGCGGCGGCCGGTCGCGGCCAGCCGCTCTACGAATATCTCGGCGGCGCTTCTGGTTCCGATCAAGCGACGCTGCTGCCGCTGCCGCAGATCCAGATCTTCGGCGGCGGCGCGCACGCCGGCCGGCGCGTCGATATCCAGGATTTCATGGTCGTCTGCCCGCAGGCGGCAAGCTTCGCGCAGGCGCTCGAATGGACCGCCGAGGTCTATGCGAAGGCCGGTGCGCTGCTGCAGGCGCGCGGGGCGCTGGCCGGCGTCGCCGACGAGGGCGGCTGGTGGCCGGCATTCGATACCAACGAGCAGGCGCTCGAGACGCTCGTCGCCGCGATCGAAGGTGCCGGTTTCGAGCCGGGCGCGCAGGTCGGCATCGCGCTCGATATCGCGGCGAGCGACTTCGGTCGCGGTGGTCGCTACCGGCTCGGCCTCGAGCAGCGCGAGCTCGACAGCGACGGCCTGATCGAACTGCTGCTGCGCTGGTGCGAACGCTATCCTGTCCGCAGCATCGAGGACCCGCTCGCCGAAGACGACGCCGAGGGCTTTGCCCGCTTCACGCGCGTCGCGCCGGAAGCGCTGCAGATCGTCGGCGACGATTTCCTCGTCTCGCATGCCGGCCTGCTGCGCGAGGCGGCGGCCGCCGGTGCGGCCAATGCGGTGCTGCTCAAGCCGAACCAGCGCGGCACGCTGACCGAGACCAAGCAATGCCGCGACGCGGCGCGCGAACTCGGCTATTCGACGATCGTCTCGGCCCGATCCGGCGAGACCGAGGACACGACGATCGTCGACCTCGCGATCGGCTGGAATGCGGGCCAGCTGAAGGTCGGCTCGTTCGCGCGCGGCGAGCGGATGGCGAAGTGGAACGCGGCGCTGCGCATCGAGCAGGCGCTCGGTGCACGCGCGCGCTTCGCCGGCGCGGCGGTGCTCGGCGGGCGATTGGCGCGAAGCTAGTGCAGTGTTCGACACTGTTCAGCACATAAAACCGCGCCTTTGCCGCCCGGGCGGCGTTGCAAATCCTCGCGATACCTACGGGTATCGCTG